>NZ_JBFUMY010000071.1:0-18977 GCF_054049135.1 Kitasatospora sp. P5_F3 | reverse complement strand
CGACCGGGGGCGGGCCGTCGCCGGGGACGCCGTCGTTGACCAGCCAGCCGCCGAGGAGGAGGGCGAGCGCCACGACCGCGGCGGTGAGCCGCCCGCGGCCACGGCGGCTCAGGCCTCGGGTCCGAACGTCAGGATGCGGCATTGCGGGCAGCGCGACGGCGGACGGCGCGGACCCCGAAGCCCGCAGCGAGCGCCAGCAGCACCGAACCGGCGCCGACCTCAACGGCGTTGAGGCCCTGGGACGTTCCACCACCACCGGTGTTCACGCCACCGTGCGGGCCGCCACCGGCCGCACCAGGGCCGCCCGCGCCGCCCGGCCCGCCACCGGGCGTGCTGCCGGGTGTGCCGCTACTGCTGGGAGTACTGCTGGGAGTACTGCCGACGCCCCCGCCCGGCGGGCAGTCGACCTTGAAGACCTTGTGCTTGGCGCTGCCCTGCTCGCCTTCGAAGGTCCAGGTGACCTTGTACATGCCGTTCGGCAGGGTCAGGTCGCCCGTCCGGCCGGCGCCGCTGGCCAGCGTGAGGTCCCCACCGGCCACCTGCTGGTCGTCGGGCGACGGCTGCTTCACGATGTTCCAGGTGACCTTCTGGACGGTGTCGAAGTTGAACGCGTCGAGATAGAAGGTGCAGACCTTCGGCTCGTCACGCTGGTCGTCGGCCGGTGTGGTGCTCTCGTGCACCTTGATGTCGCCGTTGTCGCCGGGCGCGGCGAACGCCGCCGGGGCCGCCCCGGCCACGAGGAGGGCGGCGATGGCGCCCACCGTGAACGCGCTTGCCGTGCGGACGGGGTGAACCGGATCGCTCGTGAGGATCACGTCTGGTACTCCAGGTGTGGTGGGTGTGCTCAAGGGCTCCCACGTTCAGGCGCACACCCCGCTCTGCCAAGCACCCCACGCGTGGTCGTCCGACATTTCATCAGTTCGGATCAGCACTCCGAGCATCTCCGTCCACCGGTCGGAGCAGCGCGTCGGGCAGCCGTATCGCGCCATCCTCGCGCCGTGAGCCCGGTCACCGTGCCAGGCGCGTTCGGGCGTGGCGGAACAGGATCTCCGGCGGGCCGACTGCACAGCGTGAAGATCGTTGGCTTTCTGATGATCATTCAGTGAAGACGGTGAAGATCTTACTGGCCGGCCCACGGAGCGGTCGGCCGCCGGGTGGCCTGATCCAGCCACAATCCTTCGACCCCCGCCGATCGGCAGTTCCGTAGGCCATCGCGGATTGAAAGCATCGAAACGTCGAGGGTGATCATGCAATCCCCTCCGATTGATGTTTCTGCACGGATTCATGAACGGCGCCCCAACACCGCGGGGCGCCCAAGGGGGTACCACCGATGTCCGAAGTCACCCATGCCTCGGAACTGACCCGCCGTCGGATGCTGCAGGGGGCAGCCGTCGCACTGACCGCCGCCGCCGGCACCGTCGTCCTCGGCGTCGTCGGCCCGACCGGCAAGTCCGCGACAGCCGCCGACCCGGGCGCGTCCGACACCTTCGACGAGCTCTTCCACGGCCGCCGCATCCAGGGCCGGCCGGTCGTCGGCGGGGGCGGCCACCACCACGGCACCACCGGCACCGGGGGGACCGGTTACGCCGTGCACATCGACGGCGAGGAGCTGCACATGATGCGCAACGCCGACGGCACCTGGATCAGCGTCGTCAACCACTACCAGACCTTCCCGACGCCGCGCGCGCTCGCCCGCGCCGCCGTCACCGACCTGCAGGGCGCCACGCTCGTCCCGGTCGCCGCCGCCTGATCCGGCTGCCGCCGCTCACACCACCACCACTCGTACAAAGGGGGGACTCATGGCAGTCCGCAAGAACCAGGCGACTCTGACCGCCCAGGAGAAGCGCGCCTTCGTCAACGCCGTGCTCGCGCTCAAGCGCAACGGCGGCTACGACTCGTTCGTCAGCACGCACAACTCGTTCATCGTCAGCGACACCGACAACGGCGAGCGGGTCGGCCACCGTTCACCATCCTTCCTGCCCTGGCACCGCAGGTTCCTGCTCCAGTTCGAGCAGGCGCTCCAGGCGGTCGACCCGACCGTCACCCTGCCGTACTGGGACTGGACCGCCGACCGTACGACCGGCGCCACCATCTGGGGCGCCGACTTCATGGGCGGCAACGGCCGCAGCAGCGACGGCCAGGTGACCACCGGACCGTTCGCCCACTCCGCCGGCAACTGGACGCTCACCGTCCGGCCCGACAGCCGCCCCTACCTGCGGCGCTCGCTCGCGTCCGGGATCGCCCAACTGCCCAGCCGCAGCGAGGCGGACGGCGTGCTCGCGATCGCCGAGTACGACGCCGCGCCGTGGAACAGCACCTCGGCGGGCTTCCGCAACAACCTGGAGGGCTGGCGCGGCGTCAACCTGCACAACCGGGTGCACGTCTGGGTCGGCGGCATGATGAGCACCGGCATGTCGCCCAACGACCCGGTCTTCTGGCTCCACCACTGCTTCATCGACAAGCTGTGGTCGGAGTGGCAGAAGCGCCACCCCGCCGCCGGCTACCTCCCCACCGCCGGCACCCCCAACGTCGTCGATCTCAACGAGACCATGAAGCCCTGGAACGACGTCACCCCGGCGGACATGCTGAACCACAGCGCCCGGTACACCTACGACACCGGCTTCTGATCACCCGTCAGCCGACCGGCCCGGTCGSCTGACGGCCGGGCTGTCGGCCCCACCCGGATACCAAGGGCGCGTGGCGAGATACTCCCCGATCTCCGCCGGGGCCCGCCACGCAGTACCCTGGCCGGTCAGGCCCCAACTCAGCACCCGGCACCCCAGCACCGACGGGGGCACCCCATGGCACACGCCAGCCGAGACCTCACCACCCTCGGCAACACCCTCGAATCCGTCACCGAAGTCGCCACCGCCGACACCCGCGCCCACGCCCGGCTCGTCGTCGCCTCCCACGCCAACGACGCCGAGGACTGCCGCATGCTCCTCACCGAGCTCGGCCTGATCACCGCCCCGCACGGCCCGCACCGCATCTGCGTACGCTGCGGCCGCGAGTACGACCATCCCGGCATCCGCCGCCGCGACCGCTTCTGCTCCGACCGCTGCTACCACGACTCCACCCGCCGAGATCCGCAGGCGCCGGCCGAAATGCCTCAGGCGTAGCGCACCCGGGCCCGAAGGCCGCGGTGCGTACGCTAGCCGTCGGGCCGCCGTCGATCGAGCTGATCCGGGCTGTGGTCCTTCGCTGCTACCAGCTCGAGCAGAGGTTGTCCTCCGGGCAGAACATCGCCCAGACGCTGTTGTAGCCGAGCCGCACGGTCAAGCTGCCCGGGTCGGGACTGCCGTTGACGTACGAGCCGGGGTCGGGCGTCGCGGTGAAGGTGACGTACGTGCCGACCGGGAAGACCGCAGCGCAGGAGCCGGCCGGCGGCGGCTGGTAGGTGGCATCCGGAGCGTACGGATCCCACGCGCTCTGGTGGCAGTCGATCCCGGCGGGCTGGCTGGTGACGGTGCCGCCGCCCCATCCGTCGATCCAGGAATACAGCTGGCCCTGCTGGGCGGGAGTGACGGCCTGGGCCGTGACGGGGACAACGGTGCCGAGCGCAGCCGCGCTGGCGAGCGCGGTGATCACCGCCATCGTGCGCCAAGCGGCACCGGCTCCGAACCGGTGCCAGGCGGGTTGGATGCTCATGACGCCTCCCGGGGGTCGGCTCTGTGCGCCCCTACTTCTCAGTCTCCGCGCCGAGCCCTGCCTGCAACACCCCCTGCCACCAGGCAACTTCCTGTCATCGCAGACGAGCCGAGCGCAGCCGACGGGTCAGTTCGAGGGGGCGCGGCCATCTGCCTCCCCACGGTGCGCGCTCGCGACTCATGCGTGTGCTGCAGCATCCTCTGTCGGCGACTCAGCCCACGAAGGGAAAGATCGGCATCGTCCAGCACGCCGCCTCCTCCGGATCACCCGGCCCCAACGGGGCAGGAGATCCCATCCCGATCACGTAGAGCCAGCCGAGGAGGCCGGCCGCGACAGCCAGGGCCGGCAGGAGATACCAGGAGCTGTACGGCAGCCGACGCAGGACCGCACCGAGCACGAGCAGCACGGTGATCATGACGGCCCACGCGAACACGGTCGCCGTGAACTGGTCGGGATCGGGCTCGTGGTCCTGTGTCAGACACCAGTGCCACGTCTCGATGACACGGTCGCTGGCCAGGAGCAGACCGCCCGTCGCAAAGACCAGCGCCGCCAGGACCCGCACCAACACCCACACCCGACCAACAGCCCTGCCCTGGACCCCTGCCGACACCACGCCCCCAAAGTGATCGCCCCGTCTCCTGTCCCGGACGCGGCCGACCCCACACCGGTTGCCGAACCCAGCACACGACCAGGCTGCGGCGGCCGACGGCAGGAGCACCGCGCAAGCAAGGGCAGCCTCTACCGGTCAGACGAGGCGGTCGCGGTGCTGCGCCGCGATGGCCCGGATGAGTGCGGCGAAGGCCTCGCGGCTGTGATTCTGCTTCTGCTCGGCCTTCGCTTCGCCCTCGTCCTCGCCGTCGGCACCACCCTCGGCATCGGCAGGTTCGGCGTATTCGTCGTGCAGGAGCCAGCAGCCCTGGATGCCGGTGAGGAGGTCCTCGAGCAGGTCGCGGGCGGGACGCTTGGGATCCAGCGGCGTCAGTCGCAGCTCCACGTCCGACCCGTCGCCCTCCTCGTCGTCGTCCGCCGTGTACTCGGCCAGCAGTTCCTCGGCCTCCTCCAACTGCTCGCGGAACGCTGCCGGATCGGGCAGTACGCCGTCGGCGATCCGCAGGGCGTGGCGTACCAGCCCGGTCACCACGTCGTAGGGGGAGGCACCCGCGTCGAGGAGCTCCAGGACCAGGGTCGGTGTCGCGTAGGGCAGGGCCTCGACGCGGTCCGCTTCCTGGATGACCTCGGTGGGCGGATGCCCCGTCACGGCCGAGACGGCCTCGGCGGCGGCGTACAGCCAGTGCGCGGCGGCCACCGCCGCGGCTGTGGGGTCGACGTCGGAGAAGAGCGCGGCCGGGCCGAACGGGTTCCCGTTCAGCAACCGGTCGGCGGCGGCGACCTGGACCGGGGAGGCGTCCTCCCGGCTGAGCAGGACGGCCTGTTGGGCGCGTCCGGTGAGGTCGCCGAGTTCGGCGTGCTCGACGGCGGCCAGCTCGGCCGCGACGTCGGCGCGCACCGCCTCGGTCAGTTCGGGGAGGCCGAGGGCGAGCAGGGCGCGGCCGACCCGGTTCGCGTTCTCCACCAGGGGGCTGTACGAGACGGTGATCGAACCGCCCTGCGGCAGGTTGGGTTCGGCGACCGCCTGGGCCACGTCGCTGAACGCCGTGCGTTCCAGCTCGCGGCGCCGCCCCTCGCGGTCGGGCTCCAGGGAGCCGCCGGCACCGGCGGGGTGGGTGTAGGTGTGCCAGGCCGCCGCGGACAACTGGGTGAGCACACTGGCCAGTCGGGAGAGGACACCGAGGTCGGTGCCGACCGGGACGGTGGCGACGCGGGTCGCCAGATCGCCCTCACCAATCCCCCAGGTGGCAATGAGCTCGTGCCGAACAGGGTCGACGCAGTATCGGGTCATGGCTGACCACCTCCAGGCTTCGGTCCGTCCTATCACCTGGCGCCGGGTCCTGAACGCACGACTACCGAGTTGCACTCGATCCAGCGTGCGAACCGGCTCGGTCGCGTACGGAAGTCCGGCCCGGGTGACACGCCGTCCGAGGCTCCGTCAGGAGCCCCGGACGACATGTCACCTACTGCGCGGGTCAGTTGACGCCGACGGCGCTCCAGGAGGCGGCGACCGCGTTGTACTCGGTGCTGCCGGTGCCGTAGAGGTCCTTCGCGGCGCTCAGGGACGCGGCCCGGGCGCCCTTGTAGTCCGTGGTGGACGTCATGTAGACGGTCAGCGCGCGGTACCAGATCGCGGCGGCCTTCTGGTTGCCGATGCCGGTCACGGTCGAGTTGTTGCAGGTCGGGCTGTTGTAGGTGACACCGTTGATGGTCTTGGTGCCGCTGCCCTCGCTGGCGAGGTAGAACCAGTGGTTGCCCACGCCCGAGGAGTTGTGGACGTCGAGCTGGCCGACCTTGCGGGTCCAGCAGTCGGCGGACCGGCCGTCCAGCGACGGCTTGTCCATCCGGCGCAGCCACGGCGGGGTGGACTGGTCGCTGAACAGGTAGTCGGGGGTGTCGACGGCGTTGTTGGCGTACCACTCGACCATGGTGCCGAAGATGTCGCTGGTGGCCTCGTTGAGGCCGCCGGACTCGCCCGCGTACCGCAGGTTGGCGGTGGCGCTGGTGACGCCGTGGGTCATCTCGTGGCCCATGGTGTCGAGGTCGACCTGCTCGGGGTCGGTCACGCCGTCGCCGTCACCGGTCATCATGCAGAAGCAGGCGTCGGACCACTGGGCGTTGTCCCACTTGGTGCCGACGTGCACGAAGACGGTGGCGCCCTTGCCGTCGTTCTTGATGCCGCTGCGGCCGAAGGTGTTCTTGTAGTAGTCGTACGTCCAGGCTGTGTTGGCGTGCGCGTCGACGGCGGCGGTGGCGCGGGCGCCGGTGAACTTCTTGCCGTCGCCCCAGATGTTGTCCGCGTCGGTGAACAGCGTGCCGGAGGTCGACTTGATCGAGGACGAGGAGAGGTTGAGCGCGTCCCTGGTGCTGTGCCCGCGGACCGGGTCGATCAGGGCGAAGCCGCCGGCCTGCGCGGTGGTGTCGATGGAGATGTCGCCGGTGTACTCCGAGTGCCCGGTGCCGACGGCCTGGTGCTCGGCGTCGTACGCCTCGATCTGCTCACCGGTCGAGGCGTCGGTGACGACGACCTTGCCGGCCGGCTGGCCGTGCTCGCCGACCCCGGCGACGGTGGTCCGCCAGGCGAGGCGGGGGGTGCCGTCGGCGGCCCAGATCACCAACTCGGGGGTGCTGGTGGCGGACTGGATGCCCGCCGCCTCCTGGAGCGCGCTGCTGGCGCTGGCCTGCGCGGGGACGGCCGGGACGGTGGACTTGACCTTGGGGTCGTGCGCCTTGCCCCGGGACGAGTCCTTGAGGCGGCCGCGGGCGTCCTGATGCACCACCAGGTCACCACCGACCACCGGCAGGCCCTGGTAGGTGCGGTCGAAACGGACGTGCTGGGTGCCGTCGGCGTCGATGACGACGTCCTTGACCTGAAGGTCCTGGCCCGCACCGAAACCGAAAGTACCGGCCTCGTGGGCGACGTTGACCTTGGCCTGGGCTATCGCCGCGTCGCGGCCGGGGACGGCGGTGGCCGAACCGGTCTGGACGGTGACGGCAACGAGGGCGGCGGTGACCGCTATTGCTCCGGCCGCGAGGTGGCGGCGAGAAGAGGAGATGGGGCTCACTCTGACTCCAGTCGAGGGGAACTGCAGCTGATTGCTTCGCCAGAGCTTGATGGTGAGCCGACAAGAAAGCTACGCGTCGGGTGAGATCTTGATGAATCTGTAGCCAAAGACGACCGAATCTGCTCAAGTCGCCCATCCGCCSGTCGCCTTGGCGACCGGCGGGGGCCAGCCACCCCTTCGTACTCGCACGAGGTGGGCCAGGTGACACCGGGTCAGTCCGCACTCGCCGTGCCCGGGTGGATCCGGGCCGGGTCGGCGTCCGCACAGGGAGATCCGAGAAAGTTCGGGCGGTGATGTCGAGATCCCGTGTCCGGCTCCGTCCCCGTGGTGAAGGCGGCGACAATGGGTCGCCCGGGCACTGAGGAGAACACCATGGCCAAGTACTTGCTGCTGAAGCACTACCGGGGCGCTCCGACTGCGGTCAACGACGTGCCCATGGAAAAGTGGACGCCGGAGGAGATCTCGGCCCACATGCAGTACATGCACGACTTCGCGGCCCGGCTGGAGGGGACCGGCGAGTTCGTCGACGGCCAGGCGCTCGCTCCTGAGGGGACGTTCGTCCGGTACGACGGCGAGGGGCGGCCGCCGGTCACCGACGGGCCGTTCGCCGAGACCAAGGACCTGATCGCCGGGTGGATGGTGATCGACGTCGACAGTTACGAGCGTGCCGTCGAGCTGGCGGGTGAGCTGTCGGCCGCCCCCGGGGCGGGCGGGAAGCCGATCCACGAGTGGCTCGAGCTGCGCCCCTTCCTCACCGCGCCCCCCACCATCACGGAGTGACCTCCCAGGTGGACGAGCTCCTGCTCCGCAGCCTCACACCGAGCGTGCTCGGAATCCTCGTCCGCCGCGGAGCCGACTTCGCGGCGGCCGAGGACGCGATGCAGGACGCCCTGGTCGAGGCGGTCCGCGTCTGGCCCGGCGACCAGCCGCAGGACCCGAAGGGCTGGCTGGTCACGGTGGCCTGGCGCCGCTTCCTCGACCGGGCCCGGGCGGACGCCGCACGCCGCCGGCGGGAGGACCTCGTCGACGAGGAACCCCCGCCCGGGCCAGCACCCGCCGTGGACGACACGCTCCAGCTCTACTTCCTGTGCGCCCACCCGTCGCTGACGCCCTCGTCCGCGGTCGCACTCACGCTGCGCGCCGTCGGCGGGTTGACCACCCGTCAGATCGCCCAGGCCTACCTGGTGCCCGAGGCGACCATGGCGCAGCGCATCAGCCGGGCCAAACGCACCGTCTCCGGTGTGCGGTTCGACCAGCCCGGCGACCTCGCCACCGTGCTGCGCGTCCTCTACCTGGTCTTCAACGAGGGGTACTCCGGCGACGTCGACCTCGCCGCCGAGGCCATCCGGCTCACCCGGCAACTCGCGGCCGCCATCGACCATCCCGAGGTGGCGGGGCTGCTGGCCCTCATGCTGCTCCACCACGCCCGGCGCGCCTCCCGGACCACGCCCGACGGCAGCCTGGTGCCGCTCGCCGAGCAGGACCGCAGCCGGTGGGACACCGGGTCGATCGCCGAGGGGGTCGCGGTCCTGCAGGCGGCGCTCGCCCGTGACCGGCTGGGCGAGTTCCAGGCCCAGGCCGCCATCGCGGCGCTCCACGCCGACGCGCCGGCCGCCGAGGAGACCGACTGGGTGCAGATCGTCGAGTGGTACGACGAACTCGCGCGGCTGACCGACAGTCCGGTCGTCCGGCTGAACCGTGCGGTGGCCGTCGGCGAGGCCGACGGACCGCGCGCCGGGCTGGCGGCACTCGCGGCACTGGACGACACACTGCCCCGCCACACGGCGGTGGCGGCGTACCTCCACGAACGCGACGGCGACCTGGCGAGGGCCGCACGGCTGTACGCCGAGGCCGCCCGAAAAGCCCCCAACCTCGCCGAACGCGACCACCTGACCCGCCAGGCCGCACGGCTCAACACCCACCGTGGCCACTGACGGACCGCCCCCCGCAACTCACCAGCGGTACCAGCGTCGTCGGCCACCTTCCGCCGAAGCGCCGCCGAGGACGAAGCCCAGCAGCCAGAGCACCAGGACCACCAGTGCGATCCACCAGAGGACGTGCCAGGCGAATCCGGCACCTCCCAGAATCAGGGCGATCAGCAGAACAATGATCAAGAAGGCCATGACATCCACACCTCCAGACCCAGCCGTCTGCCCGCTTCCGCCGATCTCACTCCTGGGCAGCTCAGTTTGAGCGACGCCGGGCGGGCCAGACGCCCGGTATGGACAGAAACACCGGCTCACCCCTGCCCGGCTGGCTCGACGCACCCGTCGGCTGGACCGGCCTCGATCCGGCCTCCGACCGGATCCGGCGGCTGGTCACCGCACTGCCACTGCCCGTACGGGACGCCCTGCACGGGGCCTGGCTCGGCCACCCGCTGCACCCGGCCCTGACCCAGCTCCCGCTCGGCTGCTGGCTCTCGGCCACTGCCCTCGACCTCACCGGCCGATCACCCGCGGCCGCCCGCCGCCTCACCGGCCTCGGCCTGGCGGCCGTCCCCCCGACCCTCTGGGCGGGCTGGGTGGACTGGGCCGAGCTGTCGGCCGAGCGCCGCCGCCTCGGCCTGGTGCACGCGGCGTCGGCGGTGGCGGCGACCGTCCTGGAGATCGGCTCCTACCGGGCCCGGCGGCACGGCTGCACCACCGCCGGAGCGCTTCGCGGACTGGCCGGCCTCACCGTGCTTTCGCTGGCTGCCGCCCTCGGCGGACACCTGGCACACCGTCAGGCCGACCCGCAGTCCCCTCATCATGTGGACAGCACCGACGATCGCTCAGCAGGGCCGATAGCCTCGCCTCCCCTGAATGATCTACCGGAGGTCTGACCATGATCCAGCGATTCGGCTCGGGCAAGCGCATGAGCGAAGCCGTGGTGCACAACGGCACCGTGTACCTGGCGGGCCAGGTCGCCGGAGACCTCACCCAGAACGTCGAGGGCCAGACCCAGCAGGTGCTCGCGAGCATCGACCGCCTGCTGGCGGCGACCGGCAGCGACCGGACCAAGGTGCTCCGCGCCGAGATCTTCCTCGCGGACATCAAGGACTTCGACGAGATGAACCTCGCCTGGGACGGCTGGGTCCCCGCCGACGCCACTCCCGCACGCGCCACCGTCCAGGCTTCGCTCTACCGCCCCGAGGTCCTGGTCGAGATCGTGGTGACCGCCGCGCTCTGACGGATCACCGGTTGCCCGGGGTGTCCGGTCGGCGCAGAGTCGGGGGCATGGACTCACCTGCGTACCGAGGAGCTGCGGCGCTGCTGGTCGACGGCCGGGAGATCGAGGTGGAGGCCGAGCTGCACGGCGACGTCCCCCGGATCGGGCTGCCGGGCTGGACCGGTGTGGTCCACACGACGGACACCGGCCTCACCGGCGGCGCGGTCCGTACCGGCCGGATCCGGCTGCCGGGCGGCTGGGAGGGCGGGTTCGCGGTGATCCGGACCGTGCTCGGGATGTCCACGGTGTGGGTCAGGGSGAACGACCAGGAGGCCTCGCCGGTCCACTGGCCTCGCTGACTCCACTCATCCACGCAGCCACAAGTGATGGGGCCCGCACAATGTGCGGGCCCCATTCACGCGTGCCGTCGGAGCACAGGTCGCCGCCGTGGCCCGGGCCCCGACGGACAGGGTTCACACTCCCGCCATCTCACGACCACCCGGCGGCTACCGGTTGAGCCGCGGGTGATGGATGGATATGCGCCAGCAGCTATTGCTATCAGCCGCCGACCCGCAGGAGACCCCATGAGCACCGGCCCCGTCCCCTCCCCGCAGCAGCGCCGCCAGGGTCGGGGCATGCTCGCCGCCGCCGCGGCCGTCATGCTCGCGCTGGGCGGTCTGACCAGCCTGGCCGCCCCCGCCGGTGCGGCCACCGTGTCCGGACCGGATGCGGCCCAGCAGGCCCAGCAGGCTCAGCAGGCCCGGCAGGCCCAGCCCGGCGATCTGCTGGACGTGACGCTCGATCAGGTGCGTCCCACTCAGTCCGCGGTCGGCTACGACGAGGTCTACTACAAGCTCGGCCGCTACACCTCGCCCAAGGACGAGCTGAACGGGAACATCAACAAGCGCTTCGACGACTGGTGCGAGACCAACGGCCAGGGCGTGGCCGCCGCGGTGCAGCCGGGCGCGCGGCTCGCCGACCCGACGACGTTCACCTGCACCGTCGCGCTGGGCCAGGAGACCGACGACAGCCGCGCCGAGATGAAGACCGTCGTGGTGGGCCCGGGCGGC
Source organism: Kitasatospora sp. P5_F3 (assembly GCF_054049135.1). Lineage (NCBI taxonomy): Bacteria > Bacillati > Actinomycetota > Actinomycetes > Kitasatosporales > Streptomycetaceae > Kitasatospora > Kitasatospora sp. P5_F3. The sequence goes on along the minus strand of NZ_JBFUMY010000071.1, from coordinate 7,438 downwards.
GCGCTCTACCTGACGGACGGTCACCACACCCTGACCTCCTTCCTGGAGGCCCCGGACGGCGGCCCGAGCCTGCACATCCGCCTGATCGTCCAGGCCAACCTGAGCAACCTGTCGCCGAACGCGTTCTGGCAGGCCATGCAGGCCAACAACTGGGTCCGCCTGGTCGACGAGACGAACCAGCCGGTCACCGTCGAGCAGCTGCCGCAGCACCTGGGCCTGGCCTACTTCCACGACGACGCCTACCGCAGCCTGGTCTACTTCACCCGCGACATCGGCTACTCGGTGCCGGCCGACGCCGCCGAGTACCTGGAGTTCACCTGGGGCGACTGGCTGCGCGGCCAGGGCATCGGCCTCCCCGGCTCGTACGACCCGACCAGCTCCGCCTCGTACCTGGCGGCGGTCCGCACCGCCTCCCAGGCCATGTCCGCCCTCCCGGCGGACACCGTCATCACCGCCGACGGCCGCACCGCAGGACAGCTCGGCCGCCTCGACCCGTGGAACGCCGGCAAGAAGCCCACCGGCGGCGAGTTCGGCAAGCTCAGCGCACCGATCACCGCAGCCAAGCCCGGCAAGCTCGCCTACGCCCTGGACTTCCGCGCCACGGTCCCCACCGGCCCGGCCTGCACCACCACCGTCACCGGCCGCCACACCGGCCCGCTGGTGGTCACCACCGGCACCACCTGCCTGGTCAACGCCCGCCAGACCGGCCCGGTCGTGGTCCGCCCCGGCGCCAACCTGGTCGTCAAGGGCTCCGACCTCAACGGCCCCGTCCAGGCCGTCGGCGCCGGCACCGTACAGCTCTGCGGCACCGTCCTGACCGGCCCGCTCAGCGTCGTGAACACCCGCGACCAGCTGACCCTGACCGCCCCGGGCTGCACCCCGAACACCCTGAACGGCCCCGTCCAGCTGGTCGGCAACCCCACCTCCTGACGCCCCACCCGATGCCGCTAGCCTCCTGCTCGTGATCACTCCTCCGTACTGTCCCCCGCTCCAGACCCGCTTCGTCGACGGGCGGATCCGCGCCTACGACCTGTCCTCCGACCCCCGGGGCGTGCTGTCGCCCACGGCGGAGTTCCGGCCCCGTCCGGACGACGAGCTGACGAGTTACGCGGTCTTCACGGACCTTCGGCGAGCCGTGTACACGACGCTCAACAGCGTCGTCTGCGTGGCCGCCGAGGGGACGGAGCTCTGGCGCTCCGATCTCCTGCCGCGGTCGGTCCGGCCCTACGGGCACCGGCCGGACTGTGCGCTCTCCCTGGACGAGCGCGAGGTCTGGGTCTACCGGCCCGACGCGATGGCCGACCGCGACGGCCCCGACCGATGGGTCGTCCTGGACGCCGGGACGGGAGCTCAGATCGCGGGCGCCGACCTGGACACCGTCGGGCACGGCGGGCAGCAGTACCGGAACGCCTCGGACGGCCACCTGCTCCTCGACATCGGCGAGGGCCAGGACGGCACGGTCATCTACCGGGCCGCCCTGGACGGAGCCGAGCTCCGGCTGACCCGCTATCCGTGGGACGCCCGGTGCCTCATCGACCTGACACCCGACGGACGCCGGTTCATGACGGTCGACCACGGCCAGGCCGACGTCGCGTTCCACACCTACCCCGACGGCGACACGACGCTCACCCTGCCCGCCGAAGCCTTCGGGCCCGCCCCCGAGGGCGCATACGTGGAGTGGAGCGGGGGCTACCTCACGCCGGACACCGTCCTGGTCACCATCGCCGGTGAGATCGACCCCGACGACGACCCGGACCTCGACGACGACGAGCGGGAGTGGCACCGCCACCACCACCTCGACCTGCGCACCGGTGAGATCACCGACTTCCCCGTCACCACCCGCGACTCGTACGGCCTCACACCCCTGGGCGACGGAACCTGGCTGACCATCGACCCCTCCGGCCACCCCGTCCGCTGGCCCGCCAACTGACCTCGCGCCTGACGGAGGGCCACCCCGAACTCGACCTGCGGATCAGCCGGGTGGCACGCCGTCAGCTGCGCCTGACCAGCGTCGGCCGCCGCCACCGGCGCGACTCTCGACCCGCCGCGCGCGAGCTTCGGCCGCAGCGGAGACCAGGCACCGCGAGCTTCGGTGTGCGCGATCTCTTGGCCTCGGGCGACTTACCGGGGTAGACATGGCGTATGGCCCGCAACTCCGGTCGATCCCGGGCCCAGTCGGTCCCCGAGCCCACCGGCCCGCGCCCGGACGGCGGACGTGAACTCCCCGGTCCGGCGCACCCGCACGGGCAGCCGAAGCGCGGGCGGCTCCGGTCGGCGCTCAGCACCCGCAGCGTCGCGGGCCAGGTCTTCGTCCTGCAGGTGCTGATCGTGCTTCTGCTGGTGGCGGCGGCGGGCACGCAGATGGTGCTCCAGGCGCGCCAGGACAGCGCGACCGAAGCCCGTAACCGCTCACTGGCGGTGGCCGAGACCTTCGCGGCCTCCCCGGGCATCGTCGCGGCGCTCCGCGCGCCCGACCCGACCGCGATCCTCCAGCCGGCTGCCGAAGAGGCCCGGGTCAAGTCCGGTGTCGACTTCATCGTGGTGCTCAACACCGACGCGATCCGCTACACCCACCCCATGCCCGACCGGATCGGCAAGAAGTTCGTCGGCACCACCGCCCCCGCGCTGGCCGGTGAGTCAATCACCGAGGAGGTCGACGGCACCATCGGCCACCTGGTGCAGGCCGTCGTACCGGTCACCGACAGCGGCGGCCAGGTGGTCGGCATGGTCTCGGCGGGCATCCGGACCAGCCGGGTCAGCGACAGCGCGGCGAGGCACCTGCCGATCCTGCTCGGCAGCGCGGCGGCGGCGCTTGCCCTGGCGCTGGCCGGCGCCGCGCTGGTGAACCGCCGGCTGCGACGGCAGACCCGCGGCCTCGACCCGGCCGAGCTGACCCGGATGTACGAGCACCACGACGCGGTGCTGCACTCGGTCCGCGAGGGCGTGCTGATCATCGGCGGGGACGGCCGCCTGCTGCTCGCCAACGACGAGGCCGGCCGCCTGCTCGCGCTTCCCGACGACCCGGAGGGCCGGCACGTCACCGAGCTGGGTCTGGACCTCCCGGTGGCCGCCATGCTGACCTCCGGACAGGCCGTCACCGACCAGGTGGTGACCGCCGGAGCCCGGCTGCTGGCCGTCAACGTCCGCCCCACCGACCGCAACGGCGGCCCCCCCGGCCTGGTCGTGACCCTGCGCGACTCGACCGAACTGAGGGCGCTCTCCGGCACCGCCGACCTGGCCCGGCGGCGGCTCAAGCTGCTCTACGACGCGGGCCTGGCAGTCGGCACCACGCTGGACGTCTCCCGTACCGCCGAGCAGCTGGCCGAGGCCGCCGTCCCCGGTTTCGCCGACTACGTCACGGTCGACCTCGCCGAGGCCGTCCTGCACGGGGACGAACCCGAGCCGGGAGCGCAGATGCGCCGCGCCGGACTGAGCGGCATCCGCGCCGGGGCCCCGTTCTACCCGGTCGGCGAGCAGGTCCCGGTGGTACCCGGCACCCCGCGCGCCCGCAGTCTGGAGAGCGGCCGGCCGGTGGTCGAGCGCGATCTGACCGACGCCCTCAACGCCTGGCAGGAGTACGACGCGGCGCTCGTGCGACGGGTGCGGGAGGAGGGCGTGCACGCACTGCTCGCGGTGCCGCTGCGAGCCCGCGGCGCGGTCCTCGGCATCGCCACCTTCTGGCGCGGTACCGGCCGGGGCACCTTCGACGAGGAGGACCGCTCGCTCGCCGAGGAGCTGGTCGCCCGGGCGGCCGTCTCGATCGACAACGCCCGCCGCTACACCCGCGAGCACACCATGGCCGTGACCCTGCAGCGCAGCCTGCTGCCGGGCAGCCTGCCGGAGCAGAACGCCCTCGACGTGGCCTACCGCTACCTTCCGGCGCACGCCGGCGTCGGCGGGGACTGGTTCGACGTCATCCCGCTGCCCGGCGCCCGGGTGGCCCTGGTGGTCGGCGACGTGGTCGGGCACGGCCTGCACGCCGCCGCCACCATGGGCCGGCTTCGCACCGCGGTGCACAACTTCTCCTCCCTCGATCTGCCGCCCGACGAACTCCTCGGCCACCTGGACGAGTTGGTCAACCGGATCGACCAGGAGCAGGCCGGCACCGGCGACCAGGCCCCGATCACCGGCGCGACCTGCCTGTACGCGATCTACGACCCGGTCTCCCGGCGCTGCTCGATGGCCCGGGCCGGCCACCTGCCACCCGCCGTCCTGCACCCGGACGGGACGGTGGAGATCGCCGACTTCGTGGCAGGACCGCCACTCGGCCTGGTCAGCATGCCGTTCGAGACTGCCGAGCTGGAGCTGCCCGAGGGCAGCAGCCTGGTGCTCTACACCGACGGCCTGGTCGAGCACCGCGACCGGGACATCGACCTCGGCCTCGACCTGCTGCGCTCCTCCCTGGCCCGCCCCGAGGGCGACCCCGCCCGCAGCCCCGAGCAGGTCTGCGACGACGTGCTCGGCGCACTGCTGCCGGACAACCCCACCGACGACATCGCCCTGCTGGTGGCCCGTACCCGGGCCCTGGCGGCGGAGCGGGTCGCGGTCTGGGACGTGCCGTCCGACCCCGCCGCGGTCCGTGACATCCGGGCCCAGGTGACCGCGAAGCTCGACGACTGGGGGCTGGAGGACCTGGCGTTCRCCACCGAGCTGATCCTCAGTGAGCTGATCACCAACGCGATCCGCTACGGCCTCGCGCCGATCCAGGTCCGGCTGCTGCACGACCGCACGCTGATCTGCGAGGTGGCCGACCGGAGCAGCACCTCGCCCCACCTGCGCTACGCGGCCAGCACCGACGAGGGCGGGCGCGGGCTCTTCCTGGTCGCCCAGTTCGCCGAACGCTGGGGCACCAGGTACACCGGGAGCGGCAAGGTCATCTGGGCCGAGCAGCGCCTGCCCTGACCGTTGCCGCGTGTCAGTCGCCGGTCACGTTCCGTGTTGCGTACCGTCATAGCGATGACGAACCGTCCGTGACGAGGGGACCTGCCTCCGTGGAACGCAAGTGGTGGACCCTGCTCACCGTCTCGGTGGCGACCTTCATGCTGCTGTTGGACATCACGGTCGTGAACGTGGCGCTGCCGTCGATCCGCAAGGACCTCGACGCCAGTTTCACCGACCTCCAGTGGGTGATCGACGCCTATGCGCTGACCCTCGCGGCCCTGGTGCTGGCGGCCGGCTCGCTCGCCGACCGGCTGGGGCGGCGGCGGACCTTCGCGGCCGGGCTGGCGATCTTCTCCCTCGCCTCGCTGCTCTGCGCGCTGGCGCCGAACCCGACCTTCCTCAACCTGGCCCGCGCCTTCCAGGGTGTCGGCGGCGCGGTGATGTTCGCGGTGTCGCTGGCCCTGATCGCCCAGGAGTTCCTGGCCGGACGGGAACGCGGCATGGCGATGGGCGTGTACGGGGCGACGATCGGGGTCGCGGTGGCGATCGGCCCGCTGGTCGGCGGGGCGCTCACCGACTCGCTCGGCTGGGAGTCGATCTTCTACCTGAACGTCCCGATCGGGGCCGGCGCGATCGTCCTCACCTACCTGAAGCTGCGGGAGAGCCGCGACCCGAACGCGACCCGGGTCGACTGGCCGGGCGTCGCGACGTTCAGCGCCGCGCTCTTCCTGCTGGTGCTGGCACTGGTCCGGGGGAACACCGAGGGGTGGGGCAGCGTACTGATCGTCTCGCTGTTCGTCGGCTCCGTGGTCCTGCTGGCCGCGTTCATCGTGATCGAGCGTCAGGTCGCCGAGCCGATGCTCCCGTTGGGCCTGTTCCGGCGGCATGCGTTCACCGGCGTGCAGCTGGCCGCCTTCGCGGTCTCCAGCTCGCTCTTCGCGCTGTTCCTCTATCTGACGCTCTATCTGCAGAATTACCTCGGCCTCACCCCCTTCCAGACCGGGGTCCGCTACCTGCCGATCACCCTGCTCAGCTTCCTCGTGGCACCGGTCGCGGGCCTGCTCCTGTCCCGGGTGCAGGCGCGGTTGATGCTCGGCGCCGGCCTGGCGGCCATCGGCGTCGGTCTGCTGCTGATGGGTGGCATCACGGCCACCGACGACTGGACCACCCTGCTCGGCGGCTTCCTGGCCGCGGGGGCCGGGGTCGGCCTGATCAACCCGGTGATCGCGGACGTGGCCGTGAGCGTGGTGCCGAAGGAGATCAGCGGCATGGCGGCCGGCATCAACGACACCTTCCGCCAGGTCGGCATCGCCGTGGGAATCGCCGTCTGGGGGGCGATCTTCGTGGCCCGGGGCACCAGCAAGATCGGCGAGCGCACGGCGGAGGTGCCAGGGCTGACCAGCGCGAACCATCGCGAGCTCGCCGAGGCGGCCTCGTCGGGCAACCTGCAGCAGGCCCTCGCCGCAATCCCCCCGCAGTTCCGCCAACTGGTCTCGGACGCGGCCAGGGAGGGCTTCCTGGCCGGCTTCAACACCGTGCTCTTCCTCGGTGCCCTGGCCAACTTCATCGGTGCCGCCCTGGCCCTGTGGCTGGTCCGGGAGAACGAGATCGAACGCCAGCGGCCGGAGCCGGCCGCACCGTGACCGGAGCGGTCAGCGACCCTCCTCCCCGTCCCGGTCGCGCCAGCTGGCGCGGACCAACTCCCGCTCGGCTGCGGTCAGATGGACGGCGGCTGCCAGCCAGCTCTCCGCGTACGCATCGGCCCGGCCGTCCTCCAGCCGGCCGAAGACGTCCCGCCCGCGCCGGTCCGCCGCGGCGGCGAGCGCCGAGCTGAGTGCGGCCGCGCCGTGGAAACCGGTCCGGGCCAGCACGGCGGCGTCCGTACGGGCTCCGCCGGTGCGCGCGGACTCCGCGACGGCGCGGCGCCCGCCGGCCACCCCGAGCTCGACCAGCCGCCGGACCCGCCACAGCGGCGAGTCCGCCAACGGGTCGGCGGCGGCGGCCGGTCGGGGCAGTTCCTCCCCCGGTGGGAAGTGCGCACCGAGCAGCAGGTCGTAGCCCAGGTCCGCGCGACCCTGCCAGGCGGCGGGCAGCCGCAGCGTCGCGTCCGAGTCGGGCACCGGGCCGACCGCGAGCACCCGTAGCGTCGCCGCCCGGTCGGGGTCGATCCGGCCCAGCACCCGGATCACGGTGCCCGGGTGCGCGGCCAGCTGCCCGAGGTTGGCGGTGTGGGCGAGCTCCGGGTGCGGATGCGCGGCGGCCAGCCGGATCAATGGGCCGGGAGTGCCGGCCTCCCGGGCCAGCACGGTGTCCCCGGCCGCCCCGAGCACCACCAGGTCGCAGCCGACGGGCTGCCGCAGCAGGCTGTCGTCCTCGGGGTCGGCGAGCGGGCCGTCACCCAGCCGTTCGGCGGCGGCCTGCGTCAGTGGGCGGGCGAACAGCGCGGCCGGCGCTCCGGCCGTCCAGTCCACCCCGGGCACCGGGCCGGCCTTGACACCCCGTCCGGAGCCGAGCCGGCCGTCCGCCGAGGCGGTCGCGCCGGAGATCAGCAGCCCGC
>NZ_JBFUMY010000070.1:0-21078 GCF_054049135.1 Kitasatospora sp. P5_F3 | reverse complement strand
TGCGGTCATACAGTTTCATAGTGTTTCGGTGGTCATAGCGTGAGGGAAACGCCCGGTTACATTCCGAACCCGGAAGCTAAGCCTCATAGCGCCGATGGTACTGCAGGGGGGACCCTGTGGGAGAGTAGGACGCCGCCGAACAATCATTCCAAAGAAGCCCCCTCCCGTTCGGGAGGGGGCTTCTTTGCGTTAATCTTCGCGAATGCAGAACCTGACCCTGACCTGGCAGACGGCCGGCGGTACCGCCGTCGCCCTGCTCGGCGCCGCGTACGCGGCCAAGCGGGTGGCGCGGCCGGGAGTGGCGGTGGTCTGTCGTGAGGCGGGGACGCTGTTGGCGCTCTTCACCCTGTGGCAGTTGGTCGGGCACCTGTCGGTGCTGAGCACCGACCACGCGCTCGACCGGGCGGACTGGATCCATCGCACCGAACTGGCCTGGGGGCTGCCCGACGAGGCGGCTCTGCAGCGGTCGGCGCGGGAGCATCCGTGGCTGGTCTCGGGGGCCAACTACTACTACGCGGTGATGCATTTCGGGGTGATGCTCGCGCTGCTGGCGTGGGTGTTCGTCCGGCACCGGGCCCGGTATGCCTGGTTGCGGAACACGGTGGTGCTGACCACGGCGGCCTGTCTGCTGATCCAGTTCCTGCCGGTGGCACCACCGCGGATGCTGCCGGGAAACGGCTTTGTCGACGTGGCGGCGGAGTACGGGCAGTCGGTCTACGGCGGCGCGGTCGGCGGGGTGGTGGCGGATCAGCTCTCCGCGATGCCGTCCGTGCACGTGGCCTGGTGCGTGATCGTTGCCGTCGCGGTGGCCGTCATCGCGCGCGGCCCCTGGCGCTGGTTGGCGATCCTGCACCCGGTGATCACCGTCTATGTGGTCGTGGTGACGGCCAACCACTTCTGGGCCGACGGCCTGGTCGCCGTGGCGCTGCTGCTGATCGTCTACCTGGTCCAGCACGCGGCCTCCGGCTGGCGGCGTACGGAGCAGCCGAACCCCGAACCCGCCCCGGTGCGGGACCGGGCGGGCACGAGGCGCTGAGGAGTTAGGCGCTCTCCGGGGTGAGCCCGGCGCGGGTGGCCAGTAGGGCGGCCTGGACGCGGGTGTCGGCGCCGGTGCGGTCGAGGATGGTGTCGATGACCGTCTTCACCGAGTCGGGGCTGATGCCGAGGCGGAGGGCGATCTCCAGGTTGGGCATGCCGGCGCCGAGCAGGGCGAGGGCTTCGCGCTCGGGTGGGGCGAGGGTGGCGATCCGGCGGTCGGCCTCGGCGCCGGGGTCCTCCGGGTCGACCGGGTCGCCTTCGAGCATGCGTCTGACGACCAGTCCGGTGACGCCGGGGGAGAGCACGGCGTCACCGGCGGCTGCGGCACGTACGGCGCTGATCAGTTCGTGCGGTCCGTCGTCCTTGAGCAGGAAGCCGCTGGCGCCGGAGCGCAGGGCCCGGGTGACGTTCTCCTCCTCGCCGAAGGTGGTGAGCATGACGACGGCGGGCCTGGGGTCGAGCCGGATCAGTTGGTCGATCGCGGCCAGGCCGTCGAGGACGGGCATCCGGATGTCGACCAGGGCCACGTCGACCGGGGTACGGGCGGCCTCGGCGACGGCTTCGGCTCCGTTGGCGGCCTCGGCCACCACCACGATGTCCTCGGCGTGCTGGAGGACCAGGCGCAGACCGGACCGGATGCCTGGCTCGTCGTCGGCCAGGAGTACCCGGATCGGTGTGGTCCGCTCAGCGCTGTCGTCGGTCATGCGCAGCTCCCGGTCGGTCGGTGGTCAGGCGGTGCTCAGGGCGCCAGGGGGGTGGTGAAAGTGGAGATATCGGTCAGAACATCACTTTTGAAACAGTACCGGGTGACCTGCAGCCGGTCGCTCTCCGTGGTCCAGGTGGTGTACGGGTACAGGCAGTCGGTGGTGCCGCCGGGACGGGCCGGTTCGCGCCCGGCGGCGGCGGAGCGGACGGCGGCGCTGTCGGGGCCGACCACCGAGGTGACCTGACTGGTGGTCATCCCGGTGTGCACGGCGCTGACCGGCGGCGGCCCGTCGTAGGGGCGGGTCTGCTGCACCAGGCCGAGACCGAGCAGCAGGACCATGCCGAGCCCGGCCAGTCCGAGGGCGGCCGACACGGTGCTGGCGAGCTGGCGGCGGACCCGTCCGGCGGCTTCCAGCGGGAGGGCGAGCGGGGCGGGGCCGTTCCCCGCGGCCTGTTCGGCGCGGGCGCCGGCGGCGGGTGGGTCGGTGGGGAGGACGGCACGGACCTCGAACTCGCCGCCCGGGACCGGGCCGACGGTCAGTCGGCCGCCGAGGACCGCCACCCGTTCGCGCAGGCCGTCCAGGCCGCGGCCGCTGCCGAGCCCGGTGGTGACGGTCGGCGGGACGGGCGGTGCGCCGTTGATCACCAGGACCTCGACGCTGCCGGGCAGCTTGGCCACCTTCACCTCGACGGTGGCGCCGACCGCGTACCGGTGCACATTGGTGAGCGCCTCCCGGACCACCCGGTTGACGGCCCGTCTGACCTGGGGCCGGACCTCGGTCAGGTCCTCGCCCTGCCAGTCGAACGAGACCGGGATGCCCGCCGCGCGGGACTCCTCGACCAGGGCCAGGATGTCCGCCCTGGTCCCGGTGGCATCGGTGAGCGCGTCCGTACCGGTGTCCCGGCCGAGCGGGCCGAGCACGCCGAGGACTTGGCGCAGCTCGTCCATCGCGTCCCGGCTGGCCTGCCGGAGCTGTTCGGCCTCGCCGCTCAGTTGGGGGGCCTGGCGGTCGAGGGCGAGTTCCAGGCCGCCGGCGTGCAGGGAGATCAGGCTGAGCCGGTGTCCGACCAGGTCGTGCATCTCGGCGGCGATCCTGGACCGCTCCTGGATCCGGGACTCGTTCTCGGCGGAGCGCTTGGCCCGCTCGGCGGCCGCCGTGCGTTCCCGCAGGGCGCCGACCAGTTGGTCCTGCTGCCCGGCGGCGGTGCCGACCAGGCCGGGGATCAGGACCGCGACGACCGCCAGCACCCCGCCCTGGGCGAGTGCGTACTGCCAGCGCCCGCCCTGCCAGTAGTCCAGCCGGACTTCGCTGACCAGCAGCGGGAGCAGCGCGGCGGTGACCAGGACCAGGTCGCGTCGCCMGGGGCGGCCGCCCCGGCGGGAGGTGGTGTAGCTGACGATCGCGGTCAGCATCGCGGCGCTGGGCAGCACGCCGACCAGAACGGCCAGGCCGAGCAGCGCGGCGTCCGGGAACCGGTGCCTGGCAAGTGCGAGGGCGAGCGCCACCGCGCCGAGGATCAGCAGGGTGCTGCGGTCGAAGGTGCCGGAGAGGCCGACGCTGCGGAGCGCCGCGTAGGTGACCACAAGCACCACTCCGCCGACCGTGGCCTCCAGCAGCCAGCGTCCGGGCGCGGAGGTGGCCGGGCGGTCGGCGGGCAGCAACGGTACGAAGCGCATCTCCCGATTGTGCCGGAGTGGAATCCGTTATTCCGATTGGTCGCACCAGCCGATCGGATGACCGGGCTGCTCGGCATCCGGGCTGCCGTCCGGTGCGGAACGCGCCGCAGCCGGGSCGCCCGGKGGGGSGGGSGGCCCGGGCTGCGGTGTTCAGGGGTTCTGAACCGACCTCCGTGGAGGCTTACTTGGTCGGCAGCACCGCCCGGCCCCAGCCGCTCTCGGTGAGCGCGGCGGTGGCCGAGTACCAGGCGGCCAGACCGGCGACGGCGGCCAGCCAGCCGCCCGCCTTGCCGAGGCCCGAGCTGCTGTTCAGCACGCCGAGCGCGCTGAGCACCAGGGAGAGGGTGAACAGGCCGTAGATGAGTCGGCTGAACAGCCCGGAGTTCCAGGCGGCCAGGGTCAGACTCAGTGCGAGCAGGGCCCAGAGCAGCAGGAACAGCCCGGCGGCGTTCTTGCTTGCGCCGCCTGCTGTGGACCAGGTCGCCCAGAAGGCGCCGAGGCCGGTGAAGGCGGTGCCGGTGAAGCCGTCGCCGCTGCGCAGCTGCCAGAGACCGGCGATGAAGAGGGTCAGCCCGCCGACCAGGTGGGCGACTGAGGCGGCGTCCTTGAGGCCGGTGCCGGAGAAGACTCCGGTGCCGAGGATGCCGTACGCGAGAAGGGTCAGACCGAGAGCCAGGTAGCCGAGGTTGCCGGCATCGGCGGATCGGGCGTTCGCCCCGGTAGCTTCGTTGCTCACCGGAGGCTCCTTTCACTCTGGGCGCCGCGAACGCGGCAGGAGTGTGCGTGAAGTGGGTGCGCGTGCCGGCCGTGGGCGCACGGAACCAGGGACGGTCCCACGGTGCGGGCGGCTGCGGCTGAATGATGAACCGGCAGGTCGGAGCTGCCGGTCGGTCCCCTCCGGGGTGTTCCCCGGTGAGATCTGTGTACCCGGCCCGGACGGGCTTGTACCCTTGTGAATCCCACAATTTGTCGGGTCGTCAGATGTGTGGTGACGACTGCTGAACGAGCCTGAGCGGAAGTGCCCGGATCAGCTCTTCCGCTGCTCCGGAATCCGCAGGGTGAGGATGGCCATGTCGTCCGACGGCGGCTCGGCGGCGAACCGCTCGACCGCCCGCTGCACCCGGGCGGAGACCGCGCCGGCGGTCAGGCCGGTGCAGCCGGTGAGCACGGCGGCCAGCCCGTCGTCGCCCAACATCCGCTGGCCCTCCCGGCGTTCGGTGACACCGTCGGTGACGCAGAGCAGGACCTCGCCGGGGTAGAGCGTGAACTGCTCGGCCACCAGCTCGAGTTCGTCCAGTACGCCGAGCAGCGGCTGCGGGGTGGCGGCCGCGTCGACCCGGCCGTCGGTGGTCAGTCGCAGCGGCAGCGGGTGCCCGGCGCAGACCAGCGAGAGCTCGGTGCTGCCGTCCGCCCGGGGCGTCAACTCGCCGTAGAGCAGGGTGAGGAAGCGGCTGCGGGTGCCTTCGTCCAGGATCGCGGTGTTCAGCCGGCCGAGCAGCTGCGGTCCGTCCAGCCCCTCCCGGGCCAGCAGGCGCAGCGCGTGCCGGGCCAGCCCGGTGACGGCGGCGGCCTCCGGGCCGGTGCCGCAGACGTCGCCGATCGCGAAGCCGTAGGTGCCCTCGCGGATCGGGAAGATGTCGTAGAAGTCGCCGCCGACCTCGTTGCCCTCTCCCGCGGCCTGGTAGAAGACCTCCACCTCGACGCCCGGGATCTTCGGCAACTCCGGTGGCAGCAGCGCCCGTTGGAAGGCCTGGCTGGTGGCGGTGCGCTCGGAGTAGAGCCGGGAGTTGTCCAGCGCCAGGGCGGCCCGGCGGGACAGGTCCTCGGCCAGCTCCAGCATCTCCTGGCGGAACCGCATGCCGGTGGAGACACCGAGCACCAGCAGGCCGATCACCCGGTTCCGGGCGGCCAGCGGGAGCACCACGGTCTCGCCGAGCAGCCCGGCCAGCTCCGGACTGTCCGTCAGCCCGCTCTGCCGGGCGGTCTCGACCGGGGCGGTCCAGAACCGGACGCCGTTGTCGGGGCCGGCCTCCGGGGCCGGGGTCTTGTCCAGCAGCGCGCGCAGCTGGTCGATCCGGTCCTCGTCCTGGTGCAGTACGAAGGCCAGCTCGGCCCCGGCGTCGTGGGTGGTGTAGACGGCGCACCAGGAGGCCAGCGTGGGCACCGCCATCTGTGCCATCAGGGCCAGCGTCTGGCCGTGTTCGAGGGTGCCCGCGAGCAGGTCGGAGGCCTCCACCAGGAAGGAGAGCGAGCCGCGCCGGAGCCGCTCCAGCTCGGTCAGCCGGGCGCTCTCCAGGGCGAGCGCGACCCGGTCGGCGGCGAACTGCAGCCGCAGCGCGTCCTCGTTGTCGTACCGTCCCGGCCCGGCGGCGGCCACCCCGAGCGAACCGGTCAGCCGGCCGTCCACCTTGAGCGGGACGGTGATCAGTGAGCGCAGCCCCGAACCGGCCAGCAGCGGTGCGACGTTGGGCCGTACCGCGAGGTCCTCGTGCACGGCCGGCAGCCGGGCCGAGTCGTACCGCCCGGCCCCGGAGTCGACCGGGATCGGCGCGTGCCGGCGGCTCGCGCCGGGCAGGCCGGTGGCGGCCCGCAGCTCGAACTCGGTCTCGTCGTCGGTGGTGAGCAGCAGGTATGCGGCGTCCGCGTCCAGCAGGTCGCGGGCCCGCTCGACGATCCGCTGCAGCAGGCCGCCCAGGTCGTCCGGGCCGAGCGGCCCGACCAGCAGGTCGAGCGGCTCGATGCCGGCCGGGGCGTCGGAGCCGGTGGCGGGGGAGCGGAGCACCGCCCGGTCGCTCTCGTGCACCAGCAGGCAGAGCGTGGACGGGACGCCGTGGGTGTCCCTGACCCGGACCTGCACCGCGTACACCTCGGGCTGGCCGTCCAGCCGGAGCGAGTAGCCGCCCTCCCAGCGGGCCAGCCGGAGCGTCTCGGCCAGCTCGGGGCCGTCCGGCGGCCAGAGCACGTACGTGGACCAGGGCCGGCCGACCGCCTGCTCGGCGGGGAGCCCGAGCAGCGCCTCGGCGTCCTGGTTCCAGGCGCTGACCAGGCCCTGCTCGTCGACCTGGACCACGGCCACCAGGACCGGGCCGTCGGCGCCCGGGAGTTCGCTGCCGGGCAGGGCGGGCAGCGCGTACCGGGTGCCGATGATGTGTTCGGGGAGGGCGAGGCGGAACCAGACGGTCTTCTGCCCGGCGGAGTACTCGACGCCCCAACAGCTGGAGATTGCCGAGCACATCAGCAGGCCCCGGCCGCCCTCGCCGTCCGGGTCGCCGTAGTGTTCGGAGCTCTGGGCGGGGACGTTGGCGAACTTGGGCAGGCCGCGCTCGGGGTGACGGTCCGTCACCTCGATCCGGATCGTCTCCTCCTCGCGCAGGCAGCACACCTCGGCAGCCGTCCCGGCGTGCACGACGGCGTTCGTGACCAGCTCGCTGACCAGCACCACGGCGTCGTCGACCACCTCGGGCAGCCCCCAGCCGAGCAGCGCGTCGCGGACGAAACCGCGCGCCGCGGCGGCCGACCTGCCGACCGGCTCGAAGGTGGCGGCTGCGCGCGCGGTGACCACGTGCCACTTCTCCCATCAGATCCGATAGCCCCGACCCGGTCGGATCTGCCCTTGGGTCGGGCGTCCCGGGGTCGGTGCAGCGTCCCACCCTACTTTCCGGCGGCGCCTCCGTGGGCCCGGTGGGCGGAAAGAAGCACCTGCGGGTGATTCCGGCCACCCGGCTGACCGGGGACCGGCCTGCTCCGGGGGGTTGCTTTGCGCTGGGCGGGTGCAGACCCTGTGCAACGGGACGGACACCCGGCGGCGGTCCTGTCAGACTGGGGGGTCCGCAGCACCCGGCCGAAGGGTTACGGTCGAGGTGCGCCGGCGTCCGCCCCGAGTGCGGCGGGTCGGTGGTCACCCTGAAGGGGGTGGCGTGGAGACGGTCACAATCTGGGAGGGCCTCGTTGAGTTCGGCCACCAAGGACGTACCCGGTACCACCCCGACGGTCGCCCGCCAGGGCAGCCGTCCGACGGTGCGGGCCGCCTCGGGGCGGCGTCCGAACCACAACCGGGGGGCCGAGCCCGCCGATCTGCGCAAGCTGCTCGGTGCGCTGACCGCGATGCGGGACGGCAACTTCCGGCGGCGGCTGACGGTGCCCGGCGACGGCGCGCTGGCCGAGATCGCGGCGGTCTTCAACGAGGTGGCCGAGCGCAACCAGCACCTGACCGGTGAACTGGCCCGGGTCCGGCGGGCGGTGGGCCGGGAGGGGCGGCTCTCCGAGCGGCTGGAGAGCGGGGTCGGCGAGGGCGCCTGGATGGCGGCGGTCGACAACTGCAACGCGCTGATCGACGACCTGGCCCGCCCGATGGCCGAGGTCGGCCGGGTGCTCACCTCGATCTCCGAGGGTGACCTGGACCAGCGGATGGAGCTGCGCTCGGTCCACACCAACGGGGCCAGCCACCCGCTGCGCGGCGAGTTCCTCAAGGTCGGCCGGACGGTGAACGGGCTGGTGGACCAGCTCTCCGAGTTCACCGACGAGGTGACCCGGGTGGCCATCGAGGTGGGCACCGAGGGCAAGCTCGGCGGTCAGGCCAGGGTGCGCGGTGCGACCGGCAGTTGGAAGGACCTGGCCGACTCGGTCAACACCATGGCCGGCCGGCTGACCGCCCAGGTGCGCAACATCGCCGAGGTGACCACGGCGGTGGCCAAGGGTGACCTCTCGCACAAGGTCACGGTGGACGTGGCCGGCGAGATGCTGGAGCTGAAGAACACCGTCAACACGATGGTGGACCAGCTCAACGGCTTCTCCGCCCAGGTGACCCGGGTCGCCCGCGAGGTGGGCACCGAGGGTCGGCTCGGCGGTCAGGCCCAGGTGCCGGGTGTGGCCGGGGTCTGGCGTGACCTCACCGACTCGGTGAACTTCATGGCCAACAACCTGACCGCCCAGGTGCGCAACATCGCCGAGGTGACCACGGCGGTGGCCAAGGGCGACCTGTCGCGCAAGATCGAGGTCGACGCCCGGGGCGAGATCCTGGAGCTGAAGAACACCATCAACACGATGGTGGACCAGCTCTCCGGCTTCGCCGAGCAGGTCACCCGGGTGGCCCGCGCGGTGGGGACCGAGGGCATCCTCGGCGGCCAGGCCCAGGTGCCCGGCGTGGCCGGGGTCTGGAAGGACCTGACCGAGAACGTCAACTCGATGGCCAACAACCTGACTTCGCAGGTCCGCAACATCGCTCAGGTGACCACCGCGGTCGCCAAGGGCGACCTGTCGCAGAAGATCAAGGTCGATGCGCGCGGCGAGATCCTGGAGCTGAAGAACACCATCAACACGATGGTGGACCAGCTCGGCGCCTTCGCCGACGAGGTGACCCGGGTGGCCCGGGACGTCGGCACCGAGGGCATCCTCGGCGGCCAGGCCAGCGTGCCCGGAGTCTCCGGGACCTGGAAGGACCTGACCAACAGCGTCAACCTGATGGCCAACAACCTGACCTCGCAGGTCCGCAACATCGCCGAGGTGACCACCGCCGTGGCGCGCGGCGACGTCTCCAAGAAGATCACCGTCGACGCCCGCGGTGAGATCCGCGAACTGGTGCTCACCGTCAACACCATGGTCGACCAGCTGTCCGCGTTCGCGGACGAGGTGACCCGGGTGGCCCGCGAGGTCGGCACCGAGGGCATCCTCGGCGGCCAGGCCCGGGTGAGCGGGGTCTCCGGAATCTGGCGGGACCTGACCGACAACGTCAACTTCATGGCCTCCAACCTGACTTCACAGGTCCGGAACATCGCCGAGGTCGCCACGGCGGTGGCCCGGGGTGACCTGTCGAAGAAGATCACCATCGAGGCGCAGGGCGAAGTCGCCGCCCTGGCAGGCACCTTGAACACCATGGTCGACCAGCTGTCCGCGTTCGCCGTCGAGGTGACCCGGGTGGCCCGCGAGGTGGGCACCGACGGCATCCTGGGCGGCCAGGCCGGTGTGCCGGGCGTGGCCGGCATCTGGAAGGACCTGACCGACAACGTCAACCAGATGGCCAACAACCTGACCGGACAGGTCCGGAACATCGCCCTGGTGATCACCGCCGTCGCGCGCGGCGACCTGTCCCAGAAGATCGACGTGGACGCCCGGGGCGAGATCCTCGAACTCAAGACCAGCATCAACATCATGGTGGACCAGCTCGGCGCCTTCGCGGACGAGGTGACCCGGGTCGCCCGCGAGGTCGGCACCGACGGCCGGCTCGGCGGCCAGGCCCGGGTGCCCGGCGTGGACGGCACCTGGCAGGACCTCACCGTCTCGGTGAACGAACTCGCCGACAACCTGACCCGCCAGGTCCGCGCGATCGCCCAGGTGGCCACCGCGGTGACCCGCGGCGACCTCAGTCTGCGGATCGACGTGGACGCGTCCGGAGAGCTCGACGAGCTCAAGGACAACATCAACCAGATGATCGCCAACCTGCGCGAGACCACCAGGACCAACCAGGAACAGGACTGGCTGAAGACCAACCTGGCCCGGATCTCCGGTCTGCTGCAGGGTCGCCGCGACCTGGAGGCGGTCGCCGCGCTGATCATGACCGAGCTCACCCCGGTGGTCTCGGCCCAGCACGGCGCCTTCTTCCTGGCCCAGCCGGCCGGCCGGACCGCCGAGCTGATCACCGAGGACGACGACGAGAACGACACCGTGCTGCGCCTGATCGGCAGTTACGGCTACCAGCGCCGCTCGATGCCCACCACCTTCCGCCCCGGCGAGGGCCTGGTCGGCCAGGCCGCGGTGGAGAAGCGCTCGATCATGCTCAAGGAGACCCCGCCCGGCTACCTGAAGATCGCCTCCGGCCTGGGCGAGGCCAGCCCGGCCCATGTGGTGGTCCTGCCGGTGCTGTTCGAGGGCCGGCTGCTCGGCGTGATCGAGCTGGCCACCTTCTCCTCCTTCACCACCGTCGCCATCGACTTCCTGAACCAGATCGCCGACCTGATCGGCGTCACCGTCAACACCATCAGCGTCAACACCAAGACCGAGGGCCTGCTGCTGGAGTCCCAGCGGCTCACCGCCGAACTCTCCATGCGCTCCGCCGAGTTGGAGGCCCGCCAGGAGGAGCTGGAGCGGACCAACGAGGAGCTCCAGGAGAAGGCCGAGCAACTCGCCCAGCAGAACCGGGACATCGAGATCAAGAACAGCGAGATCGAGGAGGCCCGGCAGGTCCTGGAGGAGCGCGCCGAGCAGCTCGCGCTGGCCTCGCGCTACAAGAGCGAGTTCCTCGCCAACATGTCGCACGAGCTGCGGACCCCGCTCAACTCGCTGCTGATCCTGGCCAAGCTGCTCTCCGACAACAACGAGGGCAACCTCTCCTCCAAGCAGGTCGAGTTCGCCGAGACCATCCACGGCGCCGGCTCCGACCTGCTCCAGCTGATCAACGACATCCTCGACCTGTCCAAGGTCGAGGCGGGCAAGATGGAC
This sequence comes from Kitasatospora sp. P5_F3, assembly GCF_054049135.1. Classification (NCBI taxonomy): domain Bacteria; kingdom Bacillati; phylum Actinomycetota; class Actinomycetes; order Kitasatosporales; family Streptomycetaceae; genus Kitasatospora; species Kitasatospora sp. P5_F3. Next base: position 10,223 of record NZ_JBFUMY010000070.1, on the reverse strand, counting down.
GTCCGCCCGGCCAAGATCGCGCTGGTCCAGCTGGTCGACTACGTCGAGGCGGCGTTCCGCCCGCTCACCGCGGACAAGAACCTGGACTTCGCGGTGGTGGTCTCGCCCGACCTGCCGGTCACCCTGCACACCGACGAGCAGCGGCTCCAGCAGGTGCTGCGCAACCTGCTCTCGAACGCGGTCAAGTTCACCGACAGCGGCGCGGTCGAGCTGCGGATCCGCCGGGCCGACGGCGCCGTCCCGCAGCACGTCAGGGAACAGCTGCTGGAGAACGGCGTGATCAGCGACCCGGACGAGCCGCTGATCGCCTTCTCGGTCTCCGACACCGGGATCGGCATCCCCGGCAACAAGCTCCGGGAGATCTTCGAGGCCTTCAAGCAGGCGGACGGCGGCACCAGCCGAAAGTACGGCGGCACGGGCCTGGGGCTCTCGATCAGCCGGGAGATCGCCCGGCTGCTCGGCGGCGAGATCCACGCCGAGAGCGAGCTCGGCGAGGGCTCCACCTTCACCCTCTACCTGCCGCTGCGCAGCGAGGCGCCGGACGCCGCCGGCCAGGACCGGCAGCTGCAGCCGGTCCGCGCCACCATCGCGGTCACCCCGGTCGGCACGCCCGTCCCGATCGGTGAGAACCCCGCCGAGCACTGGGCCCAGGAGGTCCGCGAGCTGGCCGAGGTCCGCCGCCGCGGCGCGGCCGAACGCCGCCGCGCCGCCGCCCAGGAGCCGGACCCGACGCCCCGTCAGGAGCCGTCCGCCACCGTGCCCGCACAGTTCCAGGGCCGGTTCGCCGGTGAGCAGGTGCTGATCGTGGACGACGACATCCGCAACGTCTTCGCGCTCACCAGCGTGCTGGAGCAGTACGGCCTGACCGTGCTGTACGCGGAGAACGGCCGCGAGGGCATCGAGGTGCTGGAGCAGCACGAGGACGTGGCACTGGTGCTGATGGACATCATGATGCCGGAGATGGACGGCTACGCGACCACTGAGGCGATCCGCCGGATGCCGCAGTACGCCGGGCTGCCGATCATCGCGCTCACCGCCAAGGCGATGAAGGGCGACAAGGAGAAGAGCCTGGAGGCAGGCGCGACCGACCATGTCACCAAACCGGTCGAGACCGATCACCTGCTGGCGGTGATGCGCCACTGGCTGCCGTCCGCCAAGGGCAGGTAACCGCCGGGGCCGCGCTCTCCCGCCGCACTGGCGGGTTCGGACGGGAACCGGGTAAGGTCGCGCATCGTTGCGAACAGTGACCGAACGGTGACGTGGTGCTCCGGCGCTGCTGTGTGCTTCGGCACTGTCGCGCTGCCGATCGCCGGGAGCGACGTGGCGGGCGAGGGGGTGCGGCTAGCATGACCGGGGCAGTGGTGGGCGGCGCGAAGGCGGCCGCCATCGGCAGACAACCGGCAGGAGGGCGGGTCGTGGTGCAGAAAGCGAAGATCCTCCTGGTCGACGACCGGCCGGAGAACCTGCTGGCGCTGGAGGCGATCCTCTCGGCGCTGGATCAGACGCTGGTCCGGGCCGCGTCCGGTGAGGAGGCGCTGAAGGCGCTGCTCACCGACGACTTCGCGGTGATCCTGCTGGACGTCCAGATGCCCGGCATGGACGGCTTCGAGACCGCCTCGCACATCAAGCGCCGGGAGCGGACGCGGGACATCCCGATCATCTTCCTGACCGCGATCAACCACGGCCCGCACCACACTTTCCGCGGCTACGCGGCCGGCGCGGTCGACTACATCTCCAAGCCCTTCGACCCCTGGGTGCTGCGGGCCAAGGTCTCGGTCTTCGTCGACCTGTACGTGAAGAACTGCCAGCTCAAGGAGCAGGCCGCGCTGCTCCGGCTCCAGCTGGAGGCCGGCGAGACGCCGGTGCTCGGCGAACTCTCCGCCCGGCTCGCCGCGGTGGAGGAGCAGGCGGAGGCGCTGGTCAAGCAGCTGGACGGCTCGGCCGACACCGCGGCGGCCGCCACGGCGGTGCACCTGGAGCGGAAGCTCGCGGGGCTGCGGAAGGCACTTGACGCGCTGCGTCCCGGCTCTGCGTAAGGTGCGCTGTCCCTGCTGAAGGGGCGTGCGCAAAAGGTTATGCGCCCTGAGTGTGCGTCACATGCCCGGTGAGCGTGGGCCCCGGTAGGGTGCTGTCCCATGGCCACACGTACGCCCGGCGCTGCGGCGCGCAACCCGAAGCCCGGGCCGGCCAAGAAGGCTCCGGCCAAGAAGGCGCCCGCGAAGAAGGCAGTTGCCAAGAAGGCGGCGGCGCCCGCTGCGAAGAAGGCGGCGGCCAAGCCGCCCGTCGCTCCGTCGCCCCCGCCGAGGCCGATACTCTTCCGCGCCGTACGCGCCGTCTGGCTGGGCCTGGCGCACGCCGTCGGCGCCCTGTTCCGCGGCTTCGGTGACGGTGCGAAGAACCTGCCGTCGGCGCACCGCAAGGACGGCGTCGCGCTGCTGCTGCTGGCGCTCGCGCTGGTGACCGCCGCCGGGACGTGGTTCAGCCCGCAGGGGTGGCTCGGCGAGGCGGCGACCGCCGTGGTGTCGGGGCTGTTCGGACGGGTCGACGTACTGGTCCCGTTCCTGTTGGCCGCGATCGCCGTCCGGCTGATGCGGCACCCCGAACTCCCGGAGGCCAACGGCCGGATCGCGGTCGGGCTGAGCGCGCTGGTGGTCGGGGTGCTCGGGCTGGTGCACATCGGCTGCGGCGCACCGAGCATGGGCAGCGGGGCAACCCGGATAAGGTCGGCCGGCGGGATCGTCGGCTGGGCCGCGTCCACGCCGATGATGGCCGCCGCCGGGCCGCCGCTGGCGGTGCCGTTGCTGCTGCTGGTCGCCTTCTTCGGTCTGCTGGTGGTGACCGCGACACCGGTCAACAAGATCCCCGAGCGGCTGCGCGGTCTGGGCCAGAAGCTCGGCGTGGTCGAGGGCCCCGAGGACCCGGACAGCCCGGAGCACGAGCGCGAGTACTCCACCGCGCCGCCCGAGGACGCCGACCCGGACGCGCTGCCGTACACCGTGGAGACCCCCGAGGACGAGATCGGCGCTCGGCGCCGCCGTCGGCGCAGGAAGGCCGACGAGCCCGCGTCGGAGCCGCTGACGGAGGATCAGGACCCGTACCAGACCAGGGACATCGCGGCCGGGGTGGCCGCCGACCTGGACGGTGCGCTGCTCTACGGCGTGCCAGCCTCCCCGGCGGTGGCGAGCATGCTGCACCAGGTCAAGGACAACACCGCCCCGCCCGAGGAGCCGGCCGTTCCGGCCGCCCGGGCCTCCGACGCCCCGGACGGCCACGGAGAGGCCCCGGCGCGGATGGAGCAGCTCCAGCTCGGCGGGTCCGGCGGCTACGCGCTGCCCTCGCTGGACCTGCTGGAACGCGGCGCTCCCGGCAAGGCCCGCAGCGCGCTGAACGACGAGGTGGTGGCGCAGCTCAGCGGGGTGTTCTCGGAGTTCAAGGTGGACGCCAAGGTCACCGGCTTCACCCGGGGCCCGACGGTGACCCGGTACGAGGTCGAGCTCGGTCCGGCCGTCAAGGTGGAGCGGATCACCGCGCTGGCCAAGAACATCGCCTACGCGGTGGCCAGTGCGGACGTCCGGATCATCAGCCCGATCCCCGGCAAGTCGGCGGTCGGCGTGGAGATCCCGAACCGGGACCGCGAGATGGTCAACCTGGGCGACCTGCTGCGTTCGCGCACCGCCGCCGAGGACATGCACCCGCTGATGGTCGGCATGGGCAAGGACGTCGAGGGCCACACCGTGATGGCCAACCTGGCGAAGATGCCGCACATCCTGGTCGCCGGTGCCACCGGCGCGGGCAAGTCCTCCTGCATCAACTGCCTGATCACCTCGGTGCTGGTGCGCTCCACCCCGGACGAGGTGCGGATGGTGCTGGTCGACCCCAAGCGGGTCGAGCTGACCGCGTACGAGGGCATCCCGCACCTGATCACGCCGATCATCACCAACCCGAAGAAGGCCGCCGAGGCGCTGCAGTGGGTCGTGCGCGAGATGGACATGCGCTACGACGACCTGGCGGCCTTCGGCTTCCGGCACGTGGACGACTTCAACGCGGCCGTCCGGGCCGGCACCCTGAAGCCGCCGCTGGGCAGCGAGCGGGAGCTGACGCCCTATCCGTACCTGCTGGTGATCGTCGACGAGCTGGCGGACCTGATGATGGTCGCCCCGCGCGACGTCGAGGACTCGGTGGTCCGGATCACCCAGCTGGCCCGGGCGGCCGGTATCCACCTGGTGCTGGCCACCCAGCGGCCCTCGGTGGACGTGGTGACCGGTCTGATCAAGGCCAACGTGCCGTCCCGGCTGGCCTTCGCGACCTCCGCGATGATGGACTCCCGGGTCATCCTGGACCAGCCGGGCGCGGAGAAGCTGATCGGCAAGGGCGACGCGCTGTTCCTGCCGATGGGGGCCTCCAAGCCGGTCCGGATGCAGGGCGCCTTCGTCACCGAGGCGGAGATCGCCCGGGTGGTCCAGCACTGCAAGGACCAGCTGACGGCCCGTTACCGCGAGGACGTGGTGGTCGGCGGCGGCCCGAAGAAGGAGGTCGACGAGGAGATCGGCGACGACCTCGACCTGCTGATCCAGGCGGCCGAGCTGGTGGTCTCCACCCAGTTCGGCTCCACCTCGATGCTGCAGCGCAAGCTGCGGGTAGGTTTCGCCAAGGCGGGCCGCCTGATGGACCTGATGGAGTCGCGTGGCATCGTCGGCCCGAGCGAGGGTTCGAAGGCCAGGGACGTGCTGATCACGCCCGACGAACTCGACGCCGTCCTGATCACCCTCCGCGGGTGACCTGGGCCCCTCCTCACTCGTTCGGAGGAGGGGAACCATCGGCCGAACGGGTACGTCCCACCGTGCGCGGCACTCCGATCCGGCTGACCCGGTGTCAGGGCGGGTGGGTGGTGCCGCACGTTCGGGCCTACTCCGCTTGAGAAAGCCTCCCGGCCCACCCCTAGACTGTCTTCTCAGCAGGTGGCCAACGCTCGAAAGGCGCGCCCAGTGACCATCGGCAAGTCCTCGCCCCGCGACAACCGCCGATCCTCCGTACCCGACTCCCAGGCCGCAGCCCCGGCCGCGCCGGAGCCGGTCGTCGAGCTGCCCGCGATCGGCCGGGTGCTGGCCGACGCCCGCCGGCAGACCGGGCTGACGATCGATCAGGTCAGCGCCGACACCCGGGTCCGGGTGCCGATCCTGCACGCCATCGAGGAGGACGACTACTCCCGCTGCGGTGGCGACTTCTACGCCCGGGGCCACATCCGGGCGTTCGCCAAGGCAGTCGGGGTGGACGGCGAGGCGCTGGTCGCCCAGTACGACGCCGCGCACGGCGGCGCCCCGTCCGCGCAGCGGCCCACCCAGCTGCTGGACACCGGCCCGATCAAGGTCACCGACCACCGCCGTCCGAACTGGACGGGCGCCATGGTGGCCGCGATCGTCGCGGTGGTCGCGCTGATCGGCTTCAACCTGTTCTCCGACGAGAAGACCGCCACCACCGCGGGCTCGGCCAGCGCCCCGCTGCCCAGCCCCTCGGCGTCGGCCTCGCCCTCGGTGCAGCCCCCGGCGCCCGCGCCGAGCGTCCAGGCGATCGCGGCCGCCCCCGCCGACAAGGTCACCGTCAAGCTGGTCGCCGAGGGCGGCACCAGCTGGGTCACCGCGACGGACGGCGCCGGGAAGTCGTTGTTCCAGAACAACCTGGAGCAGGGCGAGGCCCAGACCTTCACCGACCCCAAGCAGGTCAAGCTGGTGATCGGCAACGCCGGTGCTGTGCACGTGTACGTCAACGGCAAGGACCTCGGCCCGGCCGGCCAGGACGGTCAGGTCAAGCACCTGACCTACACCCCGGGCGACCCGCAAGCAGGCTGAGGCCCTACGTCGGTTGGGGGGGCGGCGTCGCGGCGCCGGGGCACGCACCTCGCCGGCTTCTCGTCGGTCGCCGATGCTCCGCATGGACTCCCTCCTCGGCACCGCCGAGGCACGCACCCCACCACCGCTCCTTCACCCGCCCCCCAACCGACGTAGGGCCTCTTCACAACAATCCGCCCTTGATCCAAGGCGCGCGGACTCCGGGGCGAACGGCACCGGGGGCCGCGCGTTAACCTTGTCCCTATGCCTGAACGCCGTACTGTCGCCCTTGTCACGCTCGGATGCGCCCGCAACGAGGTGGACTCCGAGGAACTCGCCGGGCGACTGGAGGCGGACGGCTGGCTGCTGGTCGAGGATGCCGCCGACGCCGACGTCGCCGTCGTCAACACCTGCGGGTTCGTCGAAGCCGCCAAGAAGGACTCCGTCGACGCCCTGCTGGAGGCCAACGACCTCAAGGGTCACGGCCGGACCCAGGCCGTGGTCGCGGTCGGCTGCATGGCCGAGCGCTACGGCAAGGAGCTCGCCGACGCGCTGCCCGAGGCGGACGGGGTGCTCGGTTTCGACGACTACACCGACATCTCCAGCCGGCTGCAGACCATCCTGTCCGGTGGCAACATCGAGGCCCACAAGCCCCGCGACCGCCGCACGCTGCTCCCGCTCACCCCGGTCGCGCGGCAGGCCGCCGCCGCCGAGGTGGCGCTGCCGGGCCACGGCACCCCCGCCGACCTGCCCGAGGGCGTCGCTCCGGCGTCGGGCCCGCGCACCCTGCGCAAGCGGCTGGACGACAGCCCGGTCGCCTCGGTCAAGCTGGCCTCCGGCTGCGACCGCCGATGTTCGTTCTGCGCGATCCCGGCCTTCCGCGGCTCGTTCATCTCCCGCCGCCCCTCCGACGTGCTGGGCGAGGCCCAGTGGCTGGCCGAGCAGGGCGTCACCGAGGCGGTGCTGGTCAGCGAGAACAACACCTCGTACGGCAAGGACCTCGGCGACATCCGCCTGCTGGAGACCCTGCTGAGCGAGATCGCCGCCGTGGACGGCATCCGCCGGGTCCGGGTCAGCTACCTGCAGCCCGCCGAGATGCGCCCCGGCCTGATCGACGTGATGACCACCACCCCCGGGGTGGTGCCGTACTTCGACCTGTCCTTCCAGCACTCGGCCCCGGCCGTGCTGCGGAAGATGCGCCGCTTCGGCAACACCGAGCAGTTCCTCGAGCTGCTCGCCACCATCCGCTCCAAGGCCCCGCAGGCCGGTGCCCGGTCCAACTTCATCGTCGGCTTCCCCGGCGAGAGCGAGCAGGACTTCGCCGAGCTGGAGCGCTTCGTCACCGAGGCCGGTCTGGACGCGATCGGCGTCTTCGGGTACTCCGACGAGGACGGCACCGAGGCCGCCACCTTCGACGGCAAGCTGTCCGAGGACGTGGTCGCGGACCGGCTGGCCAGGCTCACCAAGCTGGCCGAGGAGATCACCGCGCAGCGCGCCGAGCAGCGGATCGGCACCGAGGTCGAGGTGCTGGTCGAGTCGGTCGAGGACGGCGTGGTCGAGGGCCGGGCGGCCCACCAGGCCCCGGAGACCGACGGTCTGACCACCCTGCTGGGCGCCGACGACGCCGAGATCGGCCAGTACTACCGGGCCACCGTGGTCGGCACCGAGGGTGTCGACCTGGTGGCCGAGGCGCTGGAGCGCGTGGGGGTCGAGGCATGACCAGAGGGCCAGGCGCCTCCGCCCCGGCCCAGCCGACGGGGGCCGCAGCCACGCCGCCCGTCCCCTCCCTGTGGAACATCGCCAACGTGCTGACCATGATCCGGCTGCTGCTGGTCCCGGTCTTCGTGCTGCTGCTGTTCGCCGACGGGGGTCACGACCCCAAGTGGCGTGCGGTGGCCTGGGCCTCGTTCGCGGTCGCGATGATCACCGACGTGTTCGACGGTGAGCTGGCCCGGCGCAAGGGCCTGGTCACCGACTTCGGGAAGATCGCCGACCCGATCGCCGACAAGGCCATCATGGGCGCCGCCCTGATCAGCCTCTCGATCCTCGGCGACCTGCCCTGGTGGGTCACCGTGGTGATCCTGGCCCGTGAGCTCGGCGTCACCCTGATGCGCTTCTGGGTGATCCGCTACGGCGTCATCCCGGCCAGCCGGGGCGGCAAGCTCAAGACCCTCACCCAGGGCATCGCGGTCGGCCTGTACGTGCTGGAGCTGACCGGCTGGCTGGCCACCCTGCGGGCCCTGGTGATGGCCCTGGCGGTGGTGCTCACCGTCGGCACCGGCCTGGACTACGTCCGGCAGGCGATCGTGCTGCGCCGGGCCGGGCAGACCGACCAGACCGGGCGGGCCGGGGCGAAGTGACCGACCGTCAGCTCGCCGCCGACCTGCACTGGGCGCTCCGCGACCGGGGTGCCACGCTGGCCGTCGCAGAGTCGCTGACCGGCGGCCTGCTCTCGGCCGCCCTGGTCGACGTCCCCGGCGCCTCCGCGAGCTACCGGGGCGGCGTGACGGCGTACGCCACCGAGCTCAAGGCCGAGCTGCTGGGCGTGGACGAGGGCCTGCTCGCCGTGCACGGCCCGGTGCACCCCCTGGTGGCCCGTCAGATGGCCGACGGCGTCCGCAGGCTGCTCCGCGCCGACTACGGCCTGGCGACCACCGGTGTGGCCGGTCCGGAGGAGCAGGACGGCCGCCCGGTCGGCACCGTCCACCTCGGCTGGTCCGGACCCGACGGAGCCGGGACGGATTCGCTCAACTTGTCAGGAACACGTGAAACAATCCGGCAGGACACCGTACGGGCGGCCCTACGGCTGATGCTGGATCGCGTAGCGCGTTGAGGCCGTCCCGTGCAGGGCTTTCCCGAAAAGCCGTTGAACCACCCGGTACCGCAGCAGGATCGTGTTACATCGGATACCCCGAATGGGCAGTAGTCAGGTAGTCGAGCGGGGAACAATCAGGGGAGGGGGCAGCATTGCAGCCCAGAGTGAACACGACCATGGTCCCCGCACGCGATGCGGACAAGGCGGTACGGTGGGGGCGTGACATCTCGATCCGCAGTCCGAGGAGGGAGGCACCGATGATCCTGCTCCGTCGCCTACTGGGCGATGTACTGCGTCGGCAGCGCCAACGCCAGGGCCGCACACTTCGCGAGGTGTCGGCAGCCGCCAGGGTTTCGCTCGGTTACCTCTCCGAGGTCGAGCGAGGGCAGAAGGAGGCCTCCTCCGAGCTGCTCTCCGCGATCTGCGACGCGCTGGACGTCCGGATGTCCGAGGTGATGCGCGAGGTCAGCGACGAGCTGTCGCTCGCCGAACTTGCGGCGATGGCCACTCTCTCGGAGGGTGAGCTGCTGAGGCCGGTACTCGAACCGGTTCAGCTGCCGGCTCCCGGTGTCGACCGGATGAGCTCCATCTCGCCCAAGGCCGCCGCCGTGGACGTGGTGGCAGCCTGACCCCCGGCCTCCGATCTGGAGGCTGCGATGCAGAACGTACGGTCCGCGCGGGCCACTGCCAGACGGTGGTGGCCCGCCGCGCTGTTCGGCGCCCTGTGCCTGGCCGCCCTGCTGGGCACCGGCCTCGGGGCCGGGCGGGCCGCCCTGGGCCTGCTGGCAGGCGGCTGGAGCCTCAGCCTGATCCCGATCCACAGCAGCCACCACCGCCGGGCCCCCGCGCCGCTCACCCCCGAAGCCGGAACCCCCGCGGTGTCGGATGGAAGCCCGCCTCCTCCAGCACCGCCCCCAGCGGGGCCGTCAACGCCGCTTCCCCGTTGACCCGTTCGACGGTGACGCTGCTGCCCAGCGCCCCGCCCCGGACGGCGTCCGCGAGGGCCGCCACCGCCACCGGCTGCTCCGTCCAGGCCAGCAGCGACTTGCCGCCCCGCTCCACGTACAGCGCGGGCTCGCCGTCCACCAGCACCACCAGCGCCCCCGCCTTCCGGCCGGGACGGTGCTGCTGGGCGGCGGGCGGCAGTTCGGGCCAGGGCAGCGCGGCCCCGTACGCGTTCGCCGGGTCGGCCGCCGCCAGGACCAGCGTCTGGGCCGCCTCGGCGGCCGGTGCGGGCGCCCAGGCCGCCTCGCCCGCGCGCTCCAGCCGTGCGCTGACCGACCGCAGCCGGTCGGCGGCCCCGTCCATCGCGAACTGCGCGCCGCCGAGACCCTCCACGAAGTAGCCCCGGCGGGCCCGGCCGCGCTCCTCGAAGGCGCTCAGCACCCGGTAGACCCCGGCGAAGCCGCCCGGCACCCGCTCCGCGGCCACCGCGCCCCTGGTCAGCACGCCGTGCCGGTCCAGCAGGGTCTGCGCCTGTGCGGTGCCCCGCAGGGTCGGCTCGGCGGCCGGCTCGGGCAGCAGCGACCACCGCCCGACCACCGTCGGCGAGCCGGCCCGGGCGGCCGGCCTGGCCATCGCGC
>NZ_JBFUMY010000069.1:0-41445 GCF_054049135.1 Kitasatospora sp. P5_F3 | reverse complement strand
GGTCGGTGCCGTGCCGGTCCTCCATCTCGCGCAGGTCCTGGGCCTGCCGGTGCACGATCGCCTGCACCCGGCGGGCGATGTTCACGAACGCCCGCTGGGCCGACTCGCGCAGCCCCTCCTCGGCGTCGACCGCTTCCAGCACCGTCCGCAGCACGGCCTGCCGGGCGGCCTGGAACTCCGGGCCGACCACGCCGTCGTGGGACTCGTGCGCCTTCAGCACGTCCTCGGTGAACTCGCCGCGCTGGAGCCGGGAGACCGTCTCGGGCAGGGTGACCTCGGCCAGCCGGACCGTCTCGGTCTGCTGCCGGGCGAGCCGGTACCGCAGCTCGGTCTCCTGCCGGGCGTGCTGCTCCCGCAGGGTCGCCAACGCACGCCCTCGGCGCGCCGCCTCGGTGGCCACCATGCCCACCGCCGCGGTACCCACCACCCCGCACCAGACGACTCCCGCACGGGCGCCGGTGGAGGTCAGCGACACGGCGACGACCGCGGCGGCCACCGTCACGACCGTGGGCAGGAGCCACACGAGAACGGGCGCGGAGCGCCGACCTCCGAGTGACGATCCAGCACGAAGCATCAGCATCCTCAAACGATCGAAAGAGTAGGGACGGGCTCTCGCGCCGCCGCCCGGGTCGGTGTGTGGCCCCACCTTTTCGCTGCCCCGGGCTCGCGGTGCCCCCGTCCCGGCCCGGTTCGCCCATGAGAGGGATCCCGTCGAAAAACCGCCACCCACTACGGAGAGTTCGTGCTAAGGCGGGATCCGTGACCGGACTCCCGCAGTCCACCGCCCTGGAACGCCGCTCCCCCTGGGTCGTGTCCATTTCCACCACGACTGTTGTCGATCGGTGGTATGTGAACGCAGCTGGAGCCAAGGGAACAGCAGCACCAACAGCGGGCGCAGCGGAAGCGAATCTTTCGGTCCGCAGAATTTTCCTGCAAAGGACACGCTTACGAGATCCGACAGTTCGTTCGAGATTTCCGACGGAATCGGAGTCGTCTCTTCCGTGAAAAGGCAGAGAATATATCGCATCCGCCGCCCGCGTACGCCGGGGCACCCTTGCGCATTCAGCGATCCGCACTCTGCCGCCGGCAGCTGAAGATTTTCATATCCCCAGGTCAACCACCCTCTCCGATGATTGGCCGAGGCCGGGAAACGGCGTCCTCGCGCGATCTTGCACGGCGCCACGGCCGACGGCGTACGGTCGGCCTCCGGCTCGCGCACCAGCACCCCTGCGCAAGCCGGGGAGTGGAACCGATGGGCCGGGTGAAAACTTGCGCCGTTGCGGAAAATTCACCGTGGACCCACTATCGGATGGTCGTACGGGATGCAGGATTTCGCCCCCCGAAAATGGGGCTCGAAATCTCCGTGACACCCGGGGGAGTTCGGCTTCTTTTCACCGTCCCACCTGCGTAATTCCCGCTACGAGGAGGGTTTCCGTTGGACAACCGGTACGAGGCGTACGCCTACGCCGACCCGATCTTCTACGACTCGCCCCGACGTTGGGGAGCGCAGGAGGAGTTCGCCGCCGTCACCCGGCCGCTGCCCGACGGCTGGGAGCGCGGGGACCTGGAGATGTGGGCCGTCGTGCGCCCCTCCGGCGTCCGGATACCCGACCAGGGCTGGAAGATCCACGTCTCCTCGTGCACCGAGACGGCAGAGGAGGTGCTGGAGACCGTCCACTCCTTCTGTCTGGACGAACGCGTGACCTTCAAGTTCCTGCGCGGGCTGCCCATCCTCCAGGTGCAGAACTCCAAGTACGCTCCGCGCGGCTCCAGCGGCAAGTTCTGCACGCTGTACCCGGTGGACGACTCGGAGCTCGAGCGATGTCTCGACGGTCTCGGCGCCCTGTTGGCCGGCCGCAAGGGCCCGTACATCCTCAGCGACCTGCGGTGGAAGGACGGACCGCTCTACCTCAGGTACGGCGGGTTCGCCGAACGCCACTGCCGCAACGCGGCGGGCGACCGGGTGCTCGCCCTCGTGGGACCGGACGGCCGCCTCGTCCCCGACGTCCGCGGAGCGGGTTTCTCCGTCCCCTCCTGGGCCCCCGTCCCGGCCTGCATCGCCCCGGCCGTGGCCGAACGTGCGGCCCAGCAGGACACCGGCCTGCCCTACACGGTCGAGCGCGTCCTGCACTTCTCCAACGCCGGCGGCGTCTACCTGGCCCGCGACGGGGCGGAGCGGCCGCCCGTGGTGCTGAAGGAGGCGCGCCCGTTCGCCGGCCTCGACCAGCGCGGCGTCGATGCGGTGACCCGGCTGCACAACGAGCACGCCATCCTCGCCCGGCTGGCCGGAGCCCCCGGGGTCCCCGCCGAGCACGGACTGCTCAAAGCCTGGGAGCACGAGTTCCTGGTCCAGGAGTACGTGGCCGGGCAGTCCCTCAGCGAATGGCTGACGGCCCGTTACCCGCTGATCCACCCCGGCACCGACGAGGACGCCGTCACGGAGTACACCCGCGAGGCCCTCGCGATCGTGAACCAGGCGGAACGCGCCCTGGCGGAGATCCACGCCCGCGGTGTCGTCTTCGGAGACCTCCACCCGCGGAACATCATCATCCGGCCGGACGGTGAGCTCTGCTTCATCGACTTCGAACTCGCCAGCACCGTCGACGACTTCCTGCGGCCGGCACTGGGAGCGGCGGGGTTCACCGCCCCGCGCGGCTACACCGGGACGGACATCGACCGGTACGGGCTGGCGGCGGTCCGGCTCTGGCTCTTCTATCCCCTGGTCCAGCTCACCGCCCTGGACCCGGGCAAGGCCGGCCAGCTCGCGGACGCCGTCGAGCACCGCTTCCCGGTGCCCCCCGGCTACACCGACGACATCCGCCGCTACCTCGGCTCCGCGCCGGGCGACGGCCGCACGCCCCGTCCCGAACTGGACCGGGGCCGCGCCGAGACCCGCGCACTGCTGACGGCGCCGGTCGCCGACTGGCCCGCCATCAGGGACTCGCTGGCCGCCGGTATCGCGGCGATGGCCACCCCCGGGCGCACCGACCGGCTGTTCCCCGGCGACGTGGCCCAGTTCACGCTGGGCGGGCTCGGACTGGCGCACGGCGCGGCCGGCGTGCTCTACGCCCTGCACGCGGTCGGGGCCACCGTCGACCCCGGACACGTCCGCTGGCTGGCGGACGCCGTCCGGGTCCGCAGTCTGCTGCCCGGCCTCTACCACGGCGGTCACGGCGTGGCCTACGTCCTGGACCTGCTGGGCGAGCACGAACAGGCGCTGGATCTGCTGCGCCGCCTCACCGAAGCCGGGGCCGGGGCCGGAGACGGCGAGCCGGCACCGGGACTCGTCGGCGGCGGCCCCGGGATCGCGCTCACCCTGCTGCACTTCGCACTCGCCACCGGCGATGACCGGCTGCTGGCGGAGGCGCTCGGTGTGGCCAGGTCCGCAGCCGGGAGCTGGGAGAAGGCCGGGTCCGGTGACCCCACGCGCCGGGCCGGGCTGCTGGCCGGGGCCTCGGGTGCCGCACTCGCCCTCGTCCGGCTCCATGAGCACACCGGCGACCACACCCTGCTCGACCAGGCCGAAACCCTGCTGGAGCTGGACCTCGAACGGTGCGTCAGCATGACCGACGGGACGCTCCAGGTGGTCGACGGCCGCCGGGCCCTGCCCTACATCGAGACCGGCAGCGCCGGGATCGGCCTCGTACTCGAGGCGCTGCTCGCCCACCGGCCGGACTCCGCCCTGGCGGATCGGCGGGCACCGATCCAGTGGGCGGCCGAACCGGAATTCGTCATCCAGCCCGGCCTGTTCAACGGACGGGCGGGACTGCTCGGCTACCTCGCGCTCACCACCGAGCGAAACGCCGAAGCCGAGTTGACGGACCGTCAGCGATCCCTGCTGGCCCTGCACCAGATCCCCTACCAGGGGCATCTCGCCTTCCCCGGCGACCAGCTGCTGCGCCTGTCCGCGGACCTCGCGACCGGCTCGGCCGGAGTGCTGCTGGCCCTGGGCACCGCCTTGGCGGGCACCCCGTTCCTCCCGTTCACCGGGCCTCTGGGCTGACGGGCCGTCGGTCCGTCAGCCCCGCGTGCGACCCGCACGCCCACAGACCCCCGGCCGTCCGGCCGGGTCGTGCACAGCAGAGTGAAGGAGAAAATCATGGCGATCCTCGACCTCCAGACCATGGAGCTGCCCCAGACCGAGGCGGCCCCGATCGACGACACCCTCGCCAGCACCAGCTCGCTGAGCGTCCTGAACTGCGGCACCAGCACGGTCAGCACGCTCCTCTGCCTCTGAGCCGCACGCCGCCCGCCAGGGCGATCCGTACGGTGCCACCGGCCGGGTGATCCAGGGACGCCCGGCTCACCCGGCCGGTAACCGGGCCGCAGCGGTTCACCGCTGCGGCCCGGCCCGTCTCCGTGTGCGGACCGCCCGCACCGGCCCCAGCAGAGAGGTAGTCAGGTGGCAGCCCAGCCCACCAACGCCGCCGAACCAGCGCCGCCAGCGGTCCGACTGCGCCGCGAACTCGCCGTCCAGCCCGCCCGGTTGGCCGGCGCCCTGCTGCTCGCCGTGATCGCCACCGCGGCCGGACTCGCCCTCCCGCTGCTCGTCCAGAAGATCATCGGAGACTTCGCCACCCACCGCTCCCTCGCTCCCGGACTGCTGATGATGGGTGCGGCCGCCCTCGGCGGGGCACTGGCCCAGGCCATCGCCGGTTTCCAGCTCGCACAGATCGGCGAGCGGATGACCTACCGCCTCCGGACCGCCCTGATGGCGCACGCACTGCGGCTGCCCCTTCCCGTGGTACGGGCCCAGGGCATCGGCGACCTCACCGCCCGGGTCACCTCCGACGCCCAACTGCTGCGCCAGGTGGTCGAAGTGGCGACCCAGCTGCCGCTGGCCGCGCTCAGCGTCGCCGCGACCCTGGCCGTGATGGCGTGGATCGACTGGGTGCTCACGGTGGTCACCGTGGCCGCCCTCGCTGTCCTGACCGTCCTGGTGCTGCTGATCCTGCGCCGGATGCGAGCCAACGTCACCGGGCAGCAGGACGCCGTGGGACAGATCGCGCAGCGCTTCACGGCCAACCTGGAGGCCCTCACCACCATCAAGGCGTACCAGGCCGAACCGATGGCCGACCGGAGCCTGGCCCAGGACGCCGAGCAACTGCTCGCGGTCTCGCTGACCGGAGCCAGGCTGGGCGCCCTGGTCCCCGCCGTACTGACCCTCGGCAACCAGTTCGCGATGATCGCGGTGATCCTCACCGGCGGCGCCAGGCTGGCGGCCGGCGAGCTCCAGGTGGCGGCGTTCGCCGCGTTCCTGCTCTACCTGCTCCAGACCGTCCCCTCCGTGAACACGCTCGCCACCGGCCTCGGACGGCTCCAGGCCGGGCTGGCCGCCAGGGACCGGTGCAACGCACTGCTCGCGCTGCCGCCCGAGGCAGACCTGGACGACGCCGACCGGCCCACCCCCACGCCGGCCCCCGACGCCCCGGCGGTGGTCTTCCGCTCGGTGTCCTACACCCACGCGGGGTCGGACCAACCCGCCCTGCGCGCCGTCTCCTTCAGCGTTCCGCGTACGGGGCTGACCGCCGTGGTGGGCCCGTCGGGCGCCGGAAAGAGCACGGCCATCTCGCTGGTCGGCCGCTTCGTCCGCCCCTCCGCCGGCTCGGTCAGCGTCCTGGGCCACGATGTCCGGAGCTGGCCGCTCGACGCACTGCGCTCCCAAATGGCCTACGTGGACCAGGCGTTCACCCTGGTCGAGGCCAGCGCCCGGGAGAACCTCCAGCTCGGCCGGGCGCACGCGGCCGACGACCGCGAACTGGCCGAAGCCCTGGCCGCCGTCGGCCTGACCGAGGACATCGCCCGGCTCCCCCAGGGCCTCGACACCGTCCTGGGCCGCGAGTCGGACCTCTCCGGCGGCCAGCGCCAGCGGATGGCCCTGGCCCGGGCGCTGCTCACCGATGCCGACCTCGTCCTGCTCGACGAGCCCACCAGCCAGCTGGACGGCATCAACGAACTGCGGCTCCGCGAGATCGTGGAGCGTCTCGCCTGTCACCGGGCCGTCGTGGTGATCGCCCACCGGCTCTCCACGGTCCAGCACGCCGACCACGTGATCATGATGAACCGCGGCACCATCGTCGACGCCGCGGACCACCCCACCCTGCTCACCCGCTGCGTTCCGTACCGCGAACTCGTGGCCAGCCAAGCCGGTTCGGCCCGCCTCGGGGCCGGCACCGAAATATGAGCCGCCGAGCTCAGCCGGCCCCCTGCGGCGGCAGCGCCGCCACGACCGGGTGGTCCCGTCCGATCGGGCCGAGCTTCGAGCTGCTGCCGGGAGTGCCGAGGTCGGCGAAGAACTCGGCGTTCACGGTGGTGAAGTGCTGCCATTCTTCCGGGGTGTCGTCCTCGAAGTAGATCGCTTCGACCGGGCACACCGGCTCGCAGGCGCCGCACTCGGTGCACTCGTCGGGGTGGATGTAGAGCACCCGCTCCCCCTCGTAGATGCAGTCGACTGGGCACTCCTCGATGCATGCCTTGTCCTTGACGTCCACACAGGGCATGGCGATCACAAACGTCATCGAACTGCCGTCCTCTCCGGTCCTGTTGCCGTTCCGACGCAGCCGACCGTATGACCTCAAGTAATCTTGAGGTCAACAAGGGGGAACTGCATGACGAGCTACCGTTCCGACGACGATGTCCGGGCCGCCCCGGACGACTGGCTGAGCATCGGCGAGGTGAGCGCGCGGACCGGAGCAGCCGTCTCCGCGCTGCGGTTCTACGAGGAACTCGGCCTGATCGCGTCCGAACGCGACGACCGCAACCAACGCCGCTACCCACGGCACATGCTGCGCCGCGTCGCACTGGTCTCGGTGGCAAAACGGATCGGCATCCCGTTGCAGGACCTCCGGGAGGCGTTCGCCGACGTTCCGCTCGACCGGCCGCCGAGTCACCAGGAGTGGCAGCGCGCCTCGCGTGGCTGGAAGCGTCGGCTGGAGGAGCGCCGGCAGACCATCGAGCGGCTCGAAGCCGAGCTCACCGGGTGCATCGGCTGCGGATGTCTCTCGATGAAGGCCTGCGCACTCCTGAACCCGGGTGACGCACTGGCTGGGGACGGTGTCGGGGCCCGACGGCTGTGAGAGACGGACCGCCGCCCGTCCGATGTGAGTACCGGTACTCAAGCCACCGGCGGCTGCGGTCCACCAGGATGGTGCCACCGCCTCGCCGGAGGCGACGAAGGGAACCATCCATGCTCAGCCGGATCGCCAGCACGCTGGTCCCCGTCCTCGGCCGACTGTCCGTCACTTCCGAGGTGGCAGGCCCGGTCGCTCCGGGCAGCATCGTGGTGGCCAACCACAGCTCGCTCGCCGACCCGGGGGTGGTGCTCGCCGCACTGCGCAGGCTGGGCACCGAGCCGGTGGTGATGGCGGCCGCCGGTCTGTGGCGGGTGCCCGGGCTCGGCGGGGTGCTGCGGGCCGGCGGGCACATTCCGGTCCACCGCGGTACGGCCCGGGCGGCCGAGGCCCTCGACGTGGCCGCCGCGGCGCTCGCGGCAGGCCGCGTCGTGCTGATCTACGGCGAGGGCGGCCTGCCCAAGCGCCGGGACTCCCGGGACACCGAGCCACGTGCCTTCCGGACCGGCCTCGCCCGGCTCGCGGCGGCGAGCGGCGCCCCGGTGGTACCGCTCGGCCAGTGCGGTGCCCGCCGCCTCAGCTCGGGCAGCACCACCAAGCAACTCGCAGGCTTCGCCACCGCCCCGCTCCGCCGACCCGCTCTGCATGTGCACCTCGGTGCCCCGATCCACCTGTCGGGCGACACCTCCGAGGCCACGGCCGCCGCCCACCGTGCGGTCACCTCGGCCTGGCGTGCCGCTGAACGACACCTGCCCTGACCTCGGTTACTGCTCCTGCGCTTTTCGGCGTGCGCCTTCATTTCGGAGGACGGACCATGAAGCCGACGAGCGGAGTAACTGTGAGCAACGAGGATCCCACCGCCGGCCCGGGCGATCTGGTAGTGCTGAGCAACGTCAACAAGCACTTCGGCGAGCTCCATGTCCTCCGGGACATCGAGTTGACCATCGCCCGCGGCGAGGTCGTCGTGGTGATCGGGCCTTCGGGGGGCGGGAAGTCCACCCTGTGCCGGGCCATCAACCGCCTGGAGACCATCGACTCCGGTGAGATCGTCATCGACGGCAGGCCGCTGCCCGCCGAAGGCCGTGAACTGGCCGCGCTGCGGGCCGATGTGGGCATGGTCTTCCAGTCCTTCAACCTCTTCGCGCACAAGACCGTGCTGCAGAACGTGACGCTCGGTCAGGTCAAGGTCCGCAAGAAGAACAAGAAGGAAGCCGACGAGCGGGCCCGCCACCTGCTCGACCGGGTCGGTGTCGCCTCCCAGGCGGACAAGTACCCCGCGCAGCTCTCCGGGGGACAGCAGCAGCGCGTCGCGATCGCCAGGGCGCTGGCCATGGACCCGAAGATCATGCTCTTCGACGAGCCGACCTCGGCGCTCGACCCCGAGATGATCAACGAGGTGCTCGAGGTGATGCAGCAGCTCGCCCGGGACGGAATGACCATGGTCGTCGTCACCCACGAGATGGGGTTCGCCCGTTCGGCTGCCAACCGCGTGGTGTTCATGGCGGATGGCCGGATCGTTGAGGAGACGACGCCCGATCAGTTCTTCAGCAATCCGCGCAGCGAGCGCGCCAAGGACTTCCTTTCGAAGATCCTTCACCACTGACCGGACCCCACCGCAGTAGGGATGAACACCATGAAGCTTCGCAAGACCACCGGCGCGACCGCCGCTGCGCTCGTACTGGCCCTGACCGCCGCCGGCTGCAGCTCCGACGGTGGCGGCGACAAGAGCGGCGAGAAGATCACCGTCGGTATCAAGTACGACCAGCCGGGCATCGGACTGAAGACCCCGGACGGCAAGTACACGGGGTTCGACGTCGACGTGGCCACCTACGTCGCCAAGCAGCTCGGCCACGATCCGGGCGACATCGTCTGGAAGGAAGCCAAGAGCGCCGACCGCGAGACGCTGCTCCAGCGCGGCGACGTCCAGTTCATCGCCGCCTCGTACTCGATCACCCCCGCGCGCTCGGAGAAGGTCGACTTCGCCGGACCGTACCTGCTGGCGCACCAGGACGTCCTGATCCGGGCGGACGACGACTCCATCAAGACGCCCGCGGACCTGAACAACAAGAAGCTCTGCTCGGTCACCGGCTCCACCTCGGCGCAGAACGTCAAGACGAAGATCGCGCCGAACGCCCAACTCCAGCAGTACGGCGGCTACTCGGAGTGCCTGACCGGCCTGGAGAACAAGGTCATCGACGCCCTGACCACCGATGACGTGATCCTCGCCGGCTATGCCTCGCAGCCCGAGTTCAAGGGCAAGTTCAAGCTCGGCGGCTTCAAGATGAGCAACGAGAACTACGGCATCGGTGTCCAGAAGGGCAGCGAACTCAAGGCGAAGATCAACACCGCCCTGGAGAAGATGGTCAGCGACGGCTCGTGGGACGCGGCCGTCAAGAAGAACTTCGGCTCGGCCAACTACCAGCCCGAGGCCGCCCCGAAGATCGGCGTCGTCGTCAGCTGAACCGGACGGCCCACGGCCCGCCGKGGGCCGTCACTGCTGCGGAAGGGCCGGGAGACCGTGTTCGACTTTCTTGAGGGTTACGACCTGCTCGGGGCGTTCTGGGTGACGGTGCAGCTCACCTTCTACTCCGCCATCGGCGCCCTGCTCTGGGGGACCGCCCTGGCGGCCATGCGCGTCAGCCCCGTGCCGCTGATGCGCGGCTTCGGTACCTCCTATGTCAACGTGGTCCGGAACATCCCGCTCACGGTGATCATCGTCTTCACCTCGCTGGGCCTGTTCCAGACGCTCGGCGTCACCCTCGGCGCCGACAACTTCACGACGATCAACTTCCGGCTCGCCGTACTCGGTCTGATCGTCTACACCGCGGCGTTCGTCTGCGAGGCGCTGCGGTCCGGCATCAACACGGTGCCTCTCGGTCAGACCGAGGCGGCGCGAGCCATCGGCCTGAGCTTCCCTCAGGTGCTGAGGCTGATCGTCCTTCCGCAGGCCTTCCGCTCCGTGGTGGGTCCGCTGGCGAACGTGCTGATCGCGCTGACCAAGAACACGACCGTGGCGGCCGCGATCGGTGTCGCCGAAGCGGCGTCCCTGATGCGGGAGATGATCGAGAACGAGGCTCAGCTCATCCTCATCTCCGCCATCTTCGCGTTCGGTTTCATCTGCCTCACCCTGCCGACCGGGCTTTTCCTCGGCTGGGTGAGCAAGAAGGTGTCGGTGAGGCGGTGAAGTCCGTGTCCACCCTGTACGACGTCCCCGGGCCCCGGGCCAAACGGCGCAACGTACTGCTCACGGTGCTGTTCCTGGTCGCCCTCGCCGCCGTGATCTGGTGGGTGGTGCAGAGCCTCTCCGACAAGAACCAGCTCGAATGGGTCAAGTGGCGGCCCTTCTTCACCAACTCCGGGGCCTGGGAGACGTACCTGCTGCCGGGGCTCAAGAACACGCTGATCGCCGCCGCGCTCTCGATGGTCATCGCCCTGCCGGCCGGCGCGCTGTTCGGCATCGCCCGGCTCTCCGAGCACCACTGGGTACGGGGTGCGGCCGGGACCGTGGTGGAGTTCTTCCGCGCCATCCCGGTGCTGATCCTGATGCTCTTCGCGAACGCGGCGTACGCCGAGTTCACCGACGTCAGCCCCGACAGCCGGCCGCTCTACGCCGTGGTCACCGGCCTGGTCCTGTACAACGCCTCCGTGCTCGCCGAGATCGTCCGGGCCGGCATCCTGTCCCTCCCCCGGGGTCAGAGCGACGCGGCCAAGGCGATCGGCATGCGCAAGAACCAGGTCATGCGCCACGTACTGCTGCCGCAGTCGGTCACCGCGATGCTGCCGGCGATCGTCAGCCAGCTGGTGGTCATCGTGAAGGACACCGCGCTGGGCGGCGCGCTGCTCGGCTTCTCCGAACTGCTGGCGTCGGTCCGCCCGATGAGCGCGAACTACGGCGCGAACACCATCGCCAGCTTCAGCATCGTTGCGGTGATCTTCGTCGTGGTGAACTTCTCGCTCACCTCCTTCGCGAGCTGGCTGGAAGGCCGGCTGCGGCGCGGCAAGAAGTCCACCGGCGCGGTGGTCCGGGCGGACGCGGTCGCGGAGCTGGCCACGCCGGGCGAGCACGTGGGCCGCGACGACCTCGGCGGACCGGGGAGCGCCTCCGGCAAGTGAGCGCGGTCCGCACGCCGCTGGTGCACCGTCAGCTCGCACCATCCGTCCCGGCTTGTTCGATGACCCGGTCGAGGTCGTCCTGCCAGGCCAGCTCGGCGTCGAGCTGCAACACCCGACGGCGGAACATCGCCGCGTCGAGCGGCCCGATCGCCCCGGCGCCGTACAGGGCCTCCCCCTCCGCCGCGATGCCGTCGCGGATCCCGCGGATCGCCTCGCGGCGGCGCTCGAGCAGGCCCAGCAGGGTCGGCAGATCGTCGGTCCGGGTGAAGAGCAGCGCGACACCGAACGGGTCGGTGCCGTGGTGGACCTCGGTGACGGCCTCCTCGCGCAGGGCGCGCAGCTCCGCCTCGCCCCGGGCGGTGATCCCGTAGACGGTTCTGGCCGGCCGGCGCCCCACCTGCTCGGTACGGACGGCCTCGACCTGACCGTTCTCGTCCATCGTCCGGAGCTCGCGGTAGAGGGCGCCGACGCTGACGCCGCCCCAGCTGCTGACGCTCGTCACCTCGGCGATGCGGCGGATTTCGTGGCCGTGCATCGGGCCACCGTTCTGCAGTGTCCCGAGGGCCATCAGGCGAGTGAGATTCACGAGATCAGTATCGTGAGAGTAATATCGTGGGTCAAGTTCACCGGACGGCAGCGGAGGAGCGGCAGTGAGCCACCCGGATCACGTCCCCGGCGGGGATGTCATCGAGATCGTCGGCGCCAGGACGCACAACCTCAAGGACGTCAGCGTCACCTTTCCGAAGAACAGGATCGTCGCCTTCACCGGCGTGAGCGGCAGCGGCAAGACCTCGCTGGCCATCGACACCGTCCACGCGGAGGCCCAACTGCGGTACCTGAACGGCATCTCACCGTTCTTCCGGCAGTTCATCTCCCCCAAGGACCGGCCCCAGGTGGACCGGATCAGCGGGCTCGGCGTCACCCTCGCGGTCGACCAGCGCCGGCTCAACCGCAGCCCCCGCTCCACCCTCGGCAGCATCAGCGGGCTCAACGACTACCTCGGGCTGCTGTTCGCCCGGCTGCCCGCGCTCGGGCCGCTCGCCGTCGACCACCCCGAGCTGCGCAACCTCACCAGCGCCTACTTCGACCGGTACAGCATGGAGGGCCGCTGCAAGCAGTGCGCGGGCATGGGCCACACCGACAGCGCCGAGCCGGACCGGATCATCACCAGCCCCGGCCTCCCGCTGTTCGGCGGCGCGGGCGAGTGGTTCCGGCGCACCAACTCCGGCGAACACCTGGCGCTCCCGGCGCTTGCCGCGCTGCACGGCGCCGACCTCGACCTGCCCTGGCGCGAACTCCCCGAGTCCTTCCGCTCCGCCGTCCTGCACGGGACGGACGGCGAACCGGTCAGCTTCAGGATCACCAGTCACCACCGGAAGTCCGGCACCGGGACCGTGACCGAGCGCAGCGTCCCGCTGATCGGCGCCGTCCGCGAGGTCGCCCGGCTCCACCAGGCCGCCGGCACCGACGCCGCGCGCGAGACGTACGCCCGCTTCATGGCCCGGGTGGCGTGCCCCGGCTGCCACGGCACCGGGTTCGGCGAGACCGCGCGCACCCTCGAACTCGGCGGCCTCAGCTACCCGGAGGTGATCGGGCTGCCGGTGGAGCAGCTGCGCACCTGGGTGGACGGCATCGACGCCACCCTCACCCCGATGCAGCGTCAGGTCGCCGTCAACGTGCTGCCGGACCTCGCCCGCCGGGTCCGGCTGATGGTCGAGCTCGGCCTCGGCCACCTCACGGTGACCCGGACGGCGCCGTCGCTGTCCGGCGGGGAGCTCCAACGGGCCCGGGTCACCGCACAGTTGAACCTGGACCTGAGCGGTGTGATCTTCGTCCTGGACGAGCCGGGCGCCGGCCTGCACCCCGCCGACAAACACCCGTTGCGCGAGATCCTGACCGGTCTGCGGGACGCCGGGAACACCGTGCTGCTGGTCGAGCACGACCCCGAACTCATCGCCCTCGCCGACTGGGTGGTGGATCTCGGCCCCGGCGGCGGCCGCCGGGGCGGCACGCTGGTCGCCTCGGTCCCGACCGCCGAGCTGAGCAGCCACCCGCACTCGGTCACCGGTGCCTACCTGGCCGGGCGCGGCCCCCGGGTGCACCGTCCGAAGCGGTTCGATCCGAGCGCGGCCGCGCGTCTGAGCCTGCTCGGCGTCGACGTGCACAACGTCCGACTCGACCGGGTGGACATCCCGTTGAACACCCTGACCTGCCTCACCGGCGTGAGCGGCAGCGGCAAGAGCAGCCTGCTGCACCAGGCGCTCGGCACCGGCCTGGGCGCCGTACTGCGCGGCGAGCGGCCGACCGCGCTGGCGGGCGTCGAGGGCGTCGGCGGCCTCGACTGGGTGACCGTCGTCGACCAGGACCCGATCGGCCGCACCCCCCGCTCCAATCCCGCCACGTACACCAAAGCCTTCGACGTCATCCGTAAGCTCTTCGCGGTCACCCTGCGCGCCAGGGCGCTCGGCCTGGGCGCCGGCGCGTTCTCCTTCAACTCCCCCGGCGGCCGCTGCGAGACCTGCGCCGGTTACGGCCGGCGGCAGGTGGACCTGCACTTCATGCCCGACCTGTGGGTGGAGTGCGACGTCTGCGAGGGCCGGCGGTTCACCCCCGAGGTGCTGGGCGTGACCTACCGGGGCAAGGCGGTGGACCAGATCCTCGCGATGACCGTGGACGAGGCCGCCGACCTCCTCACCGAACCGGCCGGCCTGGCGAGCACGCTGCGCGCGATCCAGCGGGCCGGTCTCGGCTACCTCCAACTCGGCCAGAGCGGGACCGAGTTGTCCGGCGGCGAGGCGCAGCGGCTGAAGCTGGCCAACGCGATCCTGCTCGGCACCGGCGGGCGCGGCCGCGGCCTGGTCCTGCTGGACGAACCGGTCACCGGGCTGCACCCCTCGGACGTCCAGCGGATGGTGGACGCCTTCGACACGCTGCTGGCGAGCGGCAACTCGGTCGTCATCGCCGAGCACGACCTGCACGTCGCCGCCTGTGCCGACTGGATCATCGACCTGGGCCCGGGCGCCGGGCACCGCGGCGGCCGGGTGGTCAACCAGGGCACACCGGCGGAGATCGCCGCCGGGCCGGGGGTGACCGGCGAGTACCTGCGCCGGGTACTCCCGGCCTGACCGGAACGCAGCCGGAGCCCCGGACCACTGCTCGGTCCGGGGCTCCAGGCGTTCGGCGGGTGGTTACTCGACGACGAGCTCGACCTCGATGTTGCCGCGGGTGGCCCTGGAGTAGGGGCAGACCTCGTGGGCCTGCTTGACCAGCAGCAGGCCGGACTCGCCCTCGAGGGCGTCGGGCAGCTCGACCCGGATGACCACGGCCAGGCCGAAGCCGGCACCGTCCTTGCCGATCGAGACCTCGGCGGTGACCGAGACCTCGCTGGTGTCCACCCGGGCCTGCCGGCCCACCAGGCCGAGCGCGCTGGCGAAGCAGGCCGCGTACCCGGCGGCGAAGAGCTGCTCGGGGTTGGTGCCCTGACCGTTGCCGCCGAGCGCGGGCGGCATCGCCAGCGCGAGGTCCAGCTGACCGTCGGAGCTGACGGTGCGGCCCTCGCGGCCGTTGGCGGTGGCGACAGCGGTGTACAGCGCGTCCATGGTGACCGTCCCTTTCGTAGCTCGGCGGCCGGTGTCCGGCTCGCCCTCTGCGAAGAATCATTGCACACAACTCAGTTGTGCACAACTAGACTGCCCACGGCTATTCTGGAGACATGACCGAGCTCACCGAGGTGCCCGACGCCGAGCTGCTGCGCCTGGACCGCCAGATCTGCTTCACCGTGCAGGCCGCCTCCCGGGCCTTCAACGGCGTGTACCGGACGCTGCTCAAGGACCTCGGGCTGACCTACCCGCAGTACCTGGTGATGCTGGTGCTCTGGGAGCACGGCGACCTGCCGGTGAAGCAGATCGGCGAGTACCTGCGCCTGGACTCCGGCACCCTCTCTCCGCTGCTCAAGCGCCTGGAGGCGACCGGCTACGTGCAGCGCACCCGCAGCGCCGAGGACGAACGGTCCGTCACCATCCGCCTCACCGACACCGGGGCGGGCCTGCGCGACCAGGCGCTCTGCGTACCGCGCGGCATCATCGAGGCCAGCGACCTCTCCGCCGCCGAAGCCACCACCCTGCGCGCGCTCCTGGTCCGGGTCACCGGCTCGCTGGACGCCGCGGCGAACACGCCGGGGGCGGCTGCGGCCGCGGAATAAGCGCCACCTAGGCTGACCCTCGAAGCAAAACGGACGAACCGGACCCGCAGCACGGCCCGGCCCGACCGGAACTGACGAGGGAAAGCAGGACCCGCCGATGGGCGACGGCATGACCGGGATGCACCACCACGGCGGGACGGCGCCGCTCGGCCCGTTCACCGCCGACTCCGCCCTGACCTGGTCGCCCGACTGGCCGTTCCTGATCGGCTGCCTGGTCGCCCTCGGGCTGTACGGCGCCGGCGTGGTCCGGCTGGTCCGGCGCGGTGACCGCTGGCCGGTCGGCCGCAGCATCGCCTGGCTGCTCGGCCTCGGCACCGTCCTGCTGGTGACCTGCACCGGGCTGAACGACTACGGCATGGTGCTGTTCAGCGCGCACATGATCCAGCACATGGTGCTCTCCATGCTCTCCCCCATCCTGCTGCTGCTCGGCGCCCCGATCACGCTCGCCCTGCGCGCGCTGCGCCCGGCCCGCAAGGGCAGCGGCAAGGGCCCGCGCGAGCTGCTGGTGGCATTGCTGCACAGCCGGTACGTCCGGGTGATCTCGCACCCGGCCTTCACCATCCCGCTGTTCATCGCGAGCCTGTACGCGCTCTACTTCTCCCCGCTGTTCGACTTCCTGATGGGCTACCGGGTCGGGCACATCGGGATGATGCTGCACTTCCTCGCGGTCGGCCTGCTGTTCTTCTGGCCGATCATGGGCGTCGACCCGGGCCCGCACCGGCCCGGCTTCGTGATGCGGATCATCGAGCTGTTCATGGGGATGCCGTTCCACGCCTTCTTCGGCGTGGCGGTGATGATGGCGACCAGCCCCCTGGTGACCACGTTCAAGACCCCGATGGCCCCGCCCGGCACCGACCTGATCACCGATCAGAAGCTCGCGGGCGGCATCACCTGGGCGTTCGGCGAGATCCCGACCGCGATCGTGCTGATCGCGCTCACCCTCCAGTGGGCCAAGTCGGAGGAGCGCCAGGCCCGCCGCCGCGACCGCGCCGCCGACCGCGACGGCGACGCCGAGCTGGTCGCCTACAACGCCTACCTGGCCTCGCTCGACCGGCGCGGCGCCAAGGTGGCCGACGCCGGCTGACCCACCACCACTCACGGAGCCCCCGCCTCGGCGGGGGCTCCGTGCTTTCCTCCGACGCTCCGTCAGACCCGCCGGGCCAGCCCGGCCACCAGGATGTCCAGGCCGAACTCGAACCGCTCGTCGCCGACGTCCCGGGTCAGCTCCCCGGCCAGCGAGACCACCAGCGGGTAGCGGTCGGCGGGCACCGCCCCGAAGAACGCCCGAATCCGCTCACCGTAGGCGGACGCGTCCTCGGCCGACACCTGCCACCGGCTGCTCTCCTCGAAGGCGGTGGCGGTGACCAGCAGCGAGAGCGCGTCCACGCCGTACGAGGCGGTCCGGTCGTCCAGCCCGCCGGCCTTGAGCAGGCCGAGCACCGCCTCGGCGCTGTCCAGCGCGTGCGGGGTGACGGGCACGTTGGCCGCCATCGCGGCCCGGGCCAGGTCGCCGTGGCTGATCAGCACCTTGCGGGCGCGGCGCATGTGGTCCTTCACCTGCTCCTGCCAGCGCGCCGGGTCCGGCGTCTCGATGGTGATCTCCGAGTAGACCAGGTCGAGGACCTGTTCCAGCAGCTCGTCCTTGTTGCTGACGTGCGCATAGAGGCTGGCCGCCCCCGTTCCGAGCTCCTGGGCGACCCGGCGCATCGAGAGCGCGTCCAGGCCCTCGGTCTCGATGATCGTCAGCGCGGTCGCCACGATCCGCTCACGGCTGAGCGGCTGCCGCCTGGGCGCGGGCTTCTCCCGGCCGGGCCAGGTCTCGGGCCAGCTGGACATGCGGAACCTCCGGAGTAGGCGACCGTCGAATCCTACCTTGACACGAACGCCGTTCCAGTCGTAGAACAGTGTTCGTCACAACAAACACTGTTCGTCCAAGCGAACGTCGTTCCATCGAGGGGATCCGCCATGACCGCCGTGCTCGACGCACCGACCGAACGACCACTCCACCGCTATCGCTGGGCCGCCCTCGGCGTGATCCTGCTGGTCGAGGCGATGGACCTGCTGGACGCCACCATCACCGGCGTCGCCTCCCCCGCGATCCTGCGCGACCTGGGCGGCAGCGAGTCCCAGATCCAGTGGATCGCCGCCGCCTACACGCTGGCCTTCGCCATGCTGATGGTCACCGGCGCCCGGCTCGGCGACATCTTCGGCCGCAAGCGGCTGTTCCTGCTCGGCGTCGCCGGGTTCACCCTCGCCTCGGCCGCCTGCGCTGCCGCGACCGACCCGGGCCTGCTGATCGGGGCCCGCGCCGTCCAGGGCGGCTTCGCCGCCCTGCTGATCCCGCAGGGCCTCGGCCTGATCCGGCTGATGTTCCCGCCCCAGGAGATCGGCGCGGCCTTCGGCCTGTTCGGTCCGGTGCTCGGCCTCTCCTCGGTGCTCGGCCCGACCCTGGGCGGCTTCCTGGTGGACGCCGACTGGCTCGGCGCCGGCTGGCGGACGGTGTTCCTGGTCAACCTCCCGCTCGGCCTGCTGGCCGTGCTCGGCGCCACCCGGCTGCTGCCCGCCAACCGGCTGACCCGGGCGGACGGCGCCGTCCGGCTCGACCTGCCCGGCATGCTGCTGGTCGGTCTCGCCGCACTGCTGCTGGTCTTCCCGCTGGTCCAGGGCCGCGAGCTGGGCTGGCCGCTCTGGACGTACCTGAGCATGGCCGCCGCACTGCCCGTCCTGCTGGTCTTCGCCCGCTACCAGCAGCGGCTGAAGCGCCGCGGCGGCTCCCCGCTGGTCGAGCCCTCCCTGTTCGCCCGCCGCGCCTTCACCGGGGCGCTGGCCACCGGCGTGGTGTTCTTCGGCGCGGTCGCGGGCCTGATGCTGGTCTTCACCCTCTACCTCCAGCTCGGCCTCGGCTGGACCCCGTTGCACGCCGGTCTGACGATGATCCCGCTCTCACTCGGCCTGGTGGCCGGCGCGATCCTCTCCGGCGCGGTGCTCGGCCCCCGGTACGGCCGCCGGGTACTGCACCTCGGCCTCGCGGTCGCGGTCCTCGGCGCACTCACCCTGTGGGCCACCCTCGAGTACGGCGGCGCCGAACTGACCAGCCTTCAGCTGATCCCCGCACTGGTCCTCTCCGGTCTCGGGCTCGGCCTGATCATGGCGCCGTTCTTCGACATCGCCCTGGCCGGCGTCGAGGAGCACGAAGTGGGCTCCGCCTCCGGCGTCCTGAACGCCGTCCAGCAACTCGGCGGCTCGGTCGGCGTCGCCGTCCTCGGCACCGCCTTCTTCGGCTGGGCCACCTCCGACGGCTTCCGCCCGGCAGCCGGCTGGACCCTCGGCCTGACCGCCACCGGCCTGCTGCTCGCCGCCGGCCTGGCCTTCCTGCTGCCCGAGCGGGCCCGCCCGCAGGAGGACGGCGAGTCCTGACCCTGGGTCAGCCGATGCCCTGGCGGTCCGGGGCCAGGGCGAAGGTGCGGTTCGCCGGGTCCGGTACGTTCTCGGCCACCGCCCGTTCCAGCAGCGCCCGTTGGGCCAGCAGGGGCGGGCGGCGGTCTTCCGGGGTGATCCGCAGCAGGTCGTCCAGGGCGGCGGCCAGCCGCCGGGAGACCTGTGGCTGGCCGCCGCCGCAGATCCGGATCTCGGTGAAGGCCAGGTCGATGGTGCACTGCCAGTCCGGGATCGGCTGGACCAGCCGGATCTTCCCCTCCCGGTCGCGGTAGCGCAGCTCGCCGAAGGGGTAGCCGGCCAGCATCGCCAGCAGCTGGTGGATCCGGTCGATCGCCTGCACCGCCGTGGTCGGATCGTTCACCGCCGGAGAGAGCGCCCGGATCGCGATGTCCACCAGCTGCCGGAACCCGAAGCTCAGATCCTGGTGCATGGTGCGGTCCACCCCGATGTTCAGGGCAGAGGTGATCCGGTGCGGACGGGGCGGGGTGCCGCCGGCCACCACCACGGTCGGGGTGCCCGGGGCGATGAAGTCGCCCATCCGGGGCACCAGGTGGAACACCGCGTCGTGCCGCCGGGCGACCCGGACCAGCCGGGCCAGGTTGACGTCCCGCAGCACGCCCGAGTTGCCCGCGTGCAGCAGCGTCACACTGCCCTCCGGTGGCACCATCCGGGGGCCGGTCTCGGGCGCCATCCAGCGGTACGTAGTGAGCACCCCCACCGACTCCCGGGTCACCCGGTCGATCACGTGCGGCACCCGCAGCAGCCGCTGGGTGGACTGCACGTACAGCACGAACAGCGTGAGACTGAGCAGCACCAGCAGCACCGCCACCGCGGTGGACACCAGCGGGACGGAGGTGACCTTGGTCGGGTCGGTGGTGTCGTCGTAGCCGAGCTGCACCAGCAGCGTGAACAGGAAGGTGGCCAGGCAGACCGAGAAGGTGGCCTTGGTGATCCGGCTGCGCACGTACAGTCTCAGCACCCGGGGGCTCATCTGACTGGCCGCCATCTGCAGGGCCACCAGCGAGATCGAGAAGACCACACCGATGAAGGTCAGCATCGCCGAGCTGACCGTGGAGACCACGGCCTTCGCCCCGCTGCTGAACGCCAGCAGGTCGGACGCGTCGCCGGTCTCGGCGATCTGCTCGTACACCACCTCGGCGTCCAGCCAGGTGGTGGCCCCGGCCATCAGCACCGCGAGCAGGCAGGTCAGCAGCGGGGCGAACCAGAACGAGTCCCGCAGGTGCTCGCGCAGTGGAGAGAGCGGTCGGTGGCGCAGTCGCTTCGGCCTCGGCTGCTGACGGTCGGTCATCTCGCCAGCCTAGGCAGACCGCTGCACCCGGTCGGCGCGCCGTACGGCCGACCGGGTGAGTCGGTGCGTCAGAAGCTGATCGTCCGGCCCTCGGCGGCGGCCTGGCGGGCGGTGTACGAGACACCGTGCACCTTCAGCCCGGCCGGGTCGAGCAGGGTGATCACGCCGCCGTGGTTGCCGAGCTCGAAGCCGTGGCGGCCGTTCACGGTGAGCAGGGCGCCGGGGGCCAGCCGGGTGGCCGGGATCGGCAGCCGGTGCTTGGCCTGGTCGGCGAGCTGCCAGCCGGTCAGGTCGACCGGGGCGGCGGAGGCATTGAGCAGGGTGACGGTCTCCCGCTCCGGGGCCGGGCCGGCCGGGTTGACCAGGGCCGCGACGATCCGTACCGCCTGGTCGTGCGGCTCGGTCGGACGGCCCGGCGTGCTCGGCAGAGTGTGGCCGGTGACATCGTCGGTGTGCCAGCTCTGCGACTGGAAGGCCAGGAACACCGCGACCCAGCGGTTGTCGGCGGGCAGGTGGATGATCAGCCCGCCGTCCTGGTGGACGCCGTCGTCCTTGCTGAACCGCCCGCTGTTGCCCTGGTTCATGTGGATGTCGTGGACACCGTTGCCCGGCAGGAAGCCGAACACCTTGTCCGGGACCTTCGCCTCGGGGCCGAAGCGCTCGCCGATCAGGTAGACCGCCGCCGCCGGGTCGCTGATCGCGCGCTGCACGTAGTGGTCCAGCAGGTCGGCCAGGTCGTTGTCCACGCCCGGCAGTTCGGGCGGCAGGGTGCGCAGCGCGGCGGGGTCGAACAGGTTGCCCCGGATGAAGTCGAGGGCGGCCGTATCGGGCTTGGACGCCAGCTTGGTCCACCCGCTGCCGGCTGCGGGCAGCAGGCCGGTGAGCGGGTGCCGGAAGTCGTCGACCACCACGTACAGCAGCTCCGAAGGCGCCTGCTGCGACTGGACGTTGACGGCGGCCCGGTAGTCGGGTTGGGGGGGGTGGCGCGGGCGCCTCCCCGGCGCCGGTCCACGGCGGTGGCGGCGAGCACGCCGTAGTTCTTCAGGGGCATCGGTGGGGTCCTTCGGCCGGGGGCCACGGCGGGCCGACTGCGGTGGTCCCCACCGTTATCCCGCACCTGCCGGGGCGGGTGCGGGACAATCGCCGGATGTTCACCCAGCGGGAATCGTCCACTGCTGGGCCTTGCTGCCGGGCGTGCAGGTGGTCATGGTGGCCTTCTGGCCCGAGCCGTGGTCGGTCAGGCAGTTCGTGCTGCTGTAGTCCTTCAGGTAGAAGGCGCCCGAACCGGTGTTGACCACCGTCCAGTTGGTCAGAAAGCTCCAGTCCGGATTCAGTTCGGCCACCCCGCTCCCCTGGTTCTGCACCAGGACCGGCTTGCTCAGGTTGCAGGGGTTCACGGTGTACCAACCGCCCGAGCCGATCGTGAAGATCCAGCCGAACTCGGTCCGCCCGCCCGTCACGGCCGCCGTGCCCGCGACCGGCGCGCCGGCCAGGCCGAGCTTCATCCCGCTGCCCACACCCGTGATGTAGCCCCAGCCCTTGCCGCCGCACTCCGCCGGGACGCTGGGCGCGGGCGGCGGCGGGGTGGTGGTGGCCGGGACGGTCCGGGGCGGCGCCGGGGTACTGCCGCCTCCCCCGCCGCCGGGCGTACCGCCACCGCTCACCGCGGCACCGCCGTTGTTGTTGCCGGTGCCACTGCCCGACCCCGTACCCGTACCCGTGCCGCCCGCGTTGCCGCCGCCGGTGTTGGGGACGGTGCCGCCCGGCTGGTTCGCGGTGCCCTGCCCGGCGTTCGGGTCGGCCGCCGGCGCGCTGGCCGCAGCGGACGGTGTCTCGACCGCCGCCGACGAGGCCGGAGGCGAACCGGCCGGGGACGTACCGGAGTTCGTGCCGCCGGTCACCGAGCTGGACGGGCTCGATCCTGACCCCTTGGCCTGGCTGCGCAGCGCGCCCTGGTCGATCAGTACGGCGGTGCCGGCACCGGCCGTGATGACGATCGGAATGATCAGGGGTATCAGGATCCGGGAGCGCCGCCGCCGGGGCTCGGCCTGGGTACGGGGCTCGTCCCCGACTGCGGCCACCACCGTGACGGGTGTGGCCAGCAGCGCAGGCGGCAGGCCGAACGCGGTGGCGGGCACCGTCGCCGGTCCGCTGGTCCCGGCGATCGCGGCCCGGGCGGCGGCCGCCATCGTGGCGGCGTCCGGGTGGCGGTGCTCCGGCTGCTTGGCGAGTGCGGTCGCGACGAACTGACGGACCGCCGGGGAGAAGTTCGGCGGCAGCCCCGGCGCGGGCTCCCGGACGTGCTTGAGCACGATCTCCAGCACCGACTCACCGCCGAACGGCACCTGGCCGGTGAGCAGTTCGTAGCAGACCACGCCGATCGAGTACAGGTCGGAGAGCGGCGTGGTGACCGCACCCTCGGCCTGCTCGGGGGCCATGTACAGCGCCGTTCCCAGCACCGCGTGCGAAGCCGTGATCTTCGTACTGGTGGCAGCCGTGGCGATACCGAAGTCGGTCACCACCACCCGGTCGTCGGCGCGGACCATCAGGTTGGACGGCTTGATGTCCCGGTGCACGATGTCCCGCTGGTGCGCGGCGTGCAGCGCGTCCAGCGCACCGGCGAGCAGCCCGAGCGTGCGCTCGGCGGACATCGGACCGTCCTCCGCCAGCACCTCGTTCAGCGGGCGGCCGTCGATCAACTCCATGACGATGTAGGCGACCTGGCCGCCGGGGCCGTCCGCGCTCTCGCCGTAGTCGTGCACGTCGACGATGCCCGGGTGGCTGAGCGCGGCCAGCAGCCGGGCCTCGCGCCGGAACCGCTCGGCGAACTGCTCGTCCTCCAGCAGCGCCGCGTGCAGCACCTTGACCGCGACCTGCCGCTCCAGCACCCCGTCATCGGCGCGCCAGACGTCACCCATGCCGCCGCCACCGATGCGCTCGGTCAGCGTGTAACGACCACCGAGAACGGTCCCCCGACCCCACATGCCCTGACTCCCTTGTCATGCCCGGCCCCAACGGGCCGTCAGCCGGGCACAGTCTGCCAGAGCGCTCCGAGAGGTCCAGACCCCGGGCCCGGCCGTTACCGCCCTGGTGCAAGCTCCGTACGTACCGGAAGCCTTGACGCCCCGTCGGCCGGCTCAGGAGATGCGCCACTCCTGGGACTTGTTGCCGGGCGTACAGGTTTCCATGGTGACCCGACTGCCGGCGCCGTTGTCGGTCAGGCACCTGTTGTCGGCGTAGTTCTTGAGCTGGACGGCCCCTGCGGTACTGGCGGCCGGCGTCCGCCAGGAGTCCATGTAGCTGATGCCGGTCGCGAGTTGGACCTTGTTGGAGCTCGCCGACTGCTCGAGCACGGGCTTGCTGCCGTTGCACGGGTGGATGTCGACGGTGGTCTTGTTGCTGGAGGGCGTCCGCAGCCAGCCGTAGGCGGTGTACCCGCCCATCACCACGGCGCCTCCCGCCGTCGGACCGTCCGCCGCCAGGCCGAGCCGGAGGCCGCTGCCCACCCCGGTGATGTAGCTCCAGCCGGTGCCGCCACAGCCCGCCGGAGCAGTGTCGGCCGGCACCGAGGGGGCGGGCGAGGCCGTACTGCGGGTCGGGGCGGGCTGGTTGGGCGGTGGAGCGGTGACCGTGGTGGTGCCCCCGGGGACGACGACCTGCCCCCCGGGGCTCGCTGCGGTGCCGCCGGGCTGGCTCCCGCCGCCCTGCGCCGGGTCGGGGTCGGACCCGACCGGCGTGCTGGCACCGGGCTCCGGAGTCTGCCCGGCCGACGGCGGGACCGCGGCCGAACCGGACGGTGGGGCGGCGGGGTTCAGCGGGTCGGACCGGGAGAGCGACGGGGTCGGGCCGACGGATCTGGTGTCGGCCTGCTGGGGGTGCCAGTCGACCAGCAGCGCGGTACCGGCCCCCGTGGTGATGATGATCGGGATGATCACGGGCACCAGGGTACGGCGCCAGTTCCGGCGCGGCTCGCGTTCGGCCACGACGGTCTTCGGCTCGTCGGTACCGGCCGCGACGGTCGGCTCCGGCACCGGCACCACGACCGGGGTGGTGGCGGGCAGCGTGGCCGGCCCGCCCTTGAGCGCGGCTCTGGCGGCGGCGGCCATCGCGGCGGCGTCCGGGTAGCGGTCCTCGGGCCGTTTGGCGAGAGCGGTCGCGATGAAGTCGCGGACCACCTGCGGAAAGAGGCCGGGCAACTGCGGCGCCGGTTCCCGGATGTGCTTGATCACGATCTCGAGCACCGTCTCACCGGTGAACGGCACCTGCCCGGTGAGCAGTTCGTAGCAGACGACCCCCACCGAGTAGAGGTCGGACAGCGGAGTGGTCGCGCCGCCCTCCGCCTGCTCGGGCGCCATGTACAGCGCCGTCCCCAGCACCGCGTGCGAGGCGGTGATCTTCGTGCTCGCGGTCGAGCGCGCGATCCCGAAGTCGGTCACCGTCACGCGGTCGCCACTCCGCAGCATCAGATTGGAGGGCTTGAGATCACGGTGCACGATGTCCCGCCGGTGCGCGGCATCCAGCGCGTCCAGCGTCTGGGCCACCAGCGCGAGCGCCCGCGAGGGCGGCATCGCCCCTTCCTCCGCCAGGATCTCGTGCAGCGGCTGCCCGTCGATCAACTCCATCACGATGTACGCGCGTTGCTCGTCGGAACCCGGCTCGCCCTCGCCGTAGTCGTACACGTCGACGATCCCGGGGTGGCTGAGTGCGGCCAGCAGCCGGGCCTCCCGCCGGAACCGCTCGGCGAACAACTCGTCCTCCAGCAGCGCCGGGTGCAGCACCTTCACGGCCACCTGCCGCTCCAGCACGCTGTCGGCGGCCCGCCAGACGTCGCCCATCCCGCCGCCGCCGATCCGCTCGGTCAGCGTGTAACGCCCACCGAGAACGGTCCCCCGACCCCACATGCCCCAGGCCCCCTTGTCATGCCCGACCCCAGCGGGTCACCAGCCGGGCACAGTCTGCCAGAGCCCCCCGTCGACTCCGTTCACCGCACCCGAACCGTTGCAAGGCCCGTACGAATCAACAGCTCTGACGCTCCAACAGCTTCCGCAGCACCAGCGCGTCGGGCGCCAGCGCGGTCAGCAACGCGGCCCCCTCCCCCGGCAACGCCAGCAACGCGGCGTCCGCAGTTGCGGAGGGCGCCGCCGGAGCAGGCAGGCCGACGGTGAGCAGTTGGCCGACCGCGCGGTGCCCGCCCAGGCAGGCCGGGCCGTCCCAGCCGGGGGCGCCGGGGCCGAGGTCGGTCTGCTGGTCGAGGATCACCCGGCCCGCCTGACGGACGGTCAGCCGGGAGGTCAACCGTCCAGGACCAGTACCCCGGGTCCAGTCGTGCAGCCTCCCGAGCACCTGCTCCTCGCGGTAGCGCAGCCGGGCCCCGGCGGCCAGGTCGATCCTGGTGGTGAGCACCAGGTGGCTCCCGGCGGCGGCGATCACCGGCTCCGGCGACCAGTCCAGCAGGGCTCCCGCACCGACCGTCAACCGCTGTTCGTAGTACGCGACTTCGGGCCCGGACCCCGGCAGGCTGATGGTGGCCGCCGCACTGGTCAGCCGCAGCTCGGCGCCGGGGCGGACCTCGGCGTGCACGGCGAGCTGGTCGCCGCCCAGCGGGGCGGCCATCGAGCCGATCAGCACCACGTGCGCGCCGGTTCCGGCGCCCAGCGTGCGGCGCAGCGCGAACGGTCCGCCGCCCGCCAGCACCGGAAGGGCCGTACCGCCCCGCCCGTCCGGCTCGGCGGTGACCCGGGCGGCCGCGGCCACGGTGGCGGTCAACGCACCTGCCAGTCCGCCAGCCGCTCGCGGACCCAGGCAACCACGGGGGCGATGCCGTTGGGCGTGGAGAGAGCCGTGAAGACGGTGGGCAGCGCACCCCGCTGGGCCTTGGCGTCCCGGGCCATCACCCCCAGGTCGGCGCCGACCAGCGGGGCCAGGTCGGTCTTGTTGATCACCAGCAGATCGGAACTGGAGACGCCGGGGCCGCCCTTGCGCGGGATCTTGTCGCCGCCGGAGACGTCGATGACGAAGATCTGGTGGTCCACCAGGCCCCGGCTGAAGGTGGCGGTCAGGTTGTCGCCGCCGGACTCGACCAGGATCAGGTCGAGCGGGCCGACGGCGGCCTCCAACTCCTCGACGGCCTCCAGGTTGGCGGAGATGTCGTCCCGGATCGCGGTGTGCGGGCAGCAGCCGGTCTCCACGGCGGTGATCCGCTCGGGCGGCAGGACGGCGTTCCGGAGCAGGAACTCGGCGTCCTCGGTGGTGTAGATGTCGTTGGTGACAACCGCGAGCGAGAGCTCCTCGCGGAGCACCCGGCACAGCGCGGCGACGGTGGCGGTCTTCCCGGAGCCGACCGGCCCGCCGAGCCCGATCCGCAGCGCGCGCGGCTGCGGCGCGGTGTGGGTGTGCTGGACGGAGACGTCGTAGGGGTCGACGTGGTCACGATGCAAAGAGTCGTACCTTCCAGGAGCTGTGCTGCTCGGCGTAGATGTCGAGCAGCGGTGCGGAGGCGGCGGGCAGCTCGCCGGAGCGGGCGGCGTCCACCGCCCGGGCCGTGACGGCGTCCAGCGCCGGTGCGAGCCGGGCCAGTTGGGCGGTGACCTGGTACGGGTCCAGGCCGAGCAGCCGGACGCAGGCGGTGGCCGGACCGTTGACGCTCTCGTACGCGGCGACGGCCGCCGCGTCGGCCGGGGTGAGCCCGGCGGCGTGGGCGGTGGCGCCGAGCACCACCGGCTGGTGGGCGCCACCCGGATGACGGGCCTTCAGTTCGTCCAGCAGTGGGTGCGGCCAGGTGGCCCGGGCGGCCCGGAGCAGTTGGCGGCCGAGCCGGCGGCTGGCCGCCCGCTGGGCCGGGGACGGGGTGCGCGCCTCGGCGGCCTCGTCCACGGCGTCCAGCGCTTCGGGGTTCAGTGCGGCGGCCGCCGCGAGGGCGGCGGTGGTCAGGCCGGTGGTGTGCAGGCGGCCGGTGAGGAAGGCGGCCATCGACACGTGGTCGTGCACCCGGCCGGACCGGACCGCCGCCTCGGCCCCGCCGGAGTGCGCGTGGCCTCCGGCGGGGAACCGGCCGTCGGCGAGCAGGAGCAGAGTCGCCGACATGGTCAGAACAGGAAGTACCGCTGGGCCAGCGGCAGTTCGGCAGCAGGGGCGGGGGTGACGGTCTCGCCGTCGATGGTGACGGTGAAGGTGTCCGGATCGACCCGGACGTCCGGCCGGGCGGTGTTGTTGACCAGGTGGTCCTTGGTGACGCCCCGGGTGTTGCCGATCGCGGTGAACGGCTTGGCCAGGCCCAGCCGTTCGGGCAGGCCGTGCTCGATCGCCGCCGGGGCGGTGAAGTTGAGCGAGTTGGCGGCGGGGGCCCGGCCCCGGGCGCCGAACATCGGCCGGGGCAGCACGGGTTGGGGAGTCGGGATGGAGGCGTTGGCGTCGCCCATCTGGGCCCAGGCGATCTGACCGCCCTTCACCACCAGGTCGGGCTTGACCCCGAAGAAGGCCGGGCTCCAGAGCACCAGGTCGGCCAGCTTGCCGGGCTCCACCGAACCGATCTCGTGGTCCATGCCCTGGGCGATCGCGGGGTTGATGGTGTACTTGGCCACGTACCGCCGGGCCCGCTGGTTGTCGGCCCGGCCGTCGCCGGGCAGCGCACCCCGGCGGGCCTTCATCACGTGCGCGGTCTGCCAGGTGCGCATCACCACCTCGCCGATCCGGCCCATCGCCTGGGAGTCGGAGCTGATGATGGAGATCGCGCCGAGGTCGTGCAGGACGTCCTCCGCCGCGATGGTGGCGGGCCGGATCCGCGACTCGGCGAACGCCAGGTCCTCGGGCACGTGCGGGCTCAGGTGGTGACAGACCATCAGCATGTCGAGGTGCTCGTCCACCGTGTTCACGGTGTGCGGCCGGGTCGGATTGGTGGAGCTGGGCAGCACGTTGAGCTCGGAGACCACCGTGATGATGTCCGGCGCGTGCCCGCCGCCGGCACCCTCGGTGTGGTACGCGTGGATGCCCCGCCCGGCGATCGCGGCCAGCGTGTCGGCGACGAACCCGGCCTCGTTCAGGGTGTCGGTGTGCAGCGCCAGTTGGGCGCCGGACTCCTCGCAGACCCGCAGGCAGGCGTCGATCGCGGCGGGGGTGGCACCCCAGTCCTCGTGGATCTTGAAGCCGAGCGCCCCGGCCCGCAACTGGTCGTGCATCGAAGCGGTGTTGACGGTGTTGCCCTTGCCGAGCAGCCCGAGGTTGAGCGGCACGCCGTCCATCGCCTCGAACATCCGGGCCAGGTGCCACGCACCCGGGGTGATGGTGGTCGCCTTGGTCCCCTCGGCCGGTCCGGTGCCGCCGCCGACAATGGTGGTGATGCCCGAGGAGAGCGCCTCGTCGGCGAGTTGAGGGCAGATCAGGTGCACGTGCGCGTCGATCGCGCCCGCCGTGAGGATCTTCCCGTTGCCCGCGATCACCTCGGTCTCCGGGCCGATCACCAGCCGGGGGTGCACCCCGTCCATGGTCTCCGGGTTGCCCGCCTTGCCGAGCGCGGTGATCCGACCGTCCCGGATACCCACGTCGGCCTTGACCACACCCCAGTGGTCCAGCACCACCACACCCGTGATCACGGTGTCCGGTGCGCCCTCGGCCCGGCTGGTCCTGGCCTGGCCCATCGACTCCCGGATCACCTTGCCGCCGCCGAACACCGCCTCGTCCCCGCCGGCGCTCCGGTCCTCCTCGACCTCGATCAGCAGGTTGGTGTCGGCCAGTCTGATCCGGTCCCCGACCGTCGGGCCGTACAGCGCGGCGTACCGCTGCCTGCTCAACCGCAGTGCGTACTCAGGCATCCAGCCCACCCCCGGTCGCGCCGCGCAGCCCGTACACCTCTCGGCGGCCGCCGATCGGCACCAGCTCCACCTCGACCGGGATGCCCGGCTCGAACCGCACGGCCGTCCCGGCCGGGATGTTCAGGCGCAGCCCGTGCGCCGCCGAACGGTCGAACTCCAGGCCGGGGTTGGCCTCGGCGAAGTGGTAGTGCGAGCCGACCTGGACCGGGCGGTCCGCGCCGTTCACGGCGGTCAGCGTGGTGACCGGGAGTCCGGCGTTGAGGCCGATCTCGCCGTCTCCGTAAAGGACTTCACCCGGCGTCACTGGATCGGCCCGTGCACGGTGACCAGCTTGGTGCCGTCCGGGAAGGTCGCCTCCACCTGGACGTCGGGGATCATCTCGGCGATGCCCTCCATCACGTCCTTGCGGCCGAGCACCTCCCGTCCCGAGGTCATCAGCTCGGCGACGGTCCGGCCGTCCCTTGCGCCCTCCAGCACGTGCGAGGAGATCAGGGCGATCGCCTCGGGGTGGTTGAGCAGCAGGCCGCGGGCCCGCCGGGAGCGGGCCACGTCGGCGGCGACGTGGATGAGCAGGCGTTCCTGCTCGTGGGGGGTGAGCCTCATGGCGCGCACCTCGGGGGAGTTCGGGTGGTGCGGGCACAGCACTGTGCCACGGGTGGGGTTTTCGGCACGGGGTCGCGGTCCGTCCGGCACACCGTAGCGGACCGGCCGGGCACGAAGCGGGTGCCGGTCCGCAGCCTTCCGGGCCATTTTTGACGACTGTTTTCCGGGTGGTTTCCGCAGGGTTTCGGATCATCCCGAAACGGTGGATTCCGACCACTCGTACCAGGCCCTCCGGGCGTGGCCTGTTTCGGCACTGTCCGTCGGAGCTTTCCGTAAGGTTCGGCGCACGGCCACCGCACAGCGGCCCCCTTGCTCCTACCGTACGGACGGTATGCACGCCGCGCCGACCCGGGAGACGACATGACGGACCATCACAGCCCTGCGAGCACCGACGCCTCGCGCCGCTGGTTCCTGCGCACCAGCGGCGCGCTCGGCCTCGGGGCCGCCGCGCTGAGCACCGCCGGTGTCGGCGAGGCCCTGGCGGCCGACTCCGGCTCTGGCTCCGACTCCGGCGAGGGCGCCACTGCCGAGCGCCGCCCCGCCGGCACCCGTCCGCCGGTGCGCACCGGCACCGGCCTGGACCGGCTGCCGCACCCGCTGGTGGTCGGCCACCGGGGCGCCAGCGGCTACCGCCCGGAGCACACCCTCGGCTCGTACCAGCACGCGCTGGACCTCGGCGCCGACGTGATCGAGCAGGACCTGGTGCCGACCAAGGACGGCCACCTGGTGGTCCGGCACGAGAACGAGATCGGCGGCACCACCGACGTCGCCGACCACACCGAGTTCGCCGCCCGGAAGACCACCAAGACCATCGACGGCAAGTCGGTCACCGGCTGGTTCACCGAGGACTTCACGCTGGCCGAGCTGCGCACCCTGCGCGCCAAGGAGCGGCTGCCGCTGCAGCGCCAGCACAACATGCTGTACGACGGCCGCTGGGCGGTGCCGACCTTCCGCGAGGTCGTCGAGTTCGCCCAGCAGCGGGCCCGGGCCGCCGGCCGCGAGGTCTGGCTCTACGTCGAGACCAAGCACCCCAGCTACTTCCGCTCGATCGGCCTGCCGCTGGAGGAGCGCCTGGCCACCGAGCTCCGCCGGGCCGGTCTCGCCGGGCGCAACGGCCGGGCCATCCTGCAGTCCTTCGAGCCGAGCAGCCTCCAGCGCCTGGCCAAGCTGGTC
Source organism: Kitasatospora sp. P5_F3 (assembly GCF_054049135.1). Classification (NCBI taxonomy): domain Bacteria; kingdom Bacillati; phylum Actinomycetota; class Actinomycetes; order Kitasatosporales; family Streptomycetaceae; genus Kitasatospora; species Kitasatospora sp. P5_F3. The sequence continues at coordinate 10,731 of NZ_JBFUMY010000069.1, read as the reverse complement.
GACAACCCCCGGATCCAGCTGCTCAGCGACCGGGGCACCCAGCCGTACGACTTCGTGCTCGCGGGCGACAAGCGCACCGTCGCCGACCTGGTCACCCCGGACGGCCTGCGCTGGATCGCGGGCTACGCCCACGGCCTCGGCCCCACCACCAACCTGATCGCCCCGGTCGACCCGGCCACCGGCAAGCTGCTCCCGGTCACCACGCTGGTCGCCGACGCCCACGCCAAGGGCCTCCTGCTGCACCCCTACACGCTGCGCAACGAGAACGCCTTCCTCCCCGTCGACTTCCGCCGCGGCACCGACCCGAACGCCTACGGCGACTCGATCGCCTGGGCCCGCTTCCTGATGGAGCAGGGCGTCGACGGCTTCTTCACCGACCAGGCCGACACCAGCGTCCTGGCCCGCGCCGACTTCTGGTCCGCCCACCACGCGGACTGACCGGCACCGCGGCGGCCCGCCCCGGGKAAAGACCCCGACGGCGGGCCGCACCGGTAACCATGAGCTGACGATGTAGCAGTTCCTTCACCCACGGCTCAGGCTGCGGTTTCCTTTGGTGCGTAGCGCAGCAGGACCACGTCACCCACCGTCCGGGCGTCGAGCAGCTTCATGCGGCGGGTGCTGCCGCCGGGGTACTCAGCGGGGTGAACGAAGCGCGGCGCGCCGGCTTCTCCGACCAGGAGCGGCGCGACGGCGAGGTGCACCTCGTCGGCCAGCCCCTGGGACAGGAACTGGGTGTGGATCTGGCCGCCGCCCTCGACCATGAGGCGCTGGACGCCACGGGTGGCCAGGTCATCGAGCATCAGCCCGAAGTCCACGGTGTCGCCGGTGCTGACGACGTCAGCCAGGCCGTCCAGGGTGTCGCGCAGCTTCAGCGCACCGGAGTCGGTCGTGTAGACGACCTTCTTGTCCCCGAAGTGCCAGAACTTGAGGTCGCGGTCCAGGTCGCCGCTCGCCGTGATTGTCACCTTGAGCGGGTACTCGGGCTTGCCGGCCGCGACGCGGGCGGCTCGGCGCTTGTCGCTGTTGACCAACAGCCGCGGGTTGTCGTTGCGGATGGTGTTGCCGCCGATGAGGATGGCATCCGACTCCGCGCGGACCTGGTCGACCCGGTCGAAGTCCTCGGCGTTCGACAGCAACAGGCGCTGCGGCGAGGTGTCGTCGATGTAGCCGTCGACGGAGGTGGCAACGCTCAGCAGGACGAAGGGGCGGTCGGCCATCGCGGGGTCCGTTCTCTCTGGAATGGGGCGGCGAGCTTCCACCTGTGATCACACTTCATGGAGCACGACGTTGTCGAGTGCCTGCCGGAACTGGGCTACCTCGGTCACCGTATGCCACTGCTGCAACTGAGCGTCGAGCGAGGCCAGTTCGCCGAAGATGCGAGCTGATCCGGTGGTGGCCGCAATTGACAGTGCTTCAGCTCCGGTAGTGGCGGCCTGCTCTGGCCCGGCCACGTAGAGCTGGGCAACGGCGGCGCGCGCCAGGTAGACGCCCCGGTCGCGGCGGTACGAGGCCGGCAGTGCTCGTATGGCCCGCTCGAAGCCGGTGACGGCTGCTTGGTGGTGGCCGAGGACCGACAGCGAGCGAGCCTGTTGGGCTTCCACGTAGGCCGCGTCGAGCCAATGGCCCCGGCGAACCTCACTGTCGCTGGGCCTGCTCACAAGGTCGAGCGCTTGGTCGTAGGAGCGTTGGCAGGCGAGGGCGTCACCGAGCATGGCGTGACCGTGCGCACCGTAGACCGCGCCCATGGCGCTGAGACGACTACCGGGCGCGGCCATCCGCTGGGCCGATTCCGCCAGGTCCACCGCGTCCAGTGAGTCCTTCATGTCACCGGCAAGCTGGGCCTTCCGCGCCGTGGTGTAGACAGCCAAATCCTGGTCGCCGGCGGCGTTCGACCAGTCAATGGCGCGGTCAGCCCAGTACTGCGCCGCACGGTGGTCGCCGCTGTCCTGGAACAGCCAGCTGCAGAACTCGGCGTACTCGGCCTGGACTTGCATCAGGTCCTGCCGGTCACGGCCGGCGGCTTCGCGGCGAAGCTGCTGAACAAGCCGGATGTGCTCCTGGGTGCTGGCGACGACCGACCGCGGCCCGAGCACGTTGTCGCACTCGACCAATGACCGGCGCAGCTGCCGCAGGTTCTCCACCGGGTGGAGGTCCGGCGAGAGTGTGGGCGGCTCCGGCTGGGCTGTTGGGGCGGCAAAGGCCGACAGCAGGCTCGCGCCGGTCGCGGCCGTGGCGGTGCGCAGCAAGGCGCGGCGCGGCATCGTCACGAAAATGATCCTCCCGTCCGAGGTGCGGCAGCCGACTCTGACCTCACCGTTCATGAGCACCATGGACGAGCCGACCGCCGAAGGTTCCTGCGCCAAATCGCCGAAGTCGGGCTGTCCGGTGCCGGCATCCCCAAGGCCCGGCGCTGCCGTCAGGGGATTCGGGACTTCCGCCCGTGGCTGTGGCACCGACCGATTAGCAGCCGGTGGCTGGTCTGAGCCGGCGAAGAGTGCTCTCAGCTCGGTTGTGCTGATCTTCAGCAACCGGGCCAGCTTCACCCACATCCACGGTTGCGGCTCACCCGTGCCACCTTCCCACCGCACCACCGTCGAGCGGTGCACGCCCAGAGCGTCAGCCAGGGTCTCCTGGGTGTGTCCAGCATCCTTTCGCCGCTGAGCGAGCCGTTCCCGCTTGACCGCCATCGGCTCCGCCAACTCGTGTGCCCTGACAACGCGCCAGGTCACGCCCAGGTATGCGTCAGGGATGCAACTTCGATGCGTCAATTCTGCTCTGGTCCCGTCTGGTTGGAGGCGGTTCTGTAGAGACCTGCCGAACGCAAGTTGGTCCGGCAGCGAATCTGACCGCAGTTGGGTCCGGTCGGCTGATGCCCGCTTGCAGGCGCGCGGCCACGGACTCACGCCTGTGAAAGGTCTGCCATGCCCGCGATCCACCGCCCCGAGCCCGTGGACGGCTGTGCGGTGCTCCCAGCTCGAGAGGTCTTCCACGTGGTGGCCGGCGACTCTGCCGTGCGCGACGCTCGGGAACGGATCGTCACGGTTGCTGCCGGGTGGGGCGTGCCGCTGGGCCGGGGTGCGCTGGGCGACGTGAAGCTCTGCGCCTCCGAGATCATCACCAATGCGCTAACTCATGCCGGCGGAGAGTGCTGGGTCACGACGGAGTGGACCGGCCAGTACCTGCGGGTCGCCGTCACCGATCGCTCGCTGCGGCTGCCCGTGGTGTCCACAGAGTGCCTGGACAGCAGGAACGGCCGTGGGCTGGCTCTCGTGGCGGCCTTCGCCCACTCGTGGGGCTGGGAGCCGAAACAGCTCGGCAAGGTCGTGCACTTCCTCGTCGCAGCCGACAGCACGCTGACCGGCGACCGGCGGTTGGCCACACTCAGTCGGGCCTTTTGCACCCACGTACAGGCAGACGAGTCGCGGGCCGCCCTGGCTGCGGCTTCGAGTCTTCCCGTCCGGAACCCCGGCGGGAGCGTTCAACAGAAGGGAATGACCATGGCGCACAGCAGCACCCCGGCGGCTCCAGCCGCCAAGGGCGGTCTCCTGGTCGCGGCACGGAAGATCGCCGCTGCCCGGGCCCGTACCGAGCAGCCGTCCGACGTCAGCAGCGGCCGCTCCGACGGCAACGACTAAGTAAGGACGCCCACGGTGCTTGATGCCGCTTCGTGGGCGGCGCGTCTGGGCGGGGACTCGTTCCTCGCCCAGACGTTCAACCGCTCCTACACCGTCATCCCGGGTGAGGCCACCGACGTGGCCGGCCTCCTGTCCTGGGACGACCTCAACGCCATCCTCGCCACCCAGCGCCTGGAACCGCCGCGGCTGCGGCTGTCGATGGACGGCGAGATGGTGCCCCTGCACCAATACGCACTGCCGGTGACCACGCGCCGGTCCGTCACCTGGCACCGCATCCAACCCGCCGAGCTGCACGCCCGGTTGGCCGAGGGCGCGTCGCTCGTCCTGGACTCGATCGAGAAGATCCACCCGCCGGTCGGTGCCGCCGCTGAAGGCCTGGAGCGCTTTCTCGGAACCTTGGTGCAGGTCAACGCCTACGCCTCGTGGACCGAGCGGGAGGGCTTCGGCACCCACTGGGACGACCACGACGTGGTGGTGGTCCAGATGTACGGAGCGAAGCGGTGGCGGCTGTATGGCCCCACTCGAACCGCCCCGACGTTCCGCGACGTGGAGTCCCCCGATACTCCGGAGGGCGACCCTGTCGCCGACATCGTGCTGACGGCCGGCGACGTGCTCTACCTGCCGCGCGGTTGGTGGCATGCCGTCACCGCTGACCAAGGGTCAGAATCGCTGCACCTCACCTTCGGCCTGGTTGCCCACACGGGTGCCGACCTCCTGACCTGGGTGGTGGACCAGCTCCGATCCCGCCTCCCACTACGATTGGATGTTCCTCGGTTCGCCTCGCCGCGCGAGCAGAACACGTACGTCGATGACCTGCGCGCGGAGATCCTGACGGAACTGGCCGACCCCGACCTCGTCGCTCGGTGGGCCGAGTCGGTGGACACAACCCACTACGGCCGGGCCGTTACCTCCCTGCCGTACATCGAAGGCGTACCGGCCAAGGCAGAACTGGCTGTGCGGCTAACCACGCCCAGGGCCAGACTGACGGAGAACGATCCACCGGGCACCGTGACCCTCGCGGCGGCGGGGACCGCGTGGGACTTCGCTGATCAGGCCGCGCCGTTGCTCCGAGTCCTGCTGACCGGAGAGCCGACAACGCTGGGGGCGTTGGCCGAGATCGCCGACCTTGAGGTAAAGGACGTGGCCACGCTGGTCTCGGTCCTGATCGAGGGTCAGGCCGCAGCTGTCGTCAGGACGGCGTGGTGACGGCAGTGCTTGGGCTGGGGACATACCGGGTGCGCGCCGTCCGTCAGGCGGCGCGCACCGCCTTGGCCGCCGGTGCACCCTGGGTGGACACCGCTCCGAACTACGCGCACGGCTCCGCCCACCAGGAGCTCCAGCCCGTGCTGGTCACGTTCCCGGAAACCCGGTTGGCGACAAAGACCGGCTTTCACACCGCTGTTCAGGGCCGAGCTGCGGTTGCCGCCGGCGCCCTAAGCCCTGAACGCGCGGCGGTCGGACACAGCCTCGATACCTCTTTCGTCCGCTGGCAGACCGAGCGCTCCTTGAGCATCTTCGGCCATGCCGACATGGTGTTCGTCCACAATCCCGAGCGGATCAGCCATGACCCATCCGAGGTGCAGGCGAAGCTCCGGGAAGCCTTCGACGTACTGGAGGAGTTCGCCCAGGGTGGCCAGATCGGTGGGTACGGTGTCGCCACATGGTCGGGGTTGGCCGCTGGGGTGTTCACGGTGCCGGAACTGCTTGGTCTCGCTCACGAAGCCGCCGGCTCACCCAACCACCACTTCGCCGGGCTCCAGTTACCGGTCAGCCTCGTCATGGCCGACCCCATCGTCCGGGCCCTCGACGGCGGTGGGCCGCTGATTGAAGCACAGGACGCAGGGGTCATTACGTTCGCCTCCGCCCCGTTGCACGGCGGTGAACTCCCGGACTTGATGACACCGGAACTGGTGGAGTTCATCCGCCATGGTCTGTCGGCCTCGGCCGCTGCACTGTTAGCCGTCGCGTCCTGCCCTGGCCTGGACGTGGTGCTCGTGTCGGCCAGCACACCGGAACACTGGGACGATGCCGCCAAGGCCCTGACCGTCCCGCTGCCAACTGCACATCTGAGGAGCATCGTTGATGAACTCGCCGCCGGATGAGGCGACCCAGACCCGCATGGAGACCGCTCACCAGACGGCAGCCGCGCTCCTGGGCCTCAGCTGCACCGGCTCCGCTGCTTGGGGATTCCAGGGGCGGACCATCGGCCGGCGGGCCGGCGAACGATGGCTGCGGGTCAACTGCACGACCGCGGCCCATGCAAAGCGGAAGCCGGGCGAAGGCATCGTCGGTGCAGCCGCCCTCATCCCGGATGACGTCCCGCGGCCTCGACTGCATGACATCCTCGACTGGATCGAGGGCGACCACGCCTACCAAACCGAGGTCACCGACTACGTCACTCACTCGGTCATCTCTCCGGCGCGACCGGACCTCGCCCACGACCCCGACCTGCCAGATGAGTGGTGGAGCAACCTACGCCGAGCCCTGGGTCGGCTTGGCCAGGCGGACGGCGTACGGACCACCATTCGCCCTGAGTGGATTGAGCGGGCCTTCCCCCAGTTCCTCGGCATCCCGGCCCCCGCCAAGGTCGAGCGAGTCACCGGCCACGCCGACCTGCACTGGGGCAATCTGACCACCCCGCTCGCCTTGCTCGACTGGGAACGCTGGGGCCTGGTGCCCAGCGGCTACGACCCCGGCCTGCTCCACGCCAACAGTCTGCTCGTTCCCAAGGTGGCCGCTCGCATCCGGGCCGAGTTCGCTCCGGCGCTCGACACTCCCGCCGGCCGAATCGGCGAGCTGGTCGCCCTGGCCGAGATGCTCCAAGCAGTCGCCCGCGGCTGGTACCCGGAGCTGGCCTCGTTGCTGGCTAACCACGCGGCCGACCTGACGGGCATCCAACCGCCCACTTCGGCAAGCCCGGTACTCGCTCGGTAACCGGCTCATTTGCTCAGTGCAGAGCTGTGCCCGATGAGCTACCCAATGGTGCGGAGCGACTACTTGGATCGACCCCTTGCCACGCTCCGCGCCACTCATCGGCCAGGCTCAACCATTCTGTTCTGCTGCACTCGCCGCAGATAAGGTCCAGTGGCTCTCATTGCCAGTTTGCAACCCAGAAAACCCCATGCAACCTCCAAGGCATTGCTCACAGGAGACCGGGACTCCTGGGACAAAATCAGGCCCATTCGCGAAGACCTACGGCACCAAGCTCCCTAAAGCCGTCGCGAAGATCGCCGACGACCAGGAGGAACTGCTGGCCTTCTACGACTTCCCGGCCGAGCATTGGATCCACTTGCGGACCACGAATCCCATCGAGTCGACCTTCTCCACCGTCAAGCTCCGCACCAAGGTCACCCACCGCGCCGGAAGCCCGGCCGCCGCGCTCGCCACGGTGTTCAAGCTCGTCGAGTCCGCCCAGGCCCGCTGGCGCGATCTCCGGGGCTCACTTCGTCGCCCTCGTCCGCGCGGGAGCGAGGTTCGAGAACGGCGTCCTGGTCGAGCGGCGGGACCAAGCCGCATGAGCCCCTACGACGCCCCGCACCCAGTCCGCTGTGCTGCGGCACCTGGACCGCAGGGCCACCGCCCTCCGCCTCGGCCCCGCCTTCGAACCGTGGGCCGAGCGTACCTTCCCGAGTAATCGTGTGATGGTCACCGAGTAGGCCCGCGTTGCAGCGCCTCCAGCCCGTCGAGGATGGCCTGGAGGCCGATCTGGAAAGTGTTGTCGGGCGCCGCACCGTAGTCGGCGCTGCGGGTGTCCAGGCGAGCGCGCAGCCGAGGGAATTGTGCGGCGATCTCGCGAGCCCCGGCCTGGGCGTCGCCGATGGCCTGTTCGGCGTCACCGCTACCTTCGCGCCGCAGTTTGCGGGTGAGCGAGGCTGTCGCGGCTGTGCCGAGGGCGTTGCCGAGGACGAAGGTGAAAACGGCGGCCGCGGCCTGGTCGGCTGCGGGGCCGGCGAATCCAGCGGTCTCGTAGATGGCGAGGAGGTGGTCGTCGTGGCGGGCCTTGCCGGGGCCGAACATGAGGAAGGAGCCAAAGGCCTGCAGGAGCCACGGGTGACGGGTGAGCATCGCGTACAGGTCGCCGGCCATTGTGGTGGCCGCCGTGCGCCAGCCGACCCCGTCGGGGTCGGGCAGCGCGATTTCGTGCCACAGCTGGTCGCCGGCGAGGGCGATGAGGTTGTCCTTGCTGCCCACGTGCCAGTAGACCGCGGTGGCCGCCGAGCCCAGCCGTTGGCCCAGAGCACGCATGTTCAGACCCTCTAGCCCTTCGGCGTCGAGCAGGGTGATGGCGGCGGTGAGGATCTGTTCGCGGGTCAGCATGTTGCGGGGCATGGATTCACGATAGCCCGCGGCTTGCACGCCGTTCAAGAAACCCCTTGCACAGTGTTCAAGTCGTTCGCTAGCCTCCAGTTGAACACCGTGCAAGTCGCCGCGACGCTTGATGGCCGCTCGGCGCCGTGCGCGAACCACACCGATCGGGGGGAATCGAGATGTCACACGATGCACTGGCGGAGTTCGTCGAGGAGAAGGCCAAGGAGCTCGGCATTCCGGGTGCGGCGGTGGGAGTCCGGGTGGACGGACGGGAGCTGACCGTCTGCCACGGCGTGACGAGCATCGACAACCCGCTGCCCGTCGACCGGGACACGCTGTTCGTGCTGGGCTCGGTCACCAAGACCGTCACGGCGACCGCGATCATGCGCCTGGTCGAGCAGGGGCGGGTCGAGCTGGAGGCGCCGGTGCGCCGCTACGTTCCCGAACTCCGGCTCCCCGATGAGGACGCGGCCGCGCAGATCACCATCCTGAACCTGCTCAACCACACCGCCGGGCTGGACACCCGGACGGTCTTCGACAGCGGGGACGGAGACGACGCGCTGGCCCGCGAGGTGGCCAACATGGCCGAGGTGGCGCTGATCGGCCCAGTCGGCGGCCGAGCCTCCTACAGCCAGCTCGGCTACAACCTGCTCGGCCGGGTCGTCGAGAACGTCACCGGCGAGACCTACGAGGCCGCTGTCGCCTCACTCGTCCTGGAGCAGGCCGGCATGACCGACAGTTTCTTCACCGCCGGACAGGCCATCACCCGCCGGTTCGCCGTGGGCCACAACCTCAGCGAAGGGGCGCTCAAGGGCGCCCGGACTTGGAAGGACACGCGCGGCAACAACCCGGGCGGCGGCCTGGTGTCCTCGGTCTCCGACCAGTTGCACTGGGCCCGGTTCCACCTCGGCGGCGGTGACCTGGCGCGGCACATGCAGGAGCCGACGGTGGAGCTGCACGGCTCCACGCTCGGCGACGCCATCGGCCTCGGCTGGTTCCTGCGCGACGTGGAGGGCGTGCGCACGGTCGGGCACGGCGGATCGACCAACGGCCAGTTCGCCAACCTGCTGCTGGTTCCGGAGCGGGACTTCGCCGTCGTGGCGGCGTCCAACGCCGGGCCCGACAGCGGGCTGGAGTTCAACCAGGCCGTGCTCCGCTGGGCGCTCGAACACTACCTCGGCGTGGTCGAGCGGGACCCCGAGCCGCTCCCGTACGACCCGCAGCGCGCCCAGGAGATCACCGGGCACTACGAGAACGAATTCATGACGCTGATCATCGACACCGACGGTGACACGATGACGGTTGAATGCCGGATCAAGCCGGAGATCCGAGCGGCGGCCGACAGGGAACTGCCGGCGGACCTGCCGCCGGCCGGCCTCGGCCTGCTCCCCGGGAGCGGTGACGAGTACATCGTCACCGGCGGCGGCCTGATCGGCCAGCGCGGTTTCCTCACCCGCGATGCCGACGGCGCCATCATCGGGGCCGACATGGCCGGACGGTTCTTCAACCGGGTCCCGACACCCTCCACGTGACACCTGGGGAGCGGTTGCCGAAGAGCGGGGTGTCCAGGTCGGGGCGGACCTCGGGGTCGACGTTGCCGGCCGCCAGGCCGAGCAGCAGCATGTCGCCGGCCTTGATCTGCTGTCCGCCCTGGCCGAGATGCTCCAAGCCGTCGCCCGTGGCTGGTACCCGGCAATTGCCCCGCTGCTGGCAGGCCGCGCGGCCGGACTGACCGGCGTCCGGCCTCCCACTTCAGCAAGCGCGGTACTTGCGGACTGACTCTCCCGTGCTCTCCGGCTGACCCACCGTCAGCGGTGGGAGCCGGGCGCCGGGCGCCCCGGCCGCCTCCAACCAGGCAGGCGGCCGGAGCAGAGCTCAGAACTGCTGGACGAAGTACGGCTCGACGGTCATCCAGCCGTTGCCGCGGGCCCCGTTGAGACGGCCCGAGCTGGTGCGGGCGAGGGTGTACCAGGACTCCACGTAGTCCGGGTCGTCGGTCCACCACGACTCGGGCAGCGCCCCCAGGACGGCGTTCACCAGCGGGATGTAGGCGCCCTGGTCGGCGATGGTGAGCAGGACTGCGGCGACGGCCTGGGCGAGGGCGAGGTAGTTGGTGTCACCGTCGTCCTCCATCAGGACGACGTCCGCCAGGTTGTACTTGTAGCTGGACCAGTTCACCAGAATCTGGTTCGGGTAGTAGGTGGTGCCGTCGTACTGGAGGTACGGCATGGCGACCGAGTCGACCCGGACCTTGCCGTCCTGGCCGAAGCCGCTCACCAGGGCGAACATCTCGGCGGCGCCCTTGAACCAGGGCTCCTCGTCGTCGTTCACCCGGACCGAGGTGATCTTGGTGCCCCACCAGCCGTCGGCCGCCAGTGCGGTGGTGGCCCCGTCTGCCGCCGGCGTCGACGGCGCCGTCGCGGCACCGAGCCCCCGGGCTCGCAACTCCCGCTGGAGCACGTCGATTCCGGCCGTCATCGTCTTGGCCACGTCGAGGTCGACCAGGTACACCGGCCGCGTGGGCAGGGTCCCGGTGTCGAGGGCGTGTACCCGGCCCGCGGTGTCGTAGGCGCGCACGGTGCGCGCGTGCTCGTCGGTGGCGGCGGTCGCCACCAGCGGTGCGGCACCGGCGTCCAGGGCGGCCCGCATCGAGGGGTCGGCCAGCTGGACCCGCAGCAGCGGGCCCAGGTCCGAGCCGAGGCCCTTGGCGGTGGCGATGCCGTGGTCGGCCCGCGCGGTGCCCTCGGCGAGCCGCCGGGCGGCGGGGCCGGGGACCGGGGCCGGGGAC
>NZ_JBFUMY010000068.1:0-21540 GCF_054049135.1 Kitasatospora sp. P5_F3 | reverse complement strand
CTGCTGGCGACGGCCGCCTGTCTCGCCGTCCTGGGCCTGGCCGGCACGCTGCTCAGTCAGCAGCAGGACTCCGCCACCAACACCACGGCGGCGGGTGCTGCCGCCCCCCGGCAGCAGGACGTCGCCGCCGGGGCGCAGGTCTTCACCGAGGCCGAACTGACCGGTCAGATCCACCTGTTGGTCCGGAGCAGTCCGACCCGGGCGAGCGGGCAGGGAGCGTCGGACTCCACTCTCAAGGGATCCTCGCTCGGGACCGAGTCCGCCCCCGAGGCCGGCTCGGCCTCCGCATCGGCCGCACCCTGCCCGTCGACCGCATCCGGCACACCGCTGCTCGCCGTCCCCGGCCGGTTCGGCCCGGACCGGGTCACCGCGCTGGTGTACCCGCTCCCCGGCGGCCAGTTGGACGTCTATCTGGTGACCGCCGACTGCCGGGTGCAGCTGCACCGCACCGTCCCCGCCAAGTAGCCCGTCCCACGGTGATCTGTCCCACCCGGACGACCACTCTGCGGGCGTCGGCTGCAACCGCACCGGGGAATGAGCGACACTGGTGAATCGTTGTCCCGGGCGGCGGAGCAGGACCGCCCTCCCCGCCGAAGCGCGGGTCGCGATGCGAACCAGGAGATGTAGTGAGCGACGTCCGTAACGTGATCATCATCGGCTCAGGCCCGGCCGGCTACACCGCTGCCCTCTACACCGCCCGTGCCTCCCTCAAGCCCTTGGTCTTCGAGGGTGCCGTCACCGCTGGTGGCGCGCTGATGAACACCACCGAGGTCGAGAACTTCCCCGGTTTCCGGGACGGCATCATGGGCCCCGAGCTGATGGACAACATGCGTGGCCAGGCCGAGCGCTTCGGCGCCGAGCTGGTGCCGGACGACATCGTCTCGGTCGACCTCACCGGTGACATCAAGACCGTCACCGACTCCGAGGGCACCGTGCACCGGGCCCGCGCCGTGATCGTCACCACCGGCTCCCAGCACCGCAAGCTCGACCTCCCGAACGAGGACAAGCTCTCCGGTCGCGGCGTCTCCTGGTGCGCGACCTGCGACGGCTTCTTCTTCCGCGACCAGGACATCGCCGTGGTCGGCGGCGGCGACACCGCGCTGGAGGAGGCGACCTTCCTCTCCCGGTTCGCCAAGTCGGTCACGATCATCCACCGCCGGGACAGCCTGCGCGCCTCCAAGGCGATGCAGGAGCGGGCCTTCGCCGACCCGAAGATCAGCTTCGCCTGGGACAGCGCGGTGGAGGCGATCCACGGCGACCCGAAGCTGACCGGTGTCACCCTGCGGGACACCACCACCGGCGAGAAGCGCGAGCTGCCGGTCACCGGCCTGTTCATCGCGATCGGCCACGACCCGCGGACCGACCTCTTCACCGGCCAGCTGGAGCTGGACGCCGAGGGCTACCTCAAGGTCGAGGCCCCCTCGACCCGGACCAACATCCCCGGTGTCTTCGGCGCCGGTGACGTGGTCGACCACACCTACCGCCAGGCGATCACCGCTGCGGGCACCGGCTGCTCCGCCGCCCTGGACGCCGAGCGCTACCTGGCCGCACTGGACGACCTGGAGAGCCAGGCCGCGGCCGTCGCGGTCTGACCCACCGCACCACTCCCCCGCTCCCTGTTTCACGTGAAACAGCTCTGTTGAGCCACTCCGGTGAAACAGGGGGCGCTGCAAGAAACAGAACAGCCCCTGCCGTTGTTCTTCTCAGCACTACCTCGTTCTGACCCTTAGGAGCTCCCGTGGCCGGCGCCACCATCACCGTGACCGACGCGACCTTCGACGCCGAGGTTCTGAAGAGCGACAAGCCCGTCCTGGTCGACTTCTGGGCCACCTGGTGCGGCCCGTGCCGCCAGGTCGCCCCGATCCTCGAGGAGATCGCGACCGAGCACGGCGACAAGCTCACCATCGCCAAGCTCGACGTCGATGCCAACCAGGGCACCGCCGCGCAGTACGGCGTGATCTCCATCCCGACGCTGAACGTGTACCAGAACGGCGAGCTGGTGAAGAGCATCACCGGCGCCCGCCCGAAGGCCGCGCTGCTCCGCGAGCTGGCCGAGTACATCTAGTCCACGGCGCACACCGCACGGAGAGAGGGGCCCTCAGGGGCCCCTCTCTCATGTCGTCCCCCACCTGTCGTCAGAACGGCCGCAGCGCGGGTTCCTTCCGGGGCCCGCCCCTGGCCCCGCCGAGCAGACGCTCCAGGGCCACCTCCACATCGCCCTTCCAGGACAGCGTGGTGCGGGCCTCCAGCCGCAGCCGGGGGTACCGGTGGTGCGGCCGTACGGTCTTGAAGCCGACCGCCCGCAGGTGGTCCGCCGGGAGCAGGCAGCTGGGAGTCTCCCGGCCGGCCGCCCCGAACGCCTCGATCGCCTTGAATCCCCGGCCGACCACGTCCTTCACCACGGTCTGCACCAGCACCCGGCCGATCCCCTGCCGCTGGTAGCCGGGCAGCAGCCGACTGACGATCAGTTGGACCGCGTCCGGCGAGACCGGACTGGTCGGGAAGGCCGAGGAGCGCGGTACGTACGCGGGCGGGGCGTAGAGCACGTAGCCCACCGGCAGCTCGTCCACGTAGACCACCCGGCCGCAGGATCCCCACTCCAGCAGGACCGCGGAGATCCACCCCTCCTTCTCCAGCTCGGGCTTCCCGCTCTCCTCCGCCGCCCTGGCACTGACCGGATCCAGCTCCCAGAACACACAGGAGCGGCAGGGCAGCGGGAGATCCCCCAGGTTGTCCAAGGTCAGCGGAGCGATCCTGCGCCCCATGACTCATCCCTCCTCCGCGGCCCCCCGACGGACCGTCACCAGCGAGCGGCTCACCCCGTACGACGAACGACGATGGGTGCATGTTTCACGTGAAACATGCACCCATCTGAACAGACCGGCAACCTGGACCGGTCGGCAGCCTCAGCTGCCCGACAGCCGGAGCCCCTCGTCGCCCGGCGCCAGGCTGTCCAGGATCCGGTTCAGATCCTCCACCGAGGCGAACTCCAGTACCACCTTGCCCTTGCCGAGCTTGCCGTTGCGCTGCGAGACCTCGACCTTGACCCGGGTCTCGAAGCGGTCCGAGAGCCGCTCCGAGAGGTCGTTGAAGGCCGGCGAGAGGAGCCGGCCCGCCTTCGGTCCGGTCGGGCGCTGCGGCTTCTCGTCCTTGTCCATCACCGCGACGATCTCCTCGGTGGTCCGCACCGAGAGACCCTCCGCGATGATCCGCCGGGCCAGCTGGTCCTGGCGCTCGGCGTCCGGCACCCCGAGCAGGGCCCGGGCGTGACCCGCCGTCAGCACCCCGGCAGCCACCCGGCGCTGCACGGTCGGTGAGAGCTTCAGCAGCCGCAGGGTGTTGGAGACGTGCGAGCGGGAGCGGCCGATCCGGTCGGCCAGCTCGTCGTGGGTGCAGGAGAAGTCCTGCAGCAGCTGGTCGTAGGCGGCCGCCTCCTCCAGCGGGTTGAGCTCGGCCCGGTGCAGGTTCTCCAGCAGCGCGTCCAGCAGCAGCTTGTCGTCGTCAGTGGCCCGGACGATCGCCGGAATGAGGTCGAGGCCGGCCTCCCGGGTGGCCCGCCAGCGCCGCTCGCCCATGATCAGCTCATAGCGGTCCGCACCGGTCTGCCGGACCACCACCGGCTGGAGCAGACCCACCTCCTTGATGGAGGCGACCAGCTCGGCCAGCTTGTCCTGGTCGAAGACCTCGCGCGGCTGACGCGGGTTCGGCACGATCGAGTCCAGCGGCAGCTCGGCGAACCGGGCACCCTCCACCGGAGCCAGCGCCTCCTCCAGCACGCTGCGCCGCGGCAGTCCCGACTGGTCCCGGGCGATCTCGGCCGCCACCTTGGCGGCCACCGTGCCCCGGTCGGTCGGCAGCACCGGGACGGCGGACGGCGAGACCGCACCCGCCGTCTGCTGCGGAGCCGGCTCCGAACGGGCCGGGGCCACGGTGGCCCCGGTCGCGGGCGTCGCCGCCGGAATCAGTGCCCCGAGCCCACGTCCCAGGCCCCTGCGCCCACCACTCACCGGTTGTCCTCCATCGTGCTGCCGTGCTGTGCCATCGGGGCCGCCGCGCTGTTGCGCTGCTGCCCCACTGCGGGTGCCGCGAATCCGTCCGTCGCCAACCCGGCGGCCCGCAGCGCGAGTTCACGCCCGGCCTCCAGGTAGGAGAGCGCCCCGGTGGAGCCCGGGTCGTAGGTCAGCACGGTCTGCCCGTAGCTGGGTGCCTCGGAGATCCGGACCGATCGCGGGATCGCCGTGTTCAGCACCTGATCGGCGAAGTGGGTCCGGACCTCCTCGGCCACCTGGGCGGCCAGCCTGGTCCGGGCGTCGTACATGGTGAGCAGGATGGTGGAGACGTGCAGGGTCGGGTTCAGGTGCGCCCGGACCAGCTCGACGTTGCGCAGCAGCTGGCCAAGACCCTCCAGCGCGTAGTACTCGCACTGAATCGGGATCAGCACCTCCTGACCCGCCACCAGGGCATTGACCGTCAGCAGCCCCAGCGAGGGCGGGCAGTCGATCAGGATGTAGTCCAGCGGCTGCTCGTACGCGGTGATCGCGCGCTGCAGCCTGCTCTCCCTGGCCACCAGCGAGACCAGCTCGATCTCGGCGCCGGCCAGGTCGATGGTGGCGGGCACACAGAACAGCCCCTCCACGTCCCGGACCGGCTGCACCACGTCGGCCAGCGGCTTGCCCTCCACCAGCACGTCGTAGATCGACGGCACATCGGCGTGGTGGTCGATGCCGAGCGCGGTGGAGGCGTTCCCCTGGGGGTCGAGGTCGACCACCAGGACGCGCAGTCCGTGCATGGCCAGTGCGGCCGCGAGGTTGACGGTAGTGGTGGTCTTCCCCACCCCGCCCTTCTGATTGGCCACCACGATCACCCGGGTCGAGGCGGGCCTGGGCAGCCCCTCACCGGCCCGTCCGGCAGCTGCCACCGCAGCCATGGCGGCCCGTGCGATGGGCGTGTCATCGACGTGGTCGATGGTCTCCGAGTCCTGCATGGGGGTCAGTGTTTCACGTGAAACCGGAGCGGCAACAGTCACCGCCCGGCTGCGGCCGAGGATTCCGGAAAGCAGTGAGCGACGTTTCACGTGAAACACCATGCCCACAATGTCGGAAATCTGACGGTGCGACACTCCGACCGCCCCGGGACGCACCGGAGCGGGCACCCGTCCGGGTACCCGCTCCGTCAGTCCACTGAGCCGATCAGCCGCAGCCCCGGCCGGTCCAGGACCAGCCCGTCAGCGCCGCCGCCGGCCTGCGCCGCCGCCACGGCCGGCCTCGGCCGCCCGGGCACCGCGCCCGGCCCGGGCCGCCTTGGCCCGCCGGGTCGCCGCCTTCACCCCGCCGGGGCTCTCCCCCGCCTCCACCCGGATCACCCGGGTCGAGGTCTCCAGGAGTCCCTCGCCGACCGCCAGCACCGACCACTTCACCGCGCCCAGCTTGGTCAGCGCGGACCGCGAGTCGGCCAGCTCCTGCTCGGCGGTGTCCCCCTTGAGCGCCAGCATCTGCCCGTACGGCCGGAGCAGCGGCAGGCCCCAGCCCGCCAGCCGGTCCAGCGGGGCCACCGCGCGGGCGGTCACGATGTCCACCGCGAGCTTGCCGATCATCTCCTCGGCCCGGCCGCGGAGCACAGTGACGTTGTCGAGACCGAGCTCCCTGACCACCTCCTCCAGGAAGGTGGTCCGCCGCAGCAGCGGCTCCAGCAGGGTCACCGAGACGTCCGGGCGGACCATCGCCACCGGGATACCGGGCAGCCCGGCTCCCGAACCGACGTCACAGAGCGAGGCGCCGGTAGGCAGCAGCTCGGCCAGCACCGCGCAGTTCAGCACGTGCCGGTCCCAGAGCCGGGGAACCTCCCGCGGGCCGATCAGCCCGCGCTGCACGCCGGCCGTGGCCAGCAGCTCGGTGTAACGCACGGCCACCGGGTACCGGTCCCCGAAGATCTCCCGGGCCACCGCCGGAGCCTCCGGCAGACCCTCGGGCCCGCCCTCCTCGGGGGTGCCCTCGGTCTCCACGCCGTCCGTGTCCATCTCTGCTTCTCCGCTCACCGTCTCCACCGCCCACGCTCGCAACCACTGTGTCACGCAGGAGCCGTTTCACGTGAAACAGCGCACTCATGACGCTCACTCAGCCCGGCCGACCGGCGGGCCCGAGCGGACGACGACCCCGCCCGCACAAGGCGGACGGGGTCGTCGGACCGACCGGCTGCGGCGCGTCAGCGCGGCAGCACGACCACGCAACGCTGGGGCTCCTCGCCCTCCGACTCGCTGCTCAGACCTGCTGCGGCCACCGCGTCGTGGACCACCTTGCGCTCGAACGGCGTCATCGGACGCAGCTTGACCTGCTCGCCGGAGGACTTCGCCTGCTCGGCCGCCTCGGCACCCAGCTGGGCCAGCTCCGCCCGCTTGCGCGCCCGGAACCCCGCAATGTCCAGCATGAGGCGGCTGCGCTCACCGGTCTCCCGGTGCACGGCCAGCCGGGTCAACTCCTGGAGTGCCTCCAGCACCTCACCGTCCTGGCCGACCAGCCGCTGCAGCGACCGGTCGTTGCCCTCGCCGACGATGGAGACCAGGGCACGGTCGCCCTCGACGTCCATGTCGATGTCGCCGTCCAGGTCCGCGATGTCGAGCAGACCCTCCAGATAGTCGGCCGCGATGTCGCCCTCCTGCTCCAGGCGGGCAACGAGGGTGTCGGCGGCCGGGCTGTCGGTGGCGGTGGTGCCTTCCGTCACTGCTGGACTCCTTCTGGAATGGGCCCTCGGGTGGGGCCGAGAACGAAGATCAGTGGGCCGTTACGGCCGGGATCAGGCCGGTCAGGGCTTCTTCTTCGGCCGCTGGCCGCCCGGCTGCCCGGTGCGCTTCGGCTGCTGGCGCGGGCCGCTCTTGGCGGCCGTCGGCTTGCCCGCAGCCGGCTTCGCGTCGGCAGGCTTGGCGTCGGCAGGCGCGGACTTCTCCAGGCTCGGCTTGGCCTCCTCGGCTGCACCCTCCGCCTCGGTGGCCGAGGTGCCCGGGCCGTGCTGGCGCTGGGCCTTGGTCAGCTTCTTCGGCTGCTGCCGACGCACCTGGACGGCCTCCGCGACCGCGTCCTCGGCCGTGCTGGTGGCCGAGCTCTTGCCGCCACCGGAGACCAGGGCCAGCAGGCCGGCCTTCTTGACCGAGCCGTCCGGGTTCAGCCGGCCGGCCTTCTTCAGGCGGGCCTGCCGCTCGTCCCACGCCTTGCTGCCCGGCGTCGGGTTGTTCCGGATGACGATCAGCTGCTGGCC
Source organism: Kitasatospora sp. P5_F3 (assembly GCF_054049135.1). Classification (NCBI taxonomy): domain Bacteria; kingdom Bacillati; phylum Actinomycetota; class Actinomycetes; order Kitasatosporales; family Streptomycetaceae; genus Kitasatospora; species Kitasatospora sp. P5_F3. The sequence goes on along the minus strand of NZ_JBFUMY010000068.1, from coordinate 14,292 downwards.
CATCGACCAGACGTTGGTGGTGAGCCAGTAGACCAGCACACCGACCGGGAAGTTGACGCCCATCACGGCGAACATGATCGGGAAGACGTACATCAGCATCTTCTGCTGCTGCATGAACGGCGTCTTGACCGTGAGGTCCATGTTCTTGGTCATCAGCTGGCGCTGCGTGATGAACTGCGACAGCGACATCAGCACGATCATCACGGCGCAGACGATCTGCACCTGCAGATCGCTGTTTCCCCAGAACTTCGCCGAGAGCGGGGCACCGAGGATGTGCGCCTGCTGGGCACTCGCCAGCAGGCTGCCGTTGATGACACCGATCGGCTTGTTGGCGGCGACCGAGGCCAGCACACCGTAGAGCGCGGTGAAGAACGGCGCCTGCACGAGGATGGGAAGGCAGCTGGAGAACGGGTTGGTACCCGCCTCCTTGTACAGCTTCATCATCTCTTCGGACTGGCGCTGCTTGTCGTTCTTGTAGCGCTCCTGGATGGCCTTCATCTTCGGCTGGATCGCCTGCATGGCCCGGGTCGACTTGATCTGCTTCACGAACAGCGGGATCAGGCAGATCCGGATGACGACCACCATCGAGGCGATGGCGAGACCCCAGGCCCAGCCACCGTTCGGGTCGAAGACGTGGCTGTACAGCGAATGGAACTGGACGATGATCCAGGACACCATTGTGTAGAGGGGACTCAGAAAACCGAAGGTCACCGGTCAGACTCCTTGGACATCGGGCTTCGCCACCGGCTCCGGCTCGGCGGTCCCGCTCGTGGGGCTCAGCAGATCGCGCAGCCGGCGATGCCACACCGGATGCCTGCGCGGCGGTACGTGGTCGACCCCACCGGGGGACCAGGGGTTACAGCGGAGGATGCGCCAGGCGGTCAGCCCGCTGCCCTTGATCGCACCGTGCGACCGCACGGCCTCGTACCCGTAGTGCGAACACGACGGGTAGTAGCGGCAGACCGGACCGAGCAGGGGACTGATGGTCCACTGGTAGAGCCTGATCAGCCCCATCAGCAGGTACTTCATCGCCCTGCTCCCGTCGGCGCGCCGCCGGTCGGCTCCGCCCGGAGCAACCGCCGTAGCGCCGCGTCCAGGTCCTGTTCGAGATCGTGGTACGTGGCCGCCCCGGCCTGGGGCAGTGCGCGCACCACGATCAGGCTACCTGCGGGCAGCCCGGACAGGCGCTCCCGGACCAGATGACGTAGACGACGCTTCACCAGATTGCGCACGACCGCCGGACCGACGGCCTTGCTCACGACGAAACCCGCACGCGCCGAAGGAAGCCCCTCGGCGACGTGCGGGCGGGAGTCGCTGTTCCGGTCGGTCTGCCCCCCTGGCTGTCCATCTCTGTTGAGATGGACCACCAGCAGGGGCCGACCGGCCCGACGACCACGTTTGACCGCGGTCGCGAAGTCCTGGCGCCGCCGCAGCCGATTCTCGGAGGGCAGCACTGCAGTCCCTTGGATCGAATCAGGCGGAGATGTTGGTACGGCCCTTGCCGCGGCGGGTCGCCAGGATGGCGCGGCCGGCGCGGGTACGCATCCGCAGCCGGAAGCCGTGGGTCTTCGCGCGACGACGGTTGTTCGGCTGGAAGGTGCGCTTGCTCACTCGGGGGCTCCTGGGGTGAATCGTAGGATGACGGGAAATCGCTTGGCCGTCACCGTGCGTCCGCGTGATCTCCCCTGGATGGGAAATCCAGCCTCAACGTCCCAGGTCGGCTGGGGGTTGAGGTAATCCACGGCGCCCGTGCTGCGCGCCTTATGGATGCGGGCGGACCCGCGGACATGCGGCAGCGGCCATCGACAACTCGACCTGGTCACGGTACGCGGGACGGGTGCGAGGGGTCAAACCGGGTGGTGGTCACCGGTCCGCCGGATCGCCCACGGCGGCTTTCCGATCATGATAGAGGCCAGGCGCTGCAAGGCCGGCACCGACACCCACCCCGTCCGACCCGGTCACCCGAGCGCCCTGCCCACAGCCTGTGGACAACAACTTGAATCAGTCCAGTCGGCTGACTACCGTTGCAGGACTTGTCGGGTTTGTTCGTCTGGATCGGACCGGTACCCGAGTCCTTTGAGACCCCCGCTCCGGGGAACGAGAAAGCGTGCACCAGTGGCTGATGTCAACAGCGATCTCGTCGCGGTCTGGGCGAGGGTCGTCGAGCGGCTGGTCAACGACCCGGATGTCGGGGACAGCGACAAGATGTGGCTGCGGCGTACCCAGCCGATGTGGATGATGCACGACACCGCCCTGCTGGCCGCCCCGAACGAGCGGGCCAAGCAGGTGCTGGAGGGCCGGCTGCTGCCGCCGCTGACCGAGGAGCTGAGCCGGGGCTTCGGCCGGCCGGTCCGGATCGCCGTGATGGTGGACGCCAACGCCGTGCCGCCGCCCGCACCGCAGGCCACCGCGGAGCAGCCCGCCGAGCAGGCGCCGGCCGAGGAGTGGCCGCCCCGTCCGCAGTACCGGGAGGAGCCCGGCGGGTACGACAACCGCCAGTCGGAGCCCGGCCGTTGGCCGTCCCAGAACCAGGACGGCTACCAGTCGCAGGACAACTACCAGGCGCCGGAGGAGTACTCCCGGCCGTACGAGACGCCGTCCGAGCAGGGGTACGAGCGCGGCCGGTACGACACCGCCGGCTACCAGCAGCGCCCCGCGCCGTACGGCGGCGGCAGCGGCGAGCAGCAGTCCTCCTGGTCGGCCGCCGAGAACGGGCCCGAGAACCGCGGCTGGGAGTCCGGCTACCCGGGCCGGGAGACCGGCCAGGAGGACCTGTTCGGGGGCGCCTACAGTGCCCCGACGCAGGGCGGCCCGGTCCGCCGGGTACCGTCCCGGCCACCGCTCGGGCAGCCCGAGCAGGGCTCCCAACTCCCGGACGTCCGGCCGCAGTCGGGCCCGCCCGGCCGGGGAGGCATGCCGGAGCGCACGCCCAGTCCCGGGGTGCCCGCACCGCCCGGTGCCCCGCCGGCCGGTGGCAGCTCGCGCAAGGACGAGCCGGCCGCCCGGCTGAACCCCAAGTACCTGTTCGACACCTTCGTGATCGGCGCCTCCAACCGCTTCGCGCACGCCGCCGCGGTGGCGGTGGCCGAGGCCCCGGCGAAGGCGTACAACCCGCTCTTCATCTACGGCGAGTCCGGCCTGGGCAAGACCCACCTGCTGCACGCCATCGGGCACTACTCGCGCAGCCTGTTCCCGGGCACCCGGGTCCGGTACGTGAGCTCCGAGGAGTTCACCAACGAGTTCATCAACTCGATCCGGGACGGGAAGGCGGACGCCTTCCGGAAGCGGTACCGGGACATGGACATCCTGCTGGTCGACGACGTGCAGTTCCTGGCGTCCAAGGAGTCGACCCAGGAGGAGTTCTTCCACACCTTCAACACGCTGCACAACGCCAACAAGCAGATCGTGCTCTCCTCGGACCGGCCGCCCAAGCAGCTGATCACGCTGGAGGACCGGCTCCGGAACCGCTTCGAGTGGGGACTGATCACCGACGTCACCCCGCCGGAGCTGGAGACCCGGATCGCGATCCTGCGGAAGAAGGCGATCCAGGAGCAACTGAACGCTCCCGCCGACGTGTTGGAGTTCATCGCGTCCCGGATCACCCGGAACATCCGGGAGCTCGAGGGCGCGCTGATCCGGGTCACCGCCTTCGCCAACCTGAACCGGGCGCCGGTCGACCTGGAGCTGGCCGGGATCGTCCTGAAGGACCTGATCCCGGGCGGTGACGAGGACGCGGGCCCGGAGATCACCGCGCAGGTGATCATGCAGCAGACGGCCGCGTACTTCGGTCTGGGCGTGGAGGACCTCTGCGGCTCCTCGCGCAGCCGGGTGCTGGTGACGGCGCGCCAGATCGCCATGTACCTCTGCCGGGAGCTCACCGACCTCTCGCTGCCGAAGATCGGCGCCCAGTTCGGCGGGCGGGACCACACGACCGTGATGCACGCGGACCGGAAGATCCGCTCGCTGATGGCCGAGCGGCGCTCGATCTACAACCAGGTCACCGAGCTCACCAACCGCATCAAGAGCTGACCCCGGGGCGGTACCGGGTGTCTGAAGGGGAGTCAGCGGCGCTGGCTCCCCTTTCGCGTGCCCGCCGCCGGGGCGGCCGTACAACGGCGGCAGCAGGCGACAGTGGCGGCGGCGGGGCGGCCGTGTGGTCCGTCCGGGGGCGTAGCGGGCGAAAGCAGGTATGGAGCGGAGGTCGGCCGGGCAGTAATCCACCGACTGACGCTCCGCCAGGCCGGCTGCCACGCCGAACAACTGACCAGCTATTCGAACAGGTCAGAGCCGCAGGGCCGCAATCCACAGGATCGGGTGGTTTTTCCCCGTCCACAGCCTGGGCGGCCCGGAGTTATCCAGAATTCCTCCACAGGCTGGGCGCCGCTACGCTCTTCGACGCAGGTCAGCCCCCTGTGTACTTGTGCACAACAGTTATCCACAGGATGTGGACAGTTGACGGACCGCCAGTGGGCCAAATGGGTTATCCACCGCTCGTCCCCAGGACCAGGGCAGTTATCCCCAGGTTCTCCACAGCGGCGTCCACAGTTCGACAACATTGGCTGCCCGTTCATCAGGCGGTGTGAAAGCCGTCACGTGATGTTGACCGGGGCCCGTGGATAACTGGTCCATGATCTGGGGACGGACCTGGGGATAACCTGTGGATACTGAGAGTGCCCTGTGGGTAACGCTCGGTCGTCCACAGCAGGGCCTGGTTGTCCACAGTCCGGGTCCACAGGCACTGTGGACAAAAAACCGGGTCTGACCTGCGGAAACGGGGTTATCCACGGTATCCACAGGCCCTACTACTACCACTACACCTATAGACCCCTGAACATGCTTAATCGTGGGGTGGGCCGAAATCTGTGGACAAGCGGATCGCGACATCTGTTCGGGTTGCTTCCGCCCGTGTGCCCCGGCTGTCGGTGGAGTAGGAGAGACTGTTCTCCGGCAACCGGAGCCGAGGGGCTGAACCCAGCGGGTCCGGTCAGGCCAGACGATCAAGACGCTGACAACAGCAGGACCCAGGAGGCGGTTACCGGTGAAGTTCCGGGTGGAGCGTGACGTCCTCGCGGAGGCGGTGGCCTGGGCTGCCCGCAGCCTCCCGGCGCGGCCGCCGGTGCCGGTGCTGGCCGGCCTGCTGCTGACGGCGCAGGACGGCAGCCTGGCCCTCTCCGGCTTCGACTACGAGGTCTCGGCCCGGGTCGAGCTGGTGGCTGAGGTCGAGGAGGCGGGCACGGTGCTGGTCTCCGGCCGGCTGCTGAACGACATCTCCCGCAACCTGCCGAACCGGCCGGTGGAGATCTCCACCGACGGCATGCGGGTCAGCGTGGTCTGCGGCTCCTCGCGATTCACACTCCCCACGCTTCCTGTGGACGAGTACCCGTCGCTGCCGCAGATGCCCACCGCGACCGGCACGGTCTCCGGCGAGGTCTTCGCCTCGGCCGTCAGCCAGGCCGCCGTCGCGGCCGGCCGGGACGACACCCTGCCGGTGCTCACCGGTGTCCGGGTGGAGATCGAGGGCGACAAGATCACCCTGGCCGCCACCGACCGCTACCGGTTCGCGGTCCGCGAGCTGATGTGGAAGCCGGAGCAGGCCGACATCTCGGCGGTCGCCCTGGTGCCCGCCAAGACCCTGCAGGACATCGCCAAGTCGCTCGGCAGCGGCGACACGGTCTCCATCGCGCTCGCCTCCGGCGGTGCCGGTGAGGGCCTGATCGGCTTCGAGGGCGCGGGCCGTCGGACCACCACCCGGCTGCTGGAGGGTGAGTTCCCGAAGTTCCGCAGCCTCTTCCCGACCGAGTTCAGCGCGGTCGCCGCGATCCAGACCCAGCCGTTCCTGGAGGCGCTCAAGCGCGTCTCGCTGGTGGCCGAGCGGAACACGCCGGTCCGGCTGAGCTTCGAGCAGGGCGTGCTCACCCTGGAGGCGGGCTCGGGCGACGACGCCCAGGCCACCGAGCGGGTGGAGGCCGACCTCGAAGGTGACGACATCTCGATCGCCTTCAACCCGGGCTACCTGGAGGAGGGCCTGAAGGCCATCGACTCCGCGTACGCCCAGCTGAGCTTCACCACCTCCACCAAGCCGGCCCTGCTGAGCGGCCGCCCCGCGGTGGACGCCGAGGCTGACGAGGCGTACCAGTACCTGATCATGCCGGTCCGGCTCTCCGGCTGACCCTGATCCACAGGCTGTGGACACTCCCCCGGTCAGCTCTGACCGGGGGAGTCCTGTTGGGCCGGCGGCGTAGGCTCAGCCTGTGCGGCAACGGCGCCGCCGTCAGGCACGTCACCACAGGTAAGGACTTGTCATGGAGCTCGGCCTCATCGGTCTCGGCAAGATGGGCGGCAACATGCGCGAGCGCATCCGCCGCGCAGGGCACACCGTCATCGGCTTCGACCGCAACCCGGAACTCGCCGACGTGGACAGCCTCGAGGAGCTCGTCAGCAAGCTCCAGGCCCCGCGCGTGGTCTGGGTGATGGTCCCGGCCGGCGGCCCGACCCAGGACACCGTGGACCAGCTGGCCGAGTTGCTCTCCCCCGGTGACGTGGTGGTCGACGGCGGCAACTCGCGCTGGACGGACGACGTCAAGCACGCCGAGGCGCTGGCCGCCAAGGGCATCGGCTTCGTCGACTGCGGCGTCTCCGGCGGCGTCTGGGGCCTGGAGAACGGCTACGCGCTGATGTACGGCGGCGAGGCCGCGGACGTGGCCAAGGTGCAGCCGGTCTTCGACGCCCTCAAGCCCGAGGGTGAGTTCGGCGGCGTGCACGCGGGCAAGGTCGGCGCCGGGCACTTCGCCAAGATGGTCCACAACGGCATCGAGTACGCGATGATGCAGGCCTTCGCCGAGGGCTGGGAGCTGCTGGAGGCGGCCCCCGAGGTCACCGACGTGCGCGAGGTCTTCCGCAGCTGGCAGGAGGGCACCGTGATCCGCTCCTGGCTGCTCGACCTGGCCGTCCGCGCGCTGGACGACGACGAGCACCTGGCCAAGCTCAAGGGCTGGGCCGCCGACTCGGGTGAGGGCCGCTGGACGGTCGAGGCCGCGATCGACCACGCGGTGCCGCTGCCCGCGATCACCGCCTCGCTGTTCGCCCGGTTCGCCTCCCGGCAGGACGACTCCCCGCAGATGAAGATGATCGCCGCGCTCCGCAACCAGTTCGGTGGCCACGCGGTCGAGTCCAAGTAACTCCCCAGAAGGCGAGCGCAGTTCACACCCATGCATGTCGCGCATCTGTCGCTCGCCGACTTCCGTTCGTACGCCGGGGCCGAGGTGCCCCTCGACCCCGGCGTGACGGCCTTCGTGGGGCCGAACGGCCAGGGCAAGACCAACCTGGTCGAGGCGATCGGCTACGTCGCCACCCTGGGCAGCCACCGGGTGGCCACCGACGCCCCGCTGATCCGGCTCGGCGCCGAGCGGGCGGTGATCCGCACCAGCATCCTGCGGGACGGCCGGTCGACCCTGGTCGAGCTGGAGATCACCGCGGGCAAGGCCAACCGGGCCCGGATCAACCGCTCCGACAACGTCCGCCCGAGGGACGTGCTCGGCCTGCTCCGCACCGTGCTGTTCGCCCCCGAGGACCTGGCCCTGGTGAAGGGCGACCCGGGTGAGCGCCGCCGCTTCCTGGACGAGCTGCTGACCGCCCGGGCACCCCGGCTGGCCGGGGTCAGGCAGGACTACGAGCGGGTGCTCAAGCAGCGCAACGCCCTGCTGAAGACCGCCGCCCAGGCCCGCCGCGGCGGCAAGGGCGCGGACCTCTCCACACTGGAGATCTGGGACAGCCACCTGGCCCGGGCCGGCGCCGAGTTGACGGCCTTTCGGCTCCAGCTGGTGGCCGCCCTGCAGCCGTTGGTGGCGCAGGCCTACGAGCAGCTGGCGCCCGGCGGCGGGGAGACCGTGCTGGAGTACCGGAGCTCCTTCGAGGGCGCGCTGCCGACCAGCCGCGAGGAGGCCGAGCAGCAGCTGCTCGACGCCCTCCAGCAGGCCCGCCCGCAGGAGGTGGCCCGGGGCCTGACCCTGGTCGGCCCGCACCGCGACGAGCTGGGCCTGCAGCTCGGCCCGCTGCCCGCCAAGGGCTACGCCAGCCACGGTGAGTCCTGGTCGTACGCGCTGGCGCTCCGGCTGGCCTCGTACGAGCTGCTGAAGGCGGACGGCGGCGAGCCGGTGCTGATCCTGGACGACGTCTTCGCCGAGTTGGACGCCCGCCGCCGGGACCGGCTGGCCGAACTGGTGGCCGGCGGTGAGCAGGTGCTGGTCACCGCCGCCGTCCCGGAGGACGTACCGAAGGCGCTGGCCGGCACCCGCTTCGCAGTGGCGGACGGAACAGTGACCCGGCTGACCCCGTAGCCGTACTCTGGGAACTTCATCCACAGCCTGGGGAAAAGGAGTGCCGCCATGGGCGAGACGCCGGAGCTCTCGGGCGTGGACCTGGCCCGGGTCGCACTGCGCGCGGCGAAGGAGCAGGCCAGGCAGCGTGGTGAGCAGGTCCGCGAGAAGCGTGAGGCGAAGCGGCACGGGCTGCGCAGCGGGGCGCGCGCGGACGGTCGCGATCCGGTTCCGCTGGGGGCGGCGCTGACCCGGCTGATCACCGAGCGCGGCTGGGAGGCGCCGGCCGCGGTGGGCGGGGTGATGGGCCGCTGGCCGCAGATCGTCGGGCCCGACATCGCGGCGCACTGTGTGCCGAAGGAGTACGCGGAGGCGGAGGCGGTGCTCACCGTGCAGTGCGACTCGACCGCGTGGGCCACCCAACTCAGGCTGTTGGCACGTCAGTTGGTGGCCCGGCTGAACCACGAGCTGGGGCACGGCACGGTCAAGGTGATCAAGGTGCTGGGGCCGGCCGCACCGCAGCGCGGGTACGGCCGGCTGCGGGCCCCGGGGAGCAAGGGGCCGGGCGACACCTGGGGGTAGCCCGGGTGCCGAAGGGAAGCCGATCTTCCGGAACCGCTGACGGCCCTTTTGAGCGCTCTGAGACCCCCTGGCGAGTATCGGGACATGTCCCGAGGGTATTCAGGGCGGCTCATCTGCCTTCTGAGGCTGCCAAACGGCCATCTATGTCAGTCCTACCGGTAGACTGAGAGCCAAACACTGTTGCTTGTAGCAACCGAGTCGAAACGCCGTGGTCGCAGGCTCGCCCGTCCGATGGGCAGGTCCGCGGCCCGCGCTGTGCCAGAGAGGGCGCTTCGTGGCCGATTCCGGCAACTCCAGCCAGACCCCAGACCCCACCGACCAGGCGGCACCCGTCGACACTCGTGGGGCGTACGACGCCAACGCGATCCAGGTGCTGGAGGGTCTCGACGCCGTCCGCAAGCGCCCCGGCATGTACATCGGCTCGACCGGTGAGCGCGGTCTGCACCACCTGGTGCAGGAGATCGTGGACAACTCCGTCGACGAGGCGCTGGCGGGGCACGCCGACACCATCGACGTGACGATCCTGGCCGACGGCGGCGTCCGGGTCACCGACAACGGCCGCGGCATTCCGGTCGGCATCATGCCGGGCCAGGACAAGCCCGCCGTCGAGGTCGTGCTGACGGTCCTGCACGCGGGCGGCAAGTTCGGCGGCGGCGGCTACGCCGTCTCCGGCGGTCTGCACGGTGTCGGCATCTCGGTGGTGAACGCGCTCTCCACCCGCCTGGCGGTGGAGATCCTCACCGACGGCGCCCGCTGGACGCAGGAGTACAAGTCGGGTGTACCGACCGCGCCGCTGGCCCAGCACGAGGCCGTCGACACGACCGGCACCACGGTGACCTTCTGGGCCGACCCGGAGATCTTCGAGACCACGGTCTACTCCTTCGAGACGCTCTCCCGCCGGTTCCAGGAGATGGCCTTCCTGAACAAGGGCCTGTCGATCTCGCTGACCGACGAGCGCCCGGAGCACGCGGACGACGAGGGCAAGCCGCTCGCGATCACCTACCGCTACGACGGCGGCATCGCCGACTTCGTCACCCACCTGAACTCCCGCAAGGGCGACGTCATTCACCCCTCGGTGATCGACTTCGAGGCGGAGGACAAGGAGAAGACGATCTCGGTGGAGATCGCGATGCAGTGGAACAGCTCCTACACGGAGAGCGTCTACTCGTTCGCGAACACCATCCACACGCACGGCGGCGGTACCCACGAGGAGGGCTTCCGCGCCGCGCTGACCGGCCTGGTCAACCGCTACGCGCGGGACAAGAAGCTGCTCCGGGAGAAGGACGACAACCTCTCCGGCGAGGACATCCGCGAGGGTCTGACCGCGATCATCTCGGTCAAGCTCGGCGAGCCGCAGTTCGAGGGCCAGACCAAGGACAAGCTGGGCAACACCGAGGTCAAGACCTTCGTCCAGCGGGTGGTGCACGAGCAGCTGAACGACTGGCTGGACCGTAACCCCACCGAGGCCTCGGACATCATCCGCAAGTCGATCCAGGCGGCCACCGCCCGGGTCGCCGCCCGCAAGGCGCGTGACCTGACGCGCCGTAAGGGCCTGCTGGAGTCCGCCTCGCTGCCGGGCAAGCTGAGCGACTGCCAGTCCAAGGACCCGTCCGAGTGCGAGATCTTCATCGTCGAGGGCGACTCGGCCGGCGGCTCGGCCAAGCAGGGCCGTGACCCCCGGGTCCAGGCCATCCTGCCGATCCGCGGCAAGATCCTGAACGTCGAGAAGGCCCGGATCGACAAGGTGCTGCAGAACACCGAGGTCCAGGCGCTGATCTCGGCCTTCGGCTGTGGCATCCAGGAGGACTACGACGAGACCAAGCTCCGCTATCACAAGATCGTCCTGATGGCGGACGCCGACGTCGACGGGCAGCACATCCGCACCCTGCTGCTCACCCTGCTGTTCCGCTTCATGCGCCCGCTGGTCGAGGGCGGCTACGTCTACCTGGCGATGCCGCCGCTGTACAAGATCAAGTGGGGCAAGGACGACTTCGAGTACGTCTACTCGGACCGCGAGCGCGACGCGGTGATCTCGGCGGGTGTGGGCGCCGGGCGCCGGCTGCCCAAGGACGACGCCATCCAGCGCTTCAAGGGTCTCGGCGAGATGAACGCCGAGGAGCTCCGGATCACCACCATGGACCAGGCGCACCGGCTGCTCCAGCAGATCACTCTGGAGGACGCGGCCCGCGCCGACGACCTGTTCTCGGTCCTGATGGGCGAGGACGTCGAGGCCCGCCGGTCCTTCATCCAGCGCAACGCCAAGGACGTCCGCTTCCTGGACGTGTGACGCACCCTCAGCACACTCCAGTCCGCGTGAAAGGAAACTGACCAGCAGTGGTCGACGAAAACCGTCCTGACGGCGAGCAGCCGGACACCCTCTCCACCGACACCTTCGTGTCCCGGGTCGAGCCGATCGAGCTCGAGACCGAGATGCAGCGCTCGTACCTCGACTACGCGATGAGCGTGATCGTCAGCCGGGCGCTGCCCGAGGTGCGCGACGGCCTCAAGCCGGTGCACCGCCGGGTGCTCTACGCGATGTACGACGGCGGCTACCGGCCCGAGAAGGGCTACTACAAGTGCGCCCGCGTGGTCGGCGACGTGATGGGTAACTACCACCCGCACGGCGACACCTCGATCTACGACACCGTGGTCCGCCTCGCCCAGCCCTGGTCGCTGCGGATGCCCCTGGTGGACGGCAACGGCAACTTCGGTTCCCCGGGCAACGACCCGGCCGCCGCGATGCGGTACACCGAGTGCAAGATGATGCCGCTCGCCATGGAGATGATGCGGGACATCGACGAGGAGACCGTCGACTTCGCCGCCAACTACGACGGCCGCTCGCAGGAGCCGACCGTCCTGCCGGCCCGCATCCCCAACCTGCTGATCAACGGTGCCACCGGCATCGCGGTCGGCATGGCCACCAACATCCCGCCGCACAACCTCCGCGAGGTCGCCTCCGGCGCGCTCTGGGCGCTGGAGCACCCGGACGCCTCCAACGAGGAGCTGCTGGAGGCGCTGATCGAGCGGATCAAGGCGCCGGACTTCCCGACCGGTGCGCTGATCGTCGGCCGCCGCGGCATCGAGGACGCGTACCGGACCGGCCGCGGCTCGATCACCATGCGCGCGGTGGTGGAGGTCGAGGAGATCCAGGGCCGGCAGTGCCTGGTGATCACCGAGCTGCCGTACCAGGTGAACCCGGACAACCTGGCGCTGAAGATCGCCGATCTGGTCAAGGACGGCCGGGTGGCCGGCATCGCCGACGTCCGGGACGAGTCCTCCAGCCGGACCGGCCAGCGCCTGGTGGTCGTGCTCAAGCGCGACGCGGTCGCCAAGGTGGTGCTGAACAACCTCTACAAGCACACCGACCTGCAGACCAACTTCGGCGCCAACATGCTGGCCCTGGTCGACGGGGTGCCGCGCACGCTGTCGCTGGACGCCTTCATCCGGCACTGGGTCAACCACCAGGTCGAGGTCATCGTCCGCCGGACCACGTTCCGGCTGCGCAAGGCCGAGGAGCGCGCGCACATCCTGCGCGCCCTGCTCAAGGCGCTGGACCAGATCGACGCGGTGATCGCGCTGATCCGGGCCTCGGACAGTGCGGACGCGGCCCGCAGCGGCCTGATGGGCCTGCTCGACATCGACGAGCTGCAGGCCAACGCGATCCTCGAGATGCAGCTGCGCAGGCTGGCCGCGCTGGAGAGCGCGCGCATCCTCAGCGAGCACGACGAGCTGCAGGCCAAGATCAACGAGTACAACGCGATCCTGGCCTCGCCGTCCCGCCAGCGCGAGATCATCTCCGAGGAGCTGACCGCGATCGTCGAGAAGTACGGCGACGAGCGGCGTTCCACGCTGATCCCGTTCGACGGCGACATGTCGGTCGAGGACCTGATCGCCGAAGAGGACATCGTCGTCACGATCACCCGGGGCGGCTACGTCAAGCGCACCCGGTCGGACCTCTACCGCTCGCAGAAGCGCGGCGGCAAGGGCGTCCGGGGTGCGCAGCTGAAGCAGGACGACCTGGTCGACCACTTCTTCGTGACCACCACGCACAACTGGATCCTGTTCTTCACCAACAAGGGCCGGGTCTACCGGGCCAAGGGCTACGAGCTGCCCGACGCCGGCCGGGACGCCCGCGGCCAGCACGTGGCCAACCTGCTGGCCTTCCAGCCGGAGGAGCACATCACCCAGGTGATGGCGGTCCGCACCTACGAGGACAAGCCCTACCTGGTGCTGGCCACCCGGGGCGGCCTGGTGAAGAAGACCCCGCTCAAGGACTACGACTCGCCGCGCTCCGGCGGTCTGATCGCGATCAACCTCCGGGAGATCGAGGACGGCCGGGACGACGAGCTGATCGGCGCCGAGCTGGTCTCCGCCGAGGACGACCTGCTGCTGGTGTCGAGGAAGGCCCAGTCGATCCGGTTCACCGCGACCGACGAGGCGCTCCGGCCGATGAGCCGGGCCACCTCCGGGGTGAAGGGCATGGCGTTCCGCGAGGACGACGAGCTGCTCTCGATGAACGTGGTCCGGCCCGGCACCTTCGTCTTCACGGCCACCGACGGTGGGTACGCGAAGCGCACCGGCGTGGACGAGTACCGTGTCCAGGGCCGGGGCGGTTTCGGCACCAAGGCGGCGAAGATCGTCGAGGGGCGGGGCTCGCTGGTCGGCGCCCTGGTGGTCGAGGAGACCGACGAGATCATGGCGATCACCCTCTCGGGTGGTGTCATCCGGACCAGGGTTTCCGGAGTTCGTGAAACCGGACGTGACACGATGGGCGTCCAACTGATCAACCTCGGAAAGCGCGACGCGGTGGTGGGCATGGCCCGCAACGCGGAGGCGGACGACGAGGAGGTCCTGGAGGAGGAGGGCACTGCCCCCGACACCTCCGTGGCCGCCGACGATGTGACCACGGCTGACGACGTGGCCGAACAGGCCTGATCGCAAGCCCTGGTGGCCGGTGCCCGACCCTTGCGGACGGGCACCGGCCACTGACCAGTACCGGGCAATCCGGCCGGGCGCTGGAGCAGTTGAAACGAGCAGGGCGGAAGACCACCCGACCTGCTGGGTGAGTTGCGGGAGGACCAGGGTGAGTGGAGCCACGGGTGCTGCGGGCGGTGCCGGGGGCGGACTGCCGGGCGGCAGTTCGTACGGTGGAGTCGGCGGCGCGACCGGTGGACTGCCCGGGGTGCCGCCGCGCCCTGCCGGGGCGCCCCCGGTAGCGGGTGAGTCGGCCGCCTCGACCTCGCTGATGCCGCCGGTCGCCTCCGGCGGTGGCGGCGGGTACGGCTCGGCGCCGCAGCCGCCCGCGCAGCAGCTGGCCCCGGCCGGTTTCTCGCAGCCGACCACGTACACCAAGGGGCAGCCCACGCCGCCCAGGGGCACCCGGACGGGCCCGTCC
>NZ_JBFUMY010000067.1:0-34748 GCF_054049135.1 Kitasatospora sp. P5_F3 | reverse complement strand
CCTCCAACACCGAACCCCTCCTACGCCTCAACGTCGAAGCCAACGACCCCACCACCATGACCACCATCCGCGACACCGTCCTCACCCTCATCCGCACCTGACACCCCCACCCCCACCCCCGGCCGGCCCACCGGACCGCTCGCGCAGAAGCGGGTCGGTTAGGGTCGGGTCCACTCCCGTACGAGAGCGAACAGGACGTGCCCATGGACCGGCTCGCCAACACCGTCCGCCCCTATGCCTGGGGGTCGGTCACCACGATTCCCGAGTTGCTGGGTGTCGAGGCGACCGGCGAACCACAGGCCGAACTCTGGATGGGCGCCCACCCGAGCGCCCCGTCCCGGGTCGACCGGGGCGGTGGCCCGCGTGCCCTGGACGAGCTGATCGAGGCCGACCCGCAGGGCGAGTTGGGGGCCGAGACGGTGGCCAGGTTCGGGCCGGCCCTGCCGTTCCTGTTCAAGGTGCTGGCGGCCGGGGCGCCGCTCTCCATCCAGGCGCACCCCACCCTGGCCCAGGCCACCGCGGGCTTCGCCGCCGAGGAGGCCAGGGGCATCCTGCTGGACGCCCCGGAGCGCAACTACCGGGACGCCAATCACAAGCCCGAACTCATCTGCGCGCTGGACGAGTTCGAGGGCCTGTGCGGCTTCCGGCAACCGGCCGAGGCGGCCGACCTGCTGGCTTCGCTGGACGTGCCCGAGCTGACGCCCCTGGTCCAACTGCTGCGCAACAAGCCGGAGTCGGAGGCGCTGAGCGAGGCGGTCGCCGGCATCCTGTCGATGACCGGCCCGAGCGCCGCCGCCGTCGTGGCGGCCACCGCCGCCGCGATCGAGCGGGCCGCCGCGACCGACGACCCGACCGGGCAGTTCGCCGGATACGCCTTCGCCGCCCGGGAGTTCCCCGGGGACACCGGGCTGCTCATCGGCCTGCTGCTGAACCACTTCCTCCTCCAGCCGGGCGAGGCGCTCTACCTGGGCGCCGGGCTCCCGCACGGGTATCTGCGAGGGACCGGCACGGAGATCATGGCCAACTCCGACAACGTGCTGCGCTGCGGGCTGACGCCCAAGCACGTGGACGTGGCCGAGCTGCTCCGGGTGGTCGACTTCCGGGCCGGCCGCCCGGAAGTACTGCGGCCGACCGCCGACTCCAACGGCGAGGAGCTCTACCCCGTACCGATCGACGAGTTCCGGCTGTCCCGGTTCGTACTCGCCGGGGCGGCCCGGGTGCTCGACGGCCGGGCCCCGCAGATCCTGCTCTGCACCCAGGGCAGCGCCCAACTCACCGCCGCCGACGGCACGGTGCTCACCCTGGACCGCGGCCAGTCCGCGTTCCTCCCCGGGACGGGCACCGAGACCGTGCTGACCGGCTCCGGCACCACCGTCTTCCGGGCCACCGTCACGCTGTGAGCCGTTGAACGCCCTGTCCGAGCAGCGAAATGCCGGACAGCCGGCCAGCTGGCCGCCCGCACCCCTGACGACGCCCACCCCGCCGAGGCCGGCTACGACGCCATCGCCGACCTGATCGCCCCGCACCGGGACAGCCGGCTCGCCACGCGGCAGCAGGTCCGCATGTGACCCGGATCACCCCTCGGGGAAAACCCGGCGCCTCCGCCGGGCGTCTAGCAGGTGTGAAACGGGTTGGGGCGGCAGCGCCGCAGGAACTGGACGAGGAGCACCTGCTACGGCGGGTGGCCCGGGGCGACCGGGCCGCCTTCGAGGAGCTCTACCGGCGCACGTCGCCCTGGCTGGCGGTACGGCTGCGCCGCCGCTGCGCCGATCAGCAGATCGTCGCCGAGGTCATGCAGGAGACGTACCTGGCGGTGTGGCGGGCCGCGGGCTCCTTCGCCGGGAGCCCGGCCGGCGGAACGGCCGTCGGCTGGCTGTGGACGATCGCGGCCCGCCGCCTCGTCGACGCGTTCCGGCGCAGGGCCCACCACGCGGAGCCGCCGCCCGCCGCCGCTCCGTCCCCCGTGGCGCCCGCGGCCGAGGAGGAGGCGCTGGTGGCGACCGTCGGCGGTGATGTCGGGGACGCCCTGCGGCGCCTCGCGCCGGAGCTCAGAGCGGTACTGCAGGCCATGGTGCTGGACGGACTGTCCGTCCGGGAGACCGCCGTCCTGCTCGGACTGCCCGAGGGAACGGTCAAGACCCGCGCCCGCCGGGCCCGGAACGCGATGCGGGAGACGCTGGCATGAACGTGGAACACGCGTCGGCACGGCTCATCGACGGGTACGCGCGCGGCGAGACGGACCTCGGCGCGGACGAGGTCTGGGCCCTGGAGGCCCATCTGGAGGGATGCCGGCTCTGCCGTGACCGGCTGTCGGCCGCCGTCACGGCCGAGGCACCCGCCATGGCCGCACTGACCGAGGCCGTCTGGTCCGATCTCGAACACCAGCTGGCGACGGCCGTCCCGGCGCCGCCGCGCCGCCTCCGGTCGCGGCTGTCGGCGTGGACGACGCCCGCCATGACGCCGTGGCTGGCCATGATCCTGGCCGTGACGCTGCTCGCCCTGCTGCTGGACCTGGCGGGCCCCGGCTCCGGCCAGGTGTCCCTGCTGCTGCTGCTCGCCCCCGTCCTGCCCGTGTGCGGCGTGGCGGCCTCGTGGTCGCGCGGCCTGGACCCGGCGTACGAGCTGACGGCCGCCACCCCGAGGGCGGGGCTGCAGCTGGTGCTGCGACGCACCGCCTCCGTACTCGCCGTGGTGATCCCCACGCTGCTGGCGGGGGGATGGGCGACCGGGGTGACGGCCGCCCAGTGGCTGCTGCCCTGCCTGGCCTTCACCTCGATGACCCTGGCGCTCGGCGTGGTGATCGGCGTGACCCGCGCCGCCCTCGCCCTGGTGGCCGCCTGGGCCGCTGTGATGGTGGCACCGACCCTGGCCACCAGCCGGACGGCCGTCGCCCTGCAGCTGGAGGGCCTGCCGGTGTGGGGGCTGATCCTCGCGCTCGGCGTGGGCGTCGTGATCGCCCGCCGGGGCGCGTACGCCGCGCTGGGAGCCCACCGATGAACCTCCTGAACCCCCGCGAGAAGAGGACGCGCACGATGCCCGTAGTAAGCAGGGCCGACATCGCCCCCACGACCTACGCCTGGGAGATCCGGGCGACCGGGCTGCAGGTCAGGGTCGGCAGGAACCGGATGGCCGTCGACGGGCTCGACCTGTCGCTGGGCACCGGCGTACACGGTCTGCTCGGTCCCAACGGCGCGGGCAAGACCACCCTCATCCGGGCACTGGCCACCGTGCTGCGCCCTGCCGGAGGCGAGCTGGAGCTGCTCGGGGAGTCCGCGGGCGGGCCGGGCGAGCACCGTGCGGTGCGCCGCCGGATCGGCTACCTGCCGCAGGAGTTCGGCTACTACAAGCGCTTCACCGTGCGCGAGTTCGTCGAGTACATGGCCTGGCTGAAGGAGATGCCCACGGCGGACATCCCCGCAGCGGTGCAGCGCGCCGTGGAGCGGGTCGGCCTGGCCGACCGTGCCGACGAAAGGATGAAGGCCCTGTCGGGCGGGATGCTGCGGCGGGCCGGCATCGCCCAGGCCATCGTCAACGACCCGCCGATCCTGCTGCTGGACGAGCCGACGGCCGGCCTGGACCCGGCGCAGCGGCTGCGCTTCCGCGAACTGCTCCAGGAGCTGGGCACGGACGCCTGCGTGGTCGTCTCGACCCACCTGGTCGAGGACGTGGCCGCCGCCTGCACCGACGTGGTGCTCCTCGCCGAGGGCCGGCTGGTCTTCCAGGGCACCCCGGACGAGCTGGCCGCGGCGGGCGGCCCGGAACACGTGGGCGACAGCCCGCTGGAACGCGGCTACTCGGCCCTGCTGGCCGGCCCGGTACGGACGAGGGGCGCCTGGTGAACCTCCGTATCCTGCGCATCGAACTGAGGCGGTCCGGCGCCCCGTGGGCCGTTCTCGTCGTGCTGGCGGCCGCGCTCGCGTTCCTGCATCTCATCTCCGGGCCGTGGGGGAAGGGCACCGTGCTGTGGACGGCCCAGTGGACCTCCATGGCCCTCTGGACCCGCTTCCTGCTGATCTTCCTGTGGCCGCTCGCGATCGGACTCGGGGCGCTCCAGGGGCTGCGCGACCACCGCTCGAGGATGTCCGAACTGCTGACCAGCACCCCACGGCCCGCACGGCACCGCGCAGCCGCCCTGGCAGGCACGACGGCCTTCGCGCTGGCCTCGGCCTTCGGGCTGCTCGTCCTGCTGGGCGCGGTGCAGGTGCTCGCCGGCGACGCCGCGTACACCCACCTCGGCTGGCTGCCCATCTCGCTGGTGGGGGCACTCGCGCTGGGCGCCGGGGCTGTCCTGGGCATGGGGGTCGCACGCACCCTGCCCTCCGTCCTCACCCCGCCCGCACTGGCCGTGGGCGCCTTCCTGTTCACCAACCTCCTGCGGCAGACCACGGACGCCGCGGTGCCGACCTCCGCCGCGCCGACCCGTCTCTCGCTGCTGATGCCGGCGGTGTCGGAGGTACGCCAGACGCTCCTCACGCTGTCCGTCCCCGTGCACCTCGGGCAGACGCTCTGGCTGCTCGGCCTGGCCGCGACGGGCCTCGCGCTGCTGGCCGCCGCCACCCCGCGCGCCCGGCTGCTCGCCCTCACCCCCCTGCTGGCGGGCGGGTCCGTCGCCCTGCTCCTGCTCCCGGCCGACCCGCGCGACTCGTACGTCGTCGACCGGGCCGCCGCAGCGCAGGTGTGCGACGGACCGGTGTGCGTGACGAGGGCCCGACAGGCCCGGCTCGACGGCCTGGCGGGTCCCGGCCGGGAGGCGCTGCGCCTGCTGCGCGACACCCTGGGCGACCAGGCGCCCCTCACCATCCACGAGAACACCGCCCTGCGGGCGCTCGGTGACACACCGGAACGGTCGCGCGACTCCGTACTCGTCGACTTCGGCGACGACATGATCGGCGCCGCCGAGGGCGAGCGGCTGACCCGGGCCCTGGTCGCCCAGGGCATCGCCCCGATCTGCCACCCACGCAGCACCACCGAGAGTGGCACGATCTCGGATGCCGCCGCACAGAGCATCGGGGCAGCCTGGGCCCTCGGCGAGGACCTCCGGCCACTCGACGGGACCATGCACGCCACGAGCGACCAGGCCGCCGCGGCCCGCCCGGTGTGGGAGCTGTTCACCGCACTGCCCCGGCCGGAGCAGCAACTGCGGATCATCGCGATGCACACCGCCGCGGTCTCCTGCTCGGGCAACCCGCTCGACGCGCTGACCGGCGGTGCGTCCCGGTGAGGTGGCTGACGCTGTACGCGCGCTCGCGGCAGGCCCCCGCCTCACTCGCCGTGGTGGTGACCAGCGCGGTGGCGGTCTGGGCACTCGCCCGGATCGGCGGCGGCGGGCCGGCAGATCCGCGGCTGTCCACGATCGTCCTCGCCGCAGGAGCGACCGCGGTCTCGGTCGGACTCGGCGGGCAGGACCTCGGACTGGACCGGACCGCCGCGATCCGCTGGATGCCCCGCAGGGCCGCGCATGTGCTGCTCTGCGGCGTACTCGTCGGCGCGGTGCTGCTGGCGGTGCAGACCATGGGTGGCCAGCTGGTCTCCCCCGCCTTCGTCGTGCGCAACACCGCGGGGCTGATGGGACTCGTCGCCCTCGGGGCGGCCTGCTGCGGGCAGAAGTACGCGTGGATGCTGCCGTTCGCGTGGTTGTCGTTCTCCTTCGTCGTCCCGCCCGCGACGGATACGGCGACCCAGGTGCTGACCTGGCTGCTGCTGCCGCCCGGCGCGGTGACCGGCACCTGGACGGCCCTCGTCCTGGCCGTCGCCGGCATCACGGCCTACGCCGTCCGGGGCCCGAGGCGCTAGTCCGGGGCGGCTCCTTCAGAGGCTGCGGGCGGTGATGTTGCCGTAGGCGGTGGTCGCGTGGATGGTGAGCGTGGCGGTGCCTTCGGCGTTCCTGAGCGCGTTGTGGGTCCGGCCGTAGGCGGTGCCGGCGTCCAGGGAGGCGGCGACGCCGCGGGCGGCACCGACCGAGATGTCGCCGTACTCGGTGCGGAGCGTGAGGGTGCCGTGGGTGGCTTCGGTGATCTGGAGGTCGCCCTTCTGGGTGCTGATCTGCGCGGGGCCGTCGAGGCGGCCGACGGAGATGTCGCCGGCGAGGAGGGTGAGGGTGGCGCCGGCGGTCTCGTCGAGCTTGACCGTGCCGTGCGCGCTCTCGTAGGTGACGTCGCCGAGGCGTCCCACGCCGCGGAGTTCGGCGCTGGCGGCCTTGGCCTCGATGCGGGAGCCGGCGGGCAGTTGGACGGTCACCTCGACGGATCCGGAGGCGCCGAGGACCTGATTCTTGGCCGCCGGGTACCCGATGCGCAGGATGCCGTCGGCGTACTCGACCGTGGTCTGCTCCGCCGCCTTCACGTCGCGGCCCTTGGAGGCGTCCGCGGGCAGGATCTCGACCGTGGTGTCGGCCCGGTCGGCGGCGATGAACCGGATGCGCCCGGCGGGGATGTCCAGGACGGCGGAGATCGGGGCGGGGGTGGCGAACTTCTGCATCGTGCTCTCCTGTGACTCGCTGTTTCGGATGAGTGAAAAGCTACGTTGCATTCCAAAGCTCGGCAACAACCTCATTGCGTAAAAACAGCATCATCGCAGGTAAAAGCCACAAAATCGTTGCGGCAGCCTCAAGCCAAATGCAACGACAGTCACTCCGTCCGTTGCAATGAAATGAAAGCGAACGCTATACTCGGGACACCACGGACCACGAAGGAGATCGCGATGCCGGGAGGCAGGCTCACCCAGCCGGAACGCCAGCAGATCGCGCTGGGGATGGCCGACGGCCTCGCCTACGCGGAGATCGCCAGACGCCTCGACCGCCCCACCTCTACGATCACGCGCGAGGTGCTGCGCAACGGCGGCCCCACCGCCTACCGCGCCGACCTGGCCCACCGCGCCACCGAGCGCCGCACCCACCGGCGCGGCCTGGCCACTCCCCGAGGGCCACAGACGCCCCCGCCGGCCTACGGGCGCGACCCCGGGGCCGTGCAGGAGTACGAGGAGACGTTCACCACCGTCCTGATGGCGTCCGGCATGCCCAAGATGATGTCCCGGGTGCTGACCTGCCTCACCCTCGCCGACGCGGGCAGCCTCACCGCGTCCGAACTCGTCCAGCGCCTCCAGGTCAGCCCGGCGTCCATCTCGAAGGCGATCACGTTCCTGGACAGCCAGGGCCTCGTCCGTCGGGAACGCGACGAACGCCGCCGCGAGCGCTACGTCGTCGACGACGACATCTGGTACCAGTCGATGATCGCCGCCGCCCGCAGTACCGCCCACATCGTCGAGACCGCACGGCAGGGCGTCGCCGTCCTCGTCCCCGGCACCCCGGCCGCCACCCGCCTCGAGAACATCGCCCGCTTTCTCGACTTCGTCAGCGAGAGCACCGCCCGCGCCGCGGAGCAGGCCCGCGAGATCCTCCACACGAAACCCGGAGCGCCCTCCGGCGGTACTGCCGACGGGATTCGATAACCCCCAGGTCAGGTCACGTCCCGGGTCATGTCGACGAAGCGGGAGTAGTGGCCCTGGAAGGCGACCGTGATGGTGGCGGTGGGGCCGTTACGGTGCTTGGCGACGATCAGGTCGGCCTCGCCGGCCCGGGGGGACTCCTTCTCGTAGGCGTCCTCGCGGTGCAGCAGGATGACCATGTCGGCGTCCTGCTCGATCGAGCCGGACTCGCGGAGGTCGGAGACCATCGGCTTCTTGTCGGTGCGCTGCTCGGGGCCACGGTTCAGCTGGGAGAGCGCGATGACCGGGACCTCGAGCTCCTTGGCCAGCAGCTTGAGGTTTCGGGACATGTCGGAGACTTCCTGCTGCCGGCTCTCGGCCCGACGGGAGCCACCGGCCTGCATCAGCTGGAGGTAGTCGATGACCACCAGCTTGAGGTCCTGACGCTGCTTCAGCCGGCGGCACTTGGCCCGGATCTCCATCATCGACAGGTTCGGCGAGTCGTCGATGAAGAGCGGCGCCGCCGTCACGTCCGGCATCCGGCGGGCCACCCTGGTCCAGTCGTCGTCGGTCATGTTGCCGGACCGCATGTGGTGCAGAGCCACCCGCGCCTCGGCCGAGAGCAGACGCATCGCGATCTCGTTGCGCCCCATTTCGAGCGAGAAGATCACGCTGGGCAGGCCGTTGGTGATCGAACAGGCCCGGGAGAAGTCCAGTGCCAGAGTCGACTTTCCCATCGCCGGTCGGGCCGCGATGACGATCATCTGGCCCGGGTGCAGGCCGTTGGTGAGGGCGTCCAGGTCGGCGAAGCCGGTGGGGACGCCGGACATCTGGCCCTGGCGGGAGCCGATCGCCTCGATCTCGTCGAGGGCGCCCTCCATGATGTCGGCGAGCGGGGCGTAGTCCTCGCTGGTGCGCTGCTCGGTGACGGCGTAGATCTCGGCCTGGGCGGCGTTGACGATCTCGTCGACGTCTCCCTCGGCGGCGTAGCCCATGCCGGCGATCCGGGTGCCGGCCTCGACCAGCCGGCGGAGCACGGCGCGCTCGTGGACGATCTCGGCGTAGTACTCGGCGTTGGCCGCCGTCGGAACGGAGTTGACCAGGGTGTGCAGGTAGCCGGGGCCACCGACCCGGGTGAGCTCGCCGCGCTTGGTGAGCTCGCTGGCGACGGTGATCGGGTCGGCCGGCTCGCCGCGGGCGTAGAGGTCGAGGATGGCGCTGTGGACCAGCTCGTGGGCCGGGCGGTAGTAGTCGTGCGGCTTGAGCACCTCGACCACGTCGGCGATGGCGTCCTTGGAGAGCAGCATGCCGCCGAGCACGGACTGTTCGGCCGCGAGGTCCTGCGGCGGCACCCGCTCGAAGGCGTCCGTGCCGGCCCGGTCCTCGGCCGAGTCCGAGCCGGAGCCGGCGGAGTCCTTGCGCTTGCCACCGCGCTGGAAGGAGCCCTTGCCGAAGTTGCCGCCCCCGCCACCCTCGCTCTTGCGGGTGACCGGCAGCCGGTCACCCGGGCCGTCCGGGAAGTCCGCCGGGCCCGGCGGGAAGGCGTCGTCGGACGGCTGCCAGTCGTCCTCCGGCGGAGGGGCGTCGTGGTCGTCGTACTGGGGGCCGGTCACGCGTCTTCCCCGATCAGCGAGTGGTGCGAGTTGATGCCAGGCGGAGCGAATGGGGGTGGTCCTCCTTCTTACGCCACCGCACCGACAAATCGCCCGAGAGCGACCAACGCTAAGGCGCCGGGTGCCGATCGGCCAAGATGGTTATCCACAGGGCATGTGGACGACGGGCCCATACCTGTGGAGAACTCCCGCAATCCTGTGCACAAGTCTGTGGACCCGGCTGTGGACAACCCTTAGAGCTGTTCATCACACTGGCTCTGACCTGCAATGATCAATCGCGGCGGCTGTGCATGAGAAATTCTTCACACAACCGCCCGGACGGCGGCCCGGCGGCCCCACCCGACCACTCGCTCAGCGTTTCGAGTAATAGATCAATGAGTCTTGCGGCCATTACCTGTGGATGAGTAGCCTTGCTGGAATGAAACCCGCCACAGCCACCCGCCGCCGACACGACCGGGAGATCCTCGCGCTGGCGGTCCCCGCGTTCGGCGCCCTGGTCGCCGAACCGCTCTTCCTGATGGCCGACTCGGCCATTGTCGGCCACCTCGGCACCGCCCAGCTGGCCGGTCTCGGCATCGCCAGCGCCGTACTCTCCACCGTCACCGGCGTGTTCGTCTTCCTGGCGTACGCGACCACCGCCGCGGTGGCCCGCCGGATCGGGGCCGGCGACCGCCGGGCCGCCGTCCAGCAGGGCATCGACGGGATCTGGCTGGCGCTGCTGCTGTCGGTCGGCGTGGTGGCACTCACCATCCCGTTCGCCCCACAGGCGGTGGACGCGCTCGGCGCCTCGGCCACCGCCGCCCCGTACGCCGTCACGTATCTGCGGATCAGCGCCCTGGGCATCCCGGCGGTCCTGCTGGTGCTGGCCGCCACCGGCGTCCTGCGCGGCCTGCAGGACACCCGTACCCCGCTCCGGGTGGCGATCGCCGGCTTCGCGGCCAACCTGCTGCTGAACATCGGCCTGGTGTACGGCGCCGGGCTGGGCGTCGCGGGCTCGGCCTGGGGCACCGTGCTGGCGCAGACCGGGATGGCCGCGGTGTACGTGCTCGTGGTGGTCAGGGGCGCCCGCCGGGAGGGTGCGGGGCTGCGGCCCGACCTGCCAGGCATCCGCGCCTGCGCCAGGGCGGGCGGGCCACTGCTGGTCCGCACGCTCAGTCTGCGCGGGGTGCTGATGGTCGCCACCGCGGTGGCCGCCACGCTCGGCGACGTGGAGGTGGCGGCCCATCAGATCGCGATGACCATCTGGGTGTTCCTGGCCTTCGTGCTGGACGCGATCGCGATCGCCGGGCAGGCCATCATCGGCCGCTACCTGGGCGCCGCCGACGTACCGGGCACCCGGGCGGCCACCCGCCGGATGATCGAGTGGGGCCTGCTGGTGGGGGTGCTGCTCGGGCTGCTGCTGGTGCTGACCCGCCCGCTGTACGTGCCGCTGTTCAGCACCGACCCGGTGGTCCGGCAGCAGCTCTCGGACGTCCTGCTGCTGGTGGCGCTGACCGAGCCGGTGGCCGGGGTGGTGTTCGTCCTGGACGGGGTGCTGATGGGTGCCGGGGACGGCCGCTACCTGGCCTGGGCGGGCGTCGCCACCTTCGTGGTGTTCGCCCCGGTGGCCCTGCTGGTCCCGGCCCTGGACGGCGGGCTGGCGGCGCTCTGGTGGGCGATGAACCTGTTCATGCTGTGCCGGGCCGCCTTCCTCTGCCTCCGGGTCAGGACCGGGTACTGGCTGGTCACCGGAGCCGTCCGCGGCTGAGCACGGACGCGGGGCCCGAACGCAGAACGGCCCGGCTCCCCCGAGGGGGAACCGGGCCGTTCGGTGCTACAGCGTGGCTCAGGCAGCGACGACGGCGACGTCGAGGTTGGCCTGGACGTCGGCGTGCAGCTTGACCGAGACCTTGTGGGTGCCCACGGTCTTGATCGGCGAGGCGATCGCGACAGCGCGCTTGTCCACGGCCGGGCCGCCGGCAGCCTTGACGGCAGCCACGACGTCGGCCTGGGTCACCGAGCCGAAGAGGCGGCCGGCGTCGCCGGAGCGAACGGCCAGCTGGACCTGAAGGCCCTCGAGCTGACCCTTGACCGCAGTCGCGGCCTCGAGGGTCTGGATCGAGTGGATCTTGCGGGCGCGACGGATCGCGTCCACGTCCTTCTGGCCGCCCTTGGTCCAGCGGATGGCAAAGCCACGCGGGACCAGGTAGTTACGGGCGTAGCCGTCCTTGACCTCGACGACCTCACCGGCACTGCCGAGGCCGGGGACCTCGTGAGTGAGGATGATCTTCATTCTTCGGTCACCCTCTCTTAGCGCGTGGTGGAGGTGTAGGGCAGCAGCGCCATCTCACGGCTGTTCTTCACGGCCGTGGCGACGTCGCGCTGGTGCTGGGTGCAGTTGCCGGTGACCCGGCGGGCGCGGATCTTCCCGCGGTCGGAGATGAACTTGCGGAGCAAGTTCGTGTCCTTGTAGTCAACGTAGTTGACCTTGTCCTTGCAGAAGACGCAAACCTTCTTCTTAGGCTTGCGAGCAGGCGGCTTCGCCATCATGTGCTCCTGTGATTACGAAATCTGTCAGCATGACCGGGCTTCTGAGGGCCCGGTACGCACCGCTTTAGAACGGAGGCTCTTCCGAGAAGCCGCCACCGGCCGGGGCACCCCAACCGCCACCGCCACCGCCACCCTGGTTTCCACCAGGAGCCGGAGCGCTGGAAGCCCACGGGTCGTCGGACGGAGCGGACTGGCCACCACCGGAGTTGCCACCCCAGTTGCCGCCGCCACCCTGCTGGCCGCCGGAGCCGCCCCAGGAACCGCCCTGGCCGCCGGAGCCACCCTGCTGGCCGCCGCCACCGAAGCCACCGCCGCCGCCGGTACCGCCGGAGCGGTTGGCGCGGGTGACCTTGGCGGTCGCCGAACGCAGGCTGGGACCGACCTCGTCGACCTCGACCTCGAAGACCGTCCGCTTCTCGCCTTCCTTGGTCTCGTAAGACCGCTGGCGCAGTCGGCCCTGCACGATCACGCGCATGCCGCGCTGCAGCGACTCGGCCACGTTCTCCGCCGGCTGACGCCAGACGTTGCACGTGAGGAAGAGGCTCTCGCCGTCCTTCCACTCGTTCGTCTGACGGTCGAAGGTGCGCGGGGTGGACGCGATACGGAACTTCGCGACCGCCGCACCCGACGGGGTGAAGCGCAGCTCGGGGTCGTCGACGAGATTGCCGACGAGGGTAATGACGGTCTCGCCTGCCATGGTGGTGGTGACCTCTCGGAAAGAAGTTCTGCGGTGCTCATCCGCTGTTTCACGTGAAACAGCGGATGTGAGCCCACCTGACGCCTAGGGCGTCAGGAAGTGGCTCAGTGGGTGTCCGGGCGCAGGACCTTGGTCCGCAGAACCGACTCGCTCAGGCTGAGCTGGCGGTCGAGCTCCTTGACGACCTCAGGCGTGGCCTTGAGGTCGATGACCGAGTAGATGCCCTCGGACTGCTTGTTGATCTCGTACGCCAGGCGACGACGACCCCAGGTGTCGATCTTCTCGACCTTGCCGCCACCAGTGCGGACAACGTTGAGGAAGTTCTCGATCAGCGGGGCGACAGCGCGCTCCTCGACCGAAGGGTCGAGGATGAGCATCAGCTCGTAGTGACGCATGGGTAACCCACCTCCTTTGGACTCAGCGGCCACGGTCTCTCCGTGGCAGGAGGGTTGTGCAGCGTCGGCACCGATGTGGTGGCCGCCGTACCGAGAACGTAGCCCTCGGCACTGACAACCGGCCCCCAGCCCGGTGAAGGGCAGACGGGGGCACAACTACACCAGTGCAGACCGCACAGCCTACCCGCACCCGTACGGCCCAACAAAATTTAAGGGGCAAATTGCATACGGGTTGTGATCCACCACCCAATCGCCGCAATCTGGACAGAACGGCTCTTCCACCAGGAGGTGGGCTCCATGGCTCAGACCGTCCGCCACACTCCGCCGTTCACCCTCAACACCGACGGCCACCCGCATCCGCGGGAGAACACGCTGGCCGGCATCGCCGCGGTGCTCGGTCTGTTGGCCTTCACCACGGCGTTCTTCGACAACCTGCACCTGATCAGTTCCTGGGCCGGGCTCTTCGGCATCCCGATCGCGCTCTGGGGCCAGTTCATCTCGGTCACCACGGCGGAGCGGTTCGTGCTGATGGTCTCGCTCGTCATGGCCGGGTTCGGCTTCTATCTGGGAATGGCCCACGGCGGCCTCTACGGGGGCGCGTGACCGGCCCCGCGCGCTGACTCGTCGAAGGCGATTCCCGCGCCGCGCGTAACTTCCGGCGCCCCCGTCGCGTCCATACCTGTGCACCGCTTGCGACGGGGGCGCCACCATGCGCTCCGACGGACGCGGGCAGCCGAGCCAGAAACGGACCATTCGGGCGATAGGGTCACCCCTGGACCGGCCGACCCAGAAGGAGCACCCCAGCATGAGCCTGCGCCTGAGGACGATCACCCGCGAGGAACACCTGGCTTTCATCCGGACGCGCCCGTCTGCCAGCCACATGCAGGTGCCGTCCTGGGGCGAGGTCAAGTCCGAGTGGCGCACCGAGAGCATCGGCTGGATCGACGAGACCGACCAGCTGGTCGGGGCCGGCCTGGTGCTCTACCGCCAGCTGCCCAAGCTGAAGCGCTACCTGGCCTACCTGCCCGAGGGCCCGGTGATCGACTGGTTCGACCGGGATCTGGGCCAGTGGCTCGACCCGATGCTGGCGCACCTCAAGTCGCAGGGCGCCTTCTCGGTGAAGATGGGCCCCCCGGTGGTGATCCGCCGGTGGAACGCGCCCACCATCAAGGAGGCGATCGCGGGCAAGCAGGCCAAGCGCCTGCGCGACCTGGAGCCGGACTGGTACGAGCCGCGCGCCTTCGAGCTGGCCGAGCGGCTGCGCAAGTCCGGCTGGTTGCAGGGCGAGGACGGCGGGGCGGGCTTCGGCGACGTGCAGCCCCGGTACGTGTTCCAGGTCCCGCTGGCCAACCGCTCGCTGGACGACGTGCAGAAGGGCTTCAACCAGCTCTGGCGCCGCAACATCAAGAAGGCCGAGAAGAGCGGCGTCGAGGTGGTCCAGGGCGGCTACGAGGATCTCGCGGTCTTCCACAAGCTGTACGTGGTGACCGCCGAACGCGACCACTTCACCCCCCGTCCGCTCTCCTACTTCCAGCGGATGTGGACGGCGCTCACCGCCGAGGACCCGAACCGGATGCGGCTCTACCTGGCGTACCACGAGGGTGAACCGCTGGCCGCCACCACCATGCTGACGGTCGGTGAGCACGTCTGGTACTCCTACGGCGCCTCGGCCGACCACAAGCGCGAGGTCAAGCCGTCCAACGCGATCCAGTGGCGGATGATGCGGGACTCCTACGCCCTCGGCGGGAGCATCTACGACCTGCGCGGGATCAGCGACACGCTGGACGAGGACGACCACCTGTTCGGGCTGATCCAGTTCAAGGTCGGCACCGGCGGCCAGGCCGCCGAGTACGTCGGCGAGTGGGACTTCCCGCTCAACAAGCTGCTGCACAAGGCGCTGGACATCTACATGTCCCGCCGCTGACCGACCGTCACACCCTCGGGGAGAAGCCAATGACCTTGTCGTTGTATCTGGACACCGCCAGATGGCGGGCCCACCAGCAGTCCGTGCTGGGCGAGTTCCCCGGCCTGGTGCCGGTGGCCAAGGGCAACGGCTACGGGCTCGGCAACTCCCGGCTGGCCGAGGAGGCGAACCGGCTGGGCACCGAGCTGCTGGCGGTCGGCACCGCCGACGAGGCCCGGGCGGCGGCCGGGGTCTTCGACGGCGAGCTGCTGGTGCTCACCCCGTACCGGACCGGCGAGGAGCCGCTCCCGCTCGGGGTGATCCGCACCGTGGCGCACCTGGAGGCGGCCCGGGCGCTGCCGACCGGCTCCCGGGTGGTGGTGGAGTGCATGACCTCGATGCGGCGGCACGGCATCGCACCCGGTGACCTGGCGCACCTGCCGGCCGAGGGGCTCACGCTGGAGGGCTTCGCGCTGCACCTGCCGCTGGACCGCCCGGACGGTTCCGATCCGGTGGCCGAGGTCGCGGACTGGATGGACGCGATCGCGGCGGCCGGGCTGCCGACCGGCACGGTCTATCTGAGCCACCTCGGCTCGGCCGACCTGGCCCGGCTGGCACAGCGGTATCC
The DNA here is from genome assembly GCF_054049135.1 of Kitasatospora sp. P5_F3. Lineage (NCBI taxonomy): Bacteria > Bacillati > Actinomycetota > Actinomycetes > Kitasatosporales > Streptomycetaceae > Kitasatospora > Kitasatospora sp. P5_F3. Next base: position 19,561 of record NZ_JBFUMY010000067.1, on the reverse strand, counting down.
GGCCACGGAGTTCCGGTCCCGGATCGGCACCCGGCTCTGGCTCGGCGACGCCGGTGCGCTGCAGGCCAGGGCCACCGTCATGGACGTCACCCCGGTGACCAAGGGCGACCGGTACGGCTACCGCCAGCACCGGGCCCCCTCGGACGGTCACCTGCTGGTGGTCTCCGGCGGCACCGCGCACGGCGTGGGCCTGGAGGCGCCGAAGTACGTGCACGGGATAGTGCCCCGGGCCAAGGGGCTGGCCCGGGCGGGCCTGGCCACCGTCAACCGGACGCTCTCGCCGTACTCCTGGAGCGGCAGGCAGCTCTGGTTCGCCGAGCCGCCGCACATGCAGGTGAGCATCCTGTTCCTGCCCACCGGCGGCAAGCCGCCGGTGATCGGTGACGAGCTGGCCCTGAACACCCGGCACACCACCACCCACTTCGACCGGGTGGTGGACAGCTAGTCCTGCGCTCAGTCGTTCTTGACCGAGCTCTCCTCGGGCAGCCAGTCGGCGTCCTCGGCCAGTCGGTACTCCTCGTAGCTGTGCTCCTCGCGCAGCCGACGGGCCTGGCCGAGCACGAAGACGTCCGGCGCCTGGTCCAGCACGCCGCCCGACGGGTCGTCACTGCCGTCCCAGCGGACCGGGTCCAGCTCCGGGCGGAGGATGTCGCGGACCACCAGGTAGCACAGGTACAGGGTGCCGAGCAGGTGCAGCATGATCGCCAGGTGGTACCAGTCCTGGCCGATGCCGTGCTGCTTGGAGTCGCCGGTGAAGGCCAGGTAGGACCAGACACCGAGGAAGTACAGCACCTCGCAGGCCTGCCAGATCAGGAAGTCCCGCCAGCGCGGCCGGGCCAGCGCGGCGAGCGGGATCAGCCAGAGCACGTACTGCGGCGAGTAGACCTTGTTGGTCAGGATGAACGCGGCCACCACCAGGAAGGCCAGCTGGGCGAAGCGCGGGCGGCGCGGAGCGGAGAGCGCGAGCCAGCAGATCCCCAGGCAGCTGAGCACCAGCAGGCCGGCGATCCAGGTGTTCAGGGTCTCCAGTTGCTTGCCGCGGTCCTGCATGAGGATCAGCCAGAACGAGCCGAAGTCCTCCTTGCGGGTCTGGCTGAAGGTGTAGAAGGTGGCCCAGCCCTTCCAGTTGGCCGCCATCACCGGCAGGTTGACCAGCAGCCAGGCGCCGGCCGCGCCACCGGTGGCCGCCCAGAAGGCGCGCCAGCGGCCGGCCCGCCAGCAGAGCACCAGCAGCGGGCCGAGCAGCAGCAGGGGGTAGAGCTTTGCCGCGGTGGCCAGGCCGATGAAGACACCGGCCCAGACCGCGCGGCGGCCGGACCAGTAGGCCATCGCGACGGCGCAGAAGGCGACCGCCAACAGGTCCCAGTTGATGGTGAAGTTGAGCGCCAGCGCGGGGGCCAGCGCGAACAGCAGCGCGTCCCAGGGGCGGCGGCGGTGGGTCCGGGTGAGCGCGACCACGGTGACCACCGCGCAGACCATCAGCATCCCGGCGTTGATCAGCCAGAACAGCTGCTCACGGGTCTCGGTGGAGCCCCCGCCGGGCGTCAGCCAGGCGGCCACCTGCATGAACAGGCCGGTCAGCACCGGGTATTCGAGGTACTGCATGTCCGGGCTGGGCTGCGGCAGCATGTCGACGTACGGGGTCAGCCCGGTGGCGAACCCGCGCCAGGTGTACAGGTGCGGGATGTCGCTGTAACAGCCGTGGGTGTACTGGGTGGTGGCGCCGCGGAACCAGCCGCCGGCGTAGCAGGGCAGCTTCTGGATCATGCCCAGCACGCAGACCACGATCACCGCGACGGCCAGGAAGCGGGCCGGGATCCACCAGTTGACGCCGAGCAGGGCGCGGCGTCCCGGCGGGCCGCCGAACAGTTCGCTGCCCGCGGCGGAGACCGGGTCCTCGTCCGCGGGGACCACCACCGTGTTCGGCAGCGGGCCCACCTCATCGTCCACCGGCACCGTGGCCGTGCTGCCGTTCTCGTCCCGAGCACTCGACGTCATGGCGGACATGATGCCGCACCGGTCGGCTCCGGAGGAGGTGCCCCCGCCATCCGGTTCCGAACGCACCGATGGCGGTTCTCCGAGGAGAACCGCCATCGGTGCTGCTGACTCCGGGTCAGTTCGGGCCGGGGTTGGCCGCGATCCCGTTGGCCGGGTCGCCCGGGGCGCTGCCGGACGCCGAGCCGCTCGGCTTGGTCGTTCTGCTCTTGCTCGGCGACGGCGAGTTGCTCGGGCAGAACGCCGGGATCAGGCAGGACTCGGTGGGGCTCGGGGTGTTGCTCGGCGTGGGCGTCGTGCTCGGGGGCGTGCTCGGCGGCGCCGTCGGCGCGATGGTGGTCGGATCGGGCACCGGCGCGGTCGCGCTCGCCGAGGCGGACGCCGAGGCGGTGGCCGGGGCACCCGAGGAGTCGACCTGCTCGCCGATCTTGCCCGGCTTCGGGAAGTTCTCGACCTTCGAGTCGCCCAGGATCATCTTCATGTAGCGGGTGAAGATGTCCGTCGGGAAGTCACCACCGTGGATCTCGTCCTTGCCCGCGGTCTTGTTCAGCGTGAGCAGCTTGGGGTTGCCCGGCTCCTCTCGCCACATGCCGACCGAGGTGACCAGCGACGGGGTGTAGCCGACCCACCAGGCCGAGAGGCCGCCGTCGGTGGTACCGGTCTTGCCCGCGACCGGCCGGCCGATGGCGTTGGTCTTGCTACCGGTACCGTTCTTGGCCACGTTCACCAGGACGTCGGTGATGTTGTCGGCGACCGCCTCGTCCAGCACCGGCTTGGGCGTCGGCTTGGTGAAGCCCTTCACTTCGCTGCCGTTCCAGACCACCTTGGTGACCGAGTACGGGTCGGTCTGCTGGCCACGCGCCGCGAACACCGAGTAGGCCGAGGCCATCCGGATCGCGCTGGGGGTGGAGGTGCCGAGCGGGAAGGTGGTGGTGTTGACGGAGTCCTTCACGCTGTCGTGGTGCAGACCCATCTTCTCCACCAGCTCACCGACCTTCGCGGTCCCGACGTCCTGGCCGAGCTGCACGAAGGGCACGTTGTAGGAGTTACGCATCGCCTCCTTGAGCGAGACGTAACCAGGGTTCGACTTGCCGCTGTTCTTCTGGCGGTAGGGCTTGCCGTCCTCGAGCACCGGAGAGCCGTCCAGCTTGTGGATCTCCGACATGTCGTTGGCCATGTAGCGGCTCTCGGCGTTGATCCGCTTCGGCTTGCCGTCGTCACCGGTCTCGGTCTGCACGCCGTACTGCATCGCGGCGGCCAGCACGAAGGGCTTGAAGGTCGAGCCGACCGGGACACCGGACCCGTCGGCGTTGTTGGTGTAGTGCCCCTTCTCCACGCCTTCGCCGCCGTAGATGGCCACGATCGCACCGTCGTTGGGCAGCACCGAGGCCGCGCCGATCTGGACGAACATGTCCTCCGCGCGCTTCGTCGGATTGAGGACGTCCTTCTGGAAGTCCTCCACCGACTTGGCCAGCGCCGCCACCTTGTTCTTGTCGAAGGTGGTGTAGATCTGGTAGCCACCCTTGGCCAGCGCGGTCGCGTCGATCTTCTTGTCCTTGGCCAGCAGGTACTTGTTGGTCACCTCGACCATGTAGCTGACCTGGCCGTTCATGTTGGCCAACGGCTTCTTCCCGACCGGCATCGGGTACTCGGTGCAGGTGGCCCGCTGATCCTTGGTGATCGCACCGGTCGTCACCATCCGATCCAGCACCTCGTTCCAGCGCCGCACCGCCCGGTCCTTGTTCGCCGGGTTGGCCGGGTCGTACAGCGCGGCACCCTTGAGCAGGCCAGCCAGCATGGCGCTCTGGCAGAGGTTCAGGTCCTTCGCGTTCACGCCGTAGTAGGACTGGGCAGCGGCCTGCGCCCCGATCGCGCCGCGGCCGAACCAGCTGGTGTTCAGGTAGCCGGTGAGGATCTTCTGCTTGCTGTCCTCCCGGTTCACCTTGAGGGTGATGAACAGCTCGCGGACCTTCCGGCTGAGGGTCTGGTCCTGGTTCAGGTAGGCGTTCTTGACGTACTGCTGGGTGATGGTCGAGCCACCCTGGGTCTCGCCACCGGTGGCCATGTTGTAGACCGCCCGGCCGATGCCCTTGGGGTCGATGCCACTGTCGGTCCAGAAGGAGGCGTTCTCGGTCGAGATGGCTGCGTTCTGCAGGTCCTTGCTGATGTCGCCGAGCTCCACCACCTGCCGGTTGGTCTCGCCCTGCCGGGTCATCTCGGTGCCGTCGGCCCAGTAGTAGATGTTGTTCTGGGTCTCCACCAGCTTGTTGAGGTCCGGGATCGGCGTCCTCGCATAGGCGATGCCGACCGCGGCCACCCCGGAGCCGAAGAACACCAGGAAGGTGCTCAACTGCAGCTTCCAGGACGGGATCCAGCGCCGGAAGCCGGTCTTGCCGAAGCGCGGGTAGTCGATGAACCGCTTCTTGGCCGGCTTGCCGTTCCGCCCGACCGGGGGTGCACCGGCGGCGGCCGCGCCGCGGCGGGCGTTGCCGCCGTCGCCGCGGGAGCCCTGCCCCCTGCGCATCTCGGCCCTGGTCAGCCGGGGCTGCCGAGCAGTGGGCCGGCCCCCGGCAGGGCGGTCACCGCCACGGGCGTCACCGCCACTCCCGTACGACGGTGCGCCGTCCGGCGGGCTCCCGTAGGCGTACGGGCGTCCGCCGTCGGCCTGGCGGCCCGACGGTTCCTCGTCGCCCGGGTTGGACGACCTCCGACGGTGTTCGCTCATCTTCCAGCCACTCCTCGGTCCTCGCGCACGGCCGACAGCCCGTGCACACGCGACAGAGTACGCAGCTGGAAATCACACCTAATCGGGCATCAGGTATCAACTACCGCATATCGGCAGCAGATCATTACATGCCCGTTGCCAACCTGGCCCCGGACAGCCCTTGACGGGAGCTCAGCTCCGCCGAACGGACATCCTGTGATCACTTTCACCCGAGTCGCCCTTGCCCGTTCCGTGACCCAGGTTTACTGTTCTCGATATATCGAGCCGATACATCGGCACGACATAACGCACGGGCATACCGGCGGAGGGAGGCGGAACGACAGTGAGCAGGCGCTCGGGAGTCCTTGAGTTCGCCGTCCTCGGTCTGCTGCACGACGCCCCGATGCACGGCTACGAGCTGCGCAAGCGGCTCAACGTCCTGCTCGGCTCGTTCCGCGCGTTCTCCTACGGCACGCTCTACCCCTGCCTGAAGAGCCTGGTGGCCCAGGGCTTCCTGGTCGAGGACAACCCGGACACCGAGTACGTCCCCGCCACCGCGCTCAACGGCAAGCGGTCGAAGATCGTCTATCGGCTGTCCGCCGAGGGCAAGCAGCGTTTCGAGGAGCTGCTCGCCGACTCGGGCCCGGACGCCTGGGAGGACGAGCACTTCGGGGTGCACTTCGCCTTCTTCGGTCAGACCGACCGGGCCGTGCGGATGCGCGTCCTGGAAGGCCGCCGCAGCCGGCTGGAGGAGCGGCTCGAGCGGATGCGCAGCTCGATCGCCCGTACCCGCGAGCGGTTCGACGACTACACGCTCGAACTGCAGCGGCACGGTCTCGAATCGGTGGAGCGCGAGGTCCGTTGGCTCAACGAGCTGATCGAGACCGAGCGGGCCAACCGCACGGGGCGCCCAGGGGCGCCCGGTGACACCAGTACTTCGGACGGCCGTGGCCAGGAGGCCGGGTCCCCGGACCCGCCGAGGCCACCGCACGACCGCCCGGGGCGTTCCTGACGGAGCGCTGAACTCGCCGCGACCCTCTGGTGCGCGCGGCGGGACTGGGCGCGCCGCGCCCACCAGAGAAGAGAAGTTGAGCGAGACCGCCCGATCGGGCGGGTCTCATGATTCAAAGGGAGCAACCGGAATGGGTTCGGTTCGCGTAGCCATCGTGGGCGTCGGCAACTGTGCCGCGTCGCTGGTTCAGGGTGTCGAGTACTACAAGGACGCCGACCCCGCCGGCAAGGTCCCTGGGCTGATGCACGTGCAGTTCGGCGAGTACCACGTCGGTGACGTGGAGTTCGTCGCCGCGTTCGACGTCGACGCCAAGAAGGTCGGCTTCGACCTCGCGGACGCCATCGGCGCCAGCGAGAACAACACCATCAAGATCTGCGACGTGCCGCCGACCGGCGTCACCGTGCAGCGTGGTCACACCCTCGACGGTCTCGGCAAGTACTACCTCGAGACCATCGAGCAGTCCGACGAGGCCCCGGTCGACGTCGTGCAGGTCCTGAAGGACCGCCAGGTCGACGTCCTGGTCTGCTACCTGCCGGTGGGTTCCGAGGACGCCGCCCGCTTCTACGCCCAGTGCGCGCTCGACGCCAAGGTCGGCTTCGTGAACGCCCTCCCGGTGTTCATCGCCGGCACCAAGGAGTGGGCGGACAAGTTCACCGAGGCCGGCGTGCCGATCGTCGGTGACGACATCAAGTCGCAGGTCGGCGCGACCATCACGCACCGCGTGATGGCGAAGCTCTTCGAGGACCGCGGTGTCCTGCTGGAGCGCACCATGCAGCTGAACGTCGGCGGCAACATGGACTTCAAGAACATGCTCGAGCGTGACCGCCTCGAGTCCAAGAAGATCTCGAAGACCAACGCCGTCACCTCCCAGGTCCGGGACCGCGACCTGGGCGCCAAGAACGTCCACATCGGCCCGTCCGACTACGTCGCGTGGCTCGACGACCGCAAGTGGGCGTACGTCCGCCTCGAGGGCCGCGCCTTCGGCGACGTCCCGCTGAACCTCGAGTACAAGCTCGAGGTCTGGGACTCCCCGAACTCGGCCGGTGTCATCATCGACGCCGTCCGCGCCGCGAAGATCGCCATGGACCGGGGCATCGGTGGCCCGATCCTGTCGGCGTCCTCGTACTTCATGAAGTCCCCGCGGGCCCTGACCCATGGTCAGGGCCCTCCGGGCGTTTCGGCGCTGACCCAGGGTCGGCGATCCGATCGGACGTCCGGCCATGTTTCACGTGAAACATCGGCGCCGGTCATGGCACCCTGGGCGGGTGGCTCAGACAGCGAACGGCGGCAACTCGCTCACCGGCCTGTTCCGGGCTGTCGATTTCCGGCGACTGCTCACCGCCCGAGTGCTCTCCCAGCTCTCCGACGGGGTCTTCCAGGTCTCGCTGGCCTCGTACGTGATCTTCTCGCCCGAGCGCCAGTCCAGTCCGGCCGACATCGCCTCGGTCCTGCTGGTGCTGCTGCTGCCGTTCTCGCTGATCGGCCCGTTCGCCGGCGTCCTGCTCGACCGCTGGCGCCGACGGCAGGTGCTCTACCTCGGCAACCTGGCCCGCTGCGGACTCGGCCTGGTGACCGGAGCCCTGCTGCTGGCCCGGGTGCCGGACTGGATCTTCCTCGGCGCGGCCCTGCTGGTCACCGCCCTCAACCGGTTCATCCTGGCCGGGCTCTCCGCCGCGCTGCCCCGGGTGGTCGCCCGGCCCGAGCAGCTGGTCACCGCGAACGCGCTCTCCCCCACCCTCGGCACCGTCGCCGCGTTCTGCGGCGGCGGCCTCGGCTTCGTGGTCCACCTGATCCTGCCGCCGGGCTCCCGGGCCGACGCCCTGCTGGTCACCGTTGCAGCCCTGCTCTACCTGAGCGCCGCCCTGGCCGCCCTGCGGATGGACCCCGACCTGCTCGGCCCCGACCGCCACCCGGACCGGCCGCCACTGCGCCGGGCCCTCGGCCTGGCCGCCCATGAACTCGCCGACGGCGTACGCCACTTGCTCCGGGACTGCCGACCGGCCAGCCACGCACTGGCCGCCGTCACCGCCGCCCGTTTCTGCTACGGCATCCTGGTCGTGGTCCTGCTGATGCTCTCCCGCTACACCTTCAACGACCCCACCGACAGCGCCGCCGGACTGGCCACCCTCGGCCAGTTCCTCGTCGTCTCCGCCGTCGGCTTCTTCCTCGCCGCCGTCATCAGCCCCTGGTGCACCCGCCGCCTCGGCCTCTCCGGCTGGCTCACCACCTGCGCCGCCTCGGCCGCCGTCTTCGTCCCCACCCTCGGCCTGACCTTCTCCTTCGGCCCGACCATGGCCGCCGCCCTCCTGCTCGGCGTGGTCACCCAGGGCATCAAGATCTGCGCCGACACCGTCGTCCAGGAGTCCGTCGAGGACGCCTACCGCGGCCGCGTCTTCGCCATCTACGACGTCCTGTTCAACCTCGCCTTCGTCGCCGCCGCCTTCGTCACCGCCCTCGTCCTCCCCCTCGACGGCCGCTCCGTCCCACTGATGCTCGGCGTCGCCGTGCTCTACGCTCTGACCGCCGCCCTGTACGCCCACGCGGCCCGCCGGTCCCCCGTCCCGGCCACGGCTGGATCCCACTGACTTCCTTGAAGGAAGTCAGTCGCAGGCCGGCCCCTCGAACGAGCCGGGGGTGGGTAATTGAGGTATCCACCCCCGGCTCTCTCATCGGCGTACGGCTAGACCAGCTCGTCGAGCTCCTCCGGCGTCGCGCCCTCGTCAATCGCCCGGATCAGCCTCAGCCGCCGCCGGGCGATCGCCTTCTCCTCGTCGTCCAGCACCACCCGCTCCAGCCGGTCGACCCGGTCCGCCATCGCATCGATCTTCCGGCTGTTCCGGCCGACCTCCACCGACAGCGCGTTCAGCAACGGCACCACGCTGGTACCGATCACCGCCCGCACCGCCCGCTCGGCCACCAGCGCGACCGCCGCGTCCACCGACCCCTCGGGGTACGGGAACCGGTTGTCCACAACCCCGTCCACCGGGTTGTCCACAGCCTCCCGCCTGGCCTGCTGCTCCGCGTCGAGCAGGTAGCACCGCACCTGACGTGCGGTTTCGCTGTCCCGCAGCAACATCGCCACGTTCAGCACCGTCCGTCGGCTGAACAGCGCGAGCGACCTCGCGCGCGACTGGATCCCACTGACCTCCTTGAAGGAGGTCAGTCGCGAGCCGCTCAGCACGGTGTACCCGTTGGCCACCAACTCGGCCCGGTGGTCGACGACCACGGAGTAGACCGCCTTCTCCCCGACCTCGAAGTACCGCGCCACCGCATCGGTGGTCACGTGCACCCCGTCCGGCAGGAAGGCCAGCGCCTTCACCCGGTCCAGCACCTCGACCCGCTCGATCACCGTCGCCCGCATCGTCGGGGACTCCAACAACACCGCGTCCACAGCCATGGCTGCGTCCTCTCTCTCCGGGGGAGGAACGCCCTCCCTCGGACAGCTCAACATGACCACTCATCAGCAGGTCACATCCAGCGACTCCGACCACTCAATCGAGCGGATTCGCTAAAGCGACACTTGTTCAAAAGATCTTGTGATCCGACAAATCGGGCGCGGCGATCACGGTTGGGTGTCCATTCCCCCACCTCGGCCGAACTGGCTTCCGGATGCGGCTGACCTGCCGATACCTTGCACCGTTCACTTCAGACTCATCAGTCACACTCGGGGGAATCCCATGTCCACTCCGCCTCCTCAGCAGGTCCCGTACGGCGCTCCGCCCGTCGACCCCGCCGCTGCGGCTCCGTCCATCCCGGCCCAGCCGTTCGAACAGTCCCAGCAGTTCCAGCAGGGGCTGCCGGCCGGTCCGTTCTGCCGTTTCTGTGGGTCGGCTCCCGCGGTGGAGGCCACCATCCGCGGGCACCAGGGCTTCCTGGTCATCATGAAGTTCCTCAAGCTGCAGGGCCCGTTCTGCCGGACCTGCGGTATTGCCGCGCACCGGGACATGACGGCGAAGAGCCTCTGGCAGGGCTGGTGGGGCATCGCCTCGATGATCATCAACCCGGTCACCATGCTGATCAACATCCCGCAGCGGGCGAAGATCAACAAGCTGGCCGAACCCATCCCCGGTGCCCCCGGTCAGCCGATGAACCCGGGCAAGCCGGTGTTCCAGCGCGCGGCCATCCTGGGCCTGCTGCTGCCGCTGATCGTCGCACTGGCCATCGGGTTCTCGATCAAGAGCGACCCGGAGTACGCCTCGGTCGGTGAGTGCGTGCACAACAAGAACACCACCGTGGCCGCCGGCACCGAGGACAACCACCCCGACGTGGAGGTGCTCGACTGCTCGGACCCGAAGGCCGAGGCGAAGATCGTCGGCAAGGTGGACGACACCACCGACGGCAAGGTCTGCGACAAGTTCAGCGACTCGGACGGCTACTACTACGAGCAGCGGGGCGACCAGAAGTTCATGCTCTGCCTGCAGTTCCTGAAGTAACCGCGGGGAACGAACTGAGGGGGCGTCCGAATCGGACGCCCCCTCAGTTCGTTCCTACTGCTGTTCCGCCCACCACTCGCGCAGCGCCGCCTCCGCCGCCTCGAGCTCCATCGGCCCGTGCTCCAGCCGGAGTTCGAGCAGGTGCTTGTACGCCTTGCCGACCTGCGGGCCCGGCTTGAGGTCGAGCAGCCGCATGATCTCGTTGCCGTCCAGCGCCGGGCGGATGGCGTCCAGCTGCTCCTGCTCCCGGAGCTCGGCGATCCGGGTCTCCAGCGAGTCGTACGTCCGGGAGAGGGCGGCGGCCTTCTTCCGGTTGCGGGTGGTGCAGTCGGAGCGGGTGAGCTTGTGCAGCCGCTCCAGCAGCGGGCCCGCGTCGGTGACGTAGCGGCGGACCGCCGAGTCGGTCCACTCCCCGCCGCCGTAGCCGTGGAAGCGCAGGTGCAGCTCGACCAGCCGCGAGACCTCCTCGGTCAGGTCCTTGGAGTACTTCAGGTCCCGCATCCGCTTGCCGGTCATCTTGGCGCCGACCACCTCGTGGTGGTGGAAGGACACCCGGCCGTCGGACTCGAACCGCCGGGTCCGCGGCTTGCCGATGTCGTGCAGCAGCGCGGCCAGCCGCAGCACCAGGTCGGGCCCGTCCTGCTCCAGCGCGATGGCCTGCTCCAGCACGGTCAGCGAGTGCTCGTAGACGTCCTTGTGCCGGTGGTGCTCGTCGCTCTCCAGCCGGAGCGCGGGGAGTTCGGGCAGCACGTGGTCGGCCAGGCCGGTGTCGACCAGCAGCCGCAGGCCCTTCACCGGGTGCTCGGCGAGCAGCAGCTTGTTGAGCTCGGCCTGCACCCGCTCGGCGGAGACGATGGTGATCCGCTCGGCCATCGCGGTCATCGCGGCGACCACCTCGGGGGCGGGCTCGAAGTCCAGCTGGGCGGCGAACCTGGCCGCCCGCATCATCCGCAGCGGGTCGTCGGAGAAGGACTCCTCGGGCGTGGCGGGGGTGCGCAGCACCCGGGCCTCCAGGTCGTCAAGACCGTGGTGCGGGTCGACGAAGCCGCGCCCCGGCAGGTCGACGGCCATCGCGTTGACGGTGAAGTCCCGCCGGACCAGATCCTGTTCGATGGTCTCGCCGTAGGTCACCTCCGGCTTGCGCGACGTGCGGTCGTACGCCTCGCTGCGGTAGGTGGTGATCTCGATCAGGAACGAACCGTCCACGGTGTCCTTGCGAGCGCCGACGGTGCCGAAGGCGATACCGACGTCCCAGACCGCGTCCGCCCAGCCCTTCACCAGCTTGAGCACCTGCTCGGGGCGGGCGTCGGTGGTGAAGTCGAGGTCGTTGCCGAGCCGGCCGAGCAGCGCGTCCCGGACCGAGCCGCCGACCAGGGCCAGCCGGTGCCCGGCGGCCCGGAACCGCTCGGCGATCTCGTCCGCCACCGGGGAGACCCGGAGCAGTTCTTGCAGGCCGAGGGCCTGCGCCTCGCTCAGCCCTGGGGCGGCGGCACGGGCATCGGTGCTGGACGGACTGGCGCTGGACTCATTGACAGTGGACACGGCTCACAAGGGTACGTGCCCACCCCGCCCCGCCGTCGCCAGGTTTTCCGCCGGTCAGCCCCCAACCCGCAACACCACCGGGCCACCGGCCTCGTTACCATGCCGGTGGAGAGATCCCGGCCCGGGCCGTCGGCCGCCGCTGTGGGTCCCCGTCCAGGACTGAACTCAGTTCCAACCCGATCCAGAACGGCGAGGTCGAAGCGTGGTTGAGCCGGTACGGCAGTCGGACCCGCGTACGGTGGCCCGCACCCGGACGGGCCGGGTGGCCCGGAAGCTGTCCGGTCTGCTGGCATTCGGCGCCGTCCTGGTCCCCGGTGTGCTGCCGGCCGCAGCCGCACCGGCCGGCTTCGCCGCCGCCTCCCCGGAGTACCCGGCCACCGTCGCCGTCGACTCGGTCACACCCAAGGGGGGGGCGGCGGCGGGCGACACCGTGACGGTCAACGGCGTGGTCACCAACTCCGGTTCGGCCGCGCTGAAGGACATCACCGTGAGCATCCGGCAGCAGTCGGCCTCCGGCCGGGCGCTGGCCAGCCGCAGCAGCCTCGACCAGCTCGTCCGGCGCGGTGAGCCGACCGGCGCGGACGGCACCCCGGTCGCGGCGAGCCGGAAGGGCCTGGGCACGCTGGCGGCGGGCCAGAGCAGTCCCTACACCGTCCAGGTGGCGGTCGCCGATCTCAAGGTCGGCAAGGGCGGGGTGTACGAGCTGGCGGTGGACGTGGCCGGCGTCACCCCGGACGACGAGGACCCGCACACCCTCGGCATCGCCCGGACCTTCCTCCCGTACCGGAGCGAGGCGATCGCCCACCCGACCCAGCTCGCGGTGGTCTGGCCGATCACCCACACGCCCGAGCTGGTGGCCCAGACCATGCAGGACAACGACCCGGTGCCGGTGCTGCGGGACGACAGCCTGGCCACCGAGCTGGCCCCGGGCGGGCGGCTCGGACAGCTGGTGCAGACCGGCAGTCAGCTGCCCGGGCTGACCTGGGTGATCGACCCCGACCTGCTGGACACCGTGTTCGCGATGACCAAGCCGTACCGGGTCCAGAAGCCGAACACCGCCGGGGAGCCCGCCAAGGAGAGCAACACCGTCCCCGGCACCGGCAAGGACGCCGCCACCGAGTGGCTCAAGCAGCTCCGCACCGCGGTGGCCGGAGCGGGCAGCCAGGTGGTCGCGCTGCCGTACGCCGACCCGGACCTGGCCTCGATCGCCCACAACGGCGCCGGGCTGAACGGGATGGCCGACGCGCTCCGCAAGGCCGGGACGGCCGGTGAGGTGACGGCCGAGGGCCGGCTGTCCACCGATGCCCGGGCCGACGTCGCCTGGCCCTACCAGGGCTACCTGGACCAGCAGATCGCCGCCACCGCCCTGGCCGCCGGGGAGAACCTGGTGCTGACCAGCAGTGCGAGCCTGCCGGACACCTCGATGAACTACACGCCGAGCGCGGCCCGCCCGATCGGCAACGGGCAGACCGCCGTGGTCGCCGACTCCACCGTCTCCGACCTGTTCCAGCCCGACCTGTCCTCCCCGGGGGCCCGGAGCGCGGCCGTCCAGCGCTTCCTGGCCGAGACCATGGTGATCAACCGTCAGCTCCCGGAGACCCCGCGCACCCTGCTGGTGCTGCCGCCCCGCAACCTCACCACCGGCTCCGCCGGTGCGCTGGCCGAGGCGGTCACCCAGGCCCAGCAGGGTGGCTGGGCCAAGCTGGTGAACCTCCAGACCGTGGCCACCGCCCCGGTCGATCCGGATGCCAACACCACCGTCCTCGGCCCGGCCGACTACCCGCAGCGGCTGCGGGCGGGCGAGCTGTCCGCCGCGACGCTCGGTCAGGTGATGGACATCCAGGGCAAGCTGGACCAGCTGCTGTTCATCCTCACCCAGCCGCAGCGGGTGCGCGGCCCGTTCAGCGCCGCCATGGTCCGCTCGATGTCCACCGCCTGGCGGGACCATAGCGCGGAGGGCAGCTCGTACCGGAAGGGCGTGCAGGACTACCTGGTCAGTCTGATCGGCGCGGTCAAGCTCACCCCCAAGAGCACGGTCACCCTCGCAGGTGACACCGGCACCGTCCTGGTCAGCGTGAAGAACGACCTCAACCAGGCGGTCGGCAACCTCCGGGTCAAGCTGAGCTCCAGTCAGCCGAACCGGGTCAACGTGGGCCTCCAGAAGGACGTCCTGCTGGAGGCCGTCACCAGCCAGACCCTGCACTTCCCGGCCAGCGCCCGGAACAACGGCAAGGTGCAGATGACCGCCCAGCTGATGACCACCGGCACCCACGAGGAGGCGTACGGCAAACCGGTCGTCTTCACGGTCGAGGTCACCTCGGTCACCTCCGGCGTGCTGTACGCGATCGGCGGCGGCGTGCTCCTGATACTGCTGGCCGCCGTCCGGTTCACCCTCCAGCGCCGCAAGCGGGCCGCCGAGCCCGACCAGGAGGAGGGAGGCGCGGCGCAGGAGTCCGGCGCAGATGCCGGGGAACACGCCCCCGGTGATGAGAAGGTGGGGCACTGAGGCGGCCCCTTCCGGGCAGCCGTACCCGAGCATCGATGAGGTGGCATGAGCGGGCCCCGCGAGGAGCGAGCACAGGGTCGTGAGCAGGGTCGCGCCGCCACGGGCCAGGACGGTGCGGCCGAGCAGCCCGCCGACTGGTACCTGACGGACACCTACGCCCAGGACCCGTACGCCGCCGACCCGTTCCCGAGCGAGGCCGGGGCCGACCCGTACGGGCTGCGGCCCCCGGCGCTGCCGCAGCAGCAGGCCACCGAGGACGACCCGCAGACCCTCCAGCTGCTCCAGCCCTCGCACCGCGAGCCGGAGCCCGGTCTGACCGCGCCCACCCCGCGCTGGCCGGCCGTGGCCGCCGACGCACCGTCAGGAGAGACGGACCCGGGCGGCCCACGGCACTCCGAGAGCACCGAGTACGTCGGCGTGGACACCCTGCTGACGAAGGCCGAGGAGCCCCGCCCGTTCGTCCCGCCGATCGAGTTCGACCCCCCGCTCTCCGAGGCGGAGACCTCCGGCCCCGAGCTGCCGCCGGAGCCGGAACCCGCGCCGGCGGCGGACCATCGGCCGGAGTCGTCCGGTGGCGGCAAGATCAGCAGTCTGGTGAACTCCAGCGCGATCATGGCCGCCGGCACCCTGGTCTCCCGGGGCACCGGCTTCCTGCGCACCATGGTGATCGCCGCCGCGATCGGCGTCGGCACCATGGGCGACTCGTACAACGCCGCCAACACGCTGCCCACCCTGCTCTACATCCTGATCGGCGGCGGCGCGCTGAACGCGGTGTTCGTCCCCCAACTGGTCCGCGCGATGAAGCAGGACGAGGACGGCGGCACCGCCTACGCCAACCGGCTGCTCACCCTGGTGATGGCCGGCCTGGCCGGGGTCGTCTTCCTCGCCGTGCTGGGCGCACCACTGCTGGTCCAGCTGATCTCGCACTCGCTGATGCGGGACCCGGCGAGCGCCGACACCACGGTGGCGCTGGCCCGGTACTGCCTGCCGACCATCTTCTTCATGGGCATCCATGTGGTGATGGGTCAGATCCTGAACGCCCGGGGCCGGTTCGGCGCGATGATGTGGACCCCGGTCCTCAACAACATCGTGGTGATCTTCACCTTCGGGATGTACATCTGGGTCTTCGGTGCCTTCCAGCGCACCGAGGTCACCCCCGCCACCATCTCCCCCGAGGGCATCCGGCTGCTCGGCCTGGGCACCCTGCTCGGCCTGGCCGTCCAGGCGCTCTCGATGATCCCCTACCTGCGGGCCGCCCACTTCCACTTCAGGCCGCGCTTCGACTGGCGCGGCCACGGCCTCGGCAAGGCCGCCCGGCTGGCCAAGTGGACCTTCCTGTTCGTGCTCGCCAACCAGGCCGGCTTCCTGGTGATCACCCAGCTCGCCACCGCGGCCGGCGCCGCCGCCGAGAAGACCGGGCACCTCGGGGTCGGCCTGGCCGCCTACTCCAACGCCCTGCTGATCTGGCAGCTCCCGATGGCCGTGATCACCGTCTCGGTGATGAGCGCAGTGCTGCCCCGGCTCTCCCGCTCGGCGGCCGACGGCGACGCCGGGGCGGTCCGGGACGACCTCTCGTACGGGCTGCGCACCTCGGCGGTGGCGATCGTGCCCGCCGCCTTCCTGTTCCTCGCGCTCGGCCCGGTGATCGGCAGCGCGATCTACGGCCTGGGCAACGGCGGCGCGGTCGCGCACAGCACCACGGCGGTCGGCTACATGCTCTCGGCCTTCGCGCTGGGCCTGATCCCGTACTCCGTCCAGTACGTGCTGCTGCGCGGCTTCTACGCCTACGAGGACACCCGGACGCCGTTCTCCAACACGCTCTGGGTGGCCCTCTGCCAGGCCGCCACGGCCGTGCTCTGCTGGTTCGTGCTGCCCGCCCAGTGGGCGGTCACCGGGATGGCCTTCGGCTACGGCCTCTCCTACGCGGTCGGCGTCGCGGTCGCGGTGCCCAAGCTCAAGGCGAAGATCGGCGGCCTGGACACCGGCCGGATCTCCAAGACCTACATCCGGCTGGCGATCGCCTCACTGCCCGCCGCCGTCCTCGGCCTGGCCGCCAGTCTGCTGCTGAACGACCTGCTCACCGGGCTGATCGGCGACTGGGCGGGCGCAGTGGTCACCGTCCTGCTGGCGGGCGGACTGCAACTCACGGTGTTCGCGCTGATCGCCCGGCGGATGCGGATCGAGGAGCTGAACGCGATGATCGGTATGGTGCGTAGCCGACTCGGCCGCTGACCGCGCGTCAGCCCGGATCTTCCGCTCCCTCAGTCCGGGTGCCGCCGCCCGGAGTCGGGCCGGACGGTCGCAACCGGAACGCAACCAGCCGGCCCACCCAACGGTCGTAGCAGGGGAGGAAGAGTGGGCACAATTGTCCTGGCACGCTGCCGCCCCCAGGGGCCGGGCGGACGGCCGGTTTTCCGGGACCCGGGGCGACACAAGGGGAGGCAGGACAACGGTGGCTGATGGCACCAAGGCGGTTGTCGGCACGTCCGTAGCGGACGACGAGACGGCACCGGCCACCACAGCCGGGGAGACCCCGGCCGACGAACCGACGGCGGAGAGCGCCGCCGAGGCCACCGCCCCCCTGTCGGCCGCCGAGATCGCTGCCGAACTCACCGGCCGGCAGCCGAAGTCCGGCCCGGCCGACGAGCCCGCCGAGCCCGCCGAGGCCGCTGAGGCCGCCGATACCGCTCCGGCAGAGCAGGACGAGGAGGCCGAGGAGGCCGAGGACGAGGCGGAGTTCGACCCCGCCGCCACCCTGGACCAGCCGACCGGCGAGCTCCCGCTGCTCCGCCCCGCCCCCGACCGGCACAGCGGCGACCGGATCGCCGACCGCTATCGGCTCGAGGAGTGCATCACCCAGTCCGAGTTCTTCAGCAGCTGGCGCGCGGTGGACGAGAAGCTCCGCCGCGCGGTCGGCGTCCACCTGCTCGCCGCCGGACACCAGCGCGCCCGGGGTGTGCTGGCCGCCGCCAAGTCCGCCGCCCTGCTCGGCGACCTGCGCTTCGTCCAGGTGCTCGACGCGGTCCAGGAGGGCGACCACGTCTACGTGATCCGGGAGTGGCTGCCCGGCGCCGCCGACCTGGCCCAACTGCTCGCCGACGGACCGCTGGAGCCGTACGACGCGTACCAGATGGTCCGTCAGGTCGCCGAGGCGATCGCGGCCGCCCACAAGCGCGGCCAGGCCCACCTGCGGCTCACCCCGAGGTGCGTGCTGCGCACCGAGAGCGGGCAGTACCGGATCAACGGCATCGCGGTGGACGCCGCGCTGCGCGGGCTGCCGGACGACGACGCCGCGCTCACCGACACCCGGGCGATCGGCGCACTGCTGTACGCGGCGCTGACCCACCGCTGGCCCTACCCGGAGGACCGGTACGACCTGCAGGGGCTGCCCAAGGGCCTCGGCTGCGTCCCGCCGGACCAGGTCAGGGCGGGCGTGCACAAGGGCCTGGCCGAGATCGCCGCCCGGGCCCTGTGCGAGCAACCGCCGCACCACCAGGACCCGATCACCACGCCGGAGGAACTCGCCAAGGCCATCGCGCTGATGCCGAAGATCCGGCAGCCCGAGCCTCCCCCGCCACCGGCCTTCACCCCGCCACCCCGACCACCGCGGCCGCAGCAGCACCGCCCACAGATCCGGCTCGCCGACGGCCCGGCCCCGCTGGGCGCCCCGGCGACCGCTGCCCGGCCGAGCCGCCCCCGGCTGCGCAGGCTGATCCGGGTGACCGCCTCGCTGGTCGCGCTGGCCGCGATCGGGGTGGCCTCCTGGCAGCTCGTCAGCAATCTCGACCTGCACGACAGCAACAGCGTTGACGGGCAGCCCCCGCCGCCCGGCCAGAGCGCCCCGGCCTCCCCCGGCAACGTCGTCGCCAAGCCGGTCACGATCGCCGGGGTGGTCTCCTTCAACCCGCTGGGCGACGGGCTGGAGCACCCCAGCGAAACCCAGCTGACCTACGACGGCGACCCTGCCACCGGCTGGCAGACCTCGGGGTACAACCAGGACCTGGGCGGCGCTTACAAGGCCGGTACCGGGCTGCTCGTCGACCTCGGTTCGGTCCAGCAGGTCGGTTCGGTCCAGATCGAGTTCGCCGGGATCACCAAGGTGGAACTCCGGGCCGCGCAGGGAGGCACCGCTCCCGAGGCCGGCAAGGCGGGCCTCGACAGCCTCGGTGCGGCAGTGGCCACCCAGACCGGCAGCAAGGTCGAGCTGAAGCCCGGCACCGCACTGAGCACCCGCTACCTCTTGCTCTGGCTGACCAGTCTCCCCAAGGATGGCTCCGACGGGCAGTACCGCGGCAAGATCGCCGAGGTGAAGGTCACCAGCTGACGGGGAGGGGGCGGTCATGACGGAGCAGGTCCCGGACGCCACCCTGCTGGCCCGGCACACCGCCGGGGACCCGGACGCCTTCGGCCTCCTGGTGCACCGTCACCGGGACCGGCTGTGGGCGGTCGCCCTGCGCACCCTGGGCGACCGCGAGGAGGCCGCCGACGCCCTGCAGGACGCCCTGGTGTCCGCCTTCCGCGCCGCCCACACCTTCCAGGGCCGTTCGGCCGTCACGACCTGGCTGCACCGGATCGTCGTCAACGCCTGCCTGGACCGGGCCCGCCGCGCCGCCAGCCGTCCGGCCACCCCGCTGGACCATGAGCAGCACCGGCTGGACGCCCTGCTCGGCAGCGCCGAGGCGACCGAGACCCTGGTGGTCCGGGCCGAGCTCCAGCGCGAGGTGACCGCCGCGCTGGCCGCGCTCCCGGTCGAGCAGCGGGCCGCGCTGGTGCTGGTGGACATGCAGGGGTACGCCGTCGCCGAGGCGGCCGAACTGCTCGGCGTACCCGTGGGCACGGTGAAGAGCCGGTGCGCCCGGGGGCGGGCCAAGCTGCTGCCGCTGGTCCGGCACCTGCGCACGGTTTCACGTGAAACACCGTCGTCCGCCGCTGCCTCCGACGGTGTTTCACGTGAAACCGGCGCACCCGAGAGCACTGCGGGGAACCAGGACGGCCCGCGATCCGTCCCACCACGGCCACTCCCCGGCCAGGCCCTGAGAGGAGACGTGACACCACGATGACCCCCTCCTGGACCGAGGCCGGCCACCCCGACGTCGAGCTGCTGGCCGACCTGGCCGAGGACCTCACCGACCCGGCCGAGCTACCGCTGCTGCAGGCCCACCTGGCCGGCTGCGCGGAGTGCACCGACACCTACGCCGCGCTGGCCGAGGTCCGCGAACTCCTCGGTGCGGTGGAGGACTTCCCCCCGCTGCCCGCCGAGCTGGCCGACCGGATCGACGCCGCCCTCGCGGTCGAGGCCGCCGTCCCGGTGACCCCGGCCGCCGACCCGGCCACGCCGCTCACCCGCCGCCGGCCCGGGCCCCCGGGCC
>NZ_JBFUMY010000066.1:0-48055 GCF_054049135.1 Kitasatospora sp. P5_F3 | reverse complement strand
AGCACGTACACGCCGACCGGGTACTCCTCGGTCTTGGTGAACAGCTCGATCTGCGCGATCGTCTGGTTCGCGAAGGAGTTCGACATCACGAACGACGGGTGACCCGTCGCGTTGCCCAGGTTCAGCAGCCGGCCCTCGGACAGCAGGATGATGGTGTGGCCGTCGGCGAAACGCCACTCGTGGACCTGGGGCTTGATCTCGGTCCGGACGATCCCCGGCAGCTTCGCCAGACCCGCGATGTCGATCTCGTTGTCGAAGTGACCGATGTTGCCGACGATCGCCTGGTGCTTCATCTGCTCCATGTGCCTGGCAAGGATGATGTCCTTGTTGCCCGTGGTGGTGATGAAGATGTCCGCGATCGAGACGACGTCCTCCAGGGTGGTGACCTGGTAGCCGTCCATCGCCGCCTGCAGCGCGCAGATCGGGTCGATCTCGGTGATGATCACGCGGGCGCCCTGGCCGCGCAGCGACTCCGCCGAGCCCTTGCCCACGTCGCCGTAGCCGCAGACCACGGCGACCTTGCCGCCGATCAGCACGTCGGTGGCACGGTTGATGCCGTCGATCAGCGAGTGCCGGCAGCCGTACTTGTTGTCGAACTTCGACTTGGTGACGGCGTCGTTGACGTTGATCGCCGGGAACAGCAGCTTCCCGTCACGGTGCATCTCGTACAGCCGGTGCACACCGGTGGTGGTCTCCTCGGTGACACCCTTGATCGTGGCCGCCATCTCCGACCAGGGGAGGGAGGAACGACCGAGCAGCTCCAGGACGAGTGCGTACTCCTCGTTGTCGGCCGTGGACGGGTCCGGCACCTGGCCGGCCTTCTCGAACTCGACGCCCTTGTGGATCAGGAGGGTCGCGTCGCCGCCGTCGTCCAGGATCATGTTCGGGGTCTGGCCGTTCGGCCAGGTCAGCGCCTGCTCGGTGCACCACCAGTACTCCTCCAGCGTCTCGCCCTTCCAGGCAAACACCGGAACACCGGCCGGGTTCTCCGGCGTTCCCTCCGGACCGACCGCGATGGCGGCGGCGGCGTGGTCCTGGGTGGAGAAGATGTTGCACGAAACCCAGCGGACGTCGGCACCCAGTGCGACCAGGGTCTCGATCAGGACAGCGGTCTGCACGGTCATGTGCAGCGAACCGGTGATCCGCGCACCGGCCAGCGGCTTGGTGGCCGCGAACTCCTTGCGGATCGACATCAGACCGGGCATCTCGTGCTCGGCGAGCTGGATCTCCTTGCGCCCGAAGGCGGCAAGCGAGAGGTCGGCGACCTTGAAGTCGTCGAAGGCGGGGCGCGACATGGGCAGGCTCCAAGCAGGGGTGAAAGGGCAGGACGGATCGACGGAACAGCCCAACGGGGCGTGGGTGATCCGGAGTTGACGGAAGATCGGCCGAGCTGGGCCGGAGCGGTCAGTGCTGCGGGGCGAGGCCGGCGAAGTCCTCGACCGTCAGGACGCCGGGCAGGTCCCGGGCGCGGGCCAGCACGAGGGTGCCGAGTGCGATGTCGAGCGAACCGAGGCCGAAGGGTGCGTAGACCGCGGTCCGTCCGGGGGTGCGCTTCCAGTCGCCGGTGAGCAGGTCGCCGACCGGGCGGACGTCCTCCTCGGCGACCACCCCGGCCTCCACGGCCAGGGCCAGCGAGGTCTTCTCCCGCAGCGAGTGCGAGACCTCGTCCACCACGTGGTCGGCACCGGCGAGCGCCTCGGGCGTCAGGTCGCGGAGCGACATGTGCAGGACGATCGCGTCGGCGGCGAGGCCGTCGAGGCGGTCCAGGTGCGGGGTGATCGCGGTGGTGGCCAGCAGGACCAGGTCGGCGTCCCGCAGGGCGTCGGCCGCCGAGTCGGCCACGGTGACCCGCAGGCCGTCGTGGTCGGCCGTGAGCTCCTGGACGAACTCCCCGGCCCGCTCGGCCGAGAGGTCGAAGACGGCCACCTCGTCCAGGCTCCAGCCGTCGGCGAGGAAGGTCTGCACCGTGGTGGCGGAGATGTATCCGGTGCCGAGCACCGCGAACTTCGTTGCCCGGCGGGCGCCTTCGGTGAGCGCGTCGGCGCCGACCAGGGCGGACAGGGCGGTCCGGAAGCCGCTGATCCTGGCCCCTTCGAGCAGGGCCACCGGGAATCCGGTGGTGGTGTCGTTGAGCACGATGGCGGCCGAGGCGCGGGGGAGGCCGAGCCGCAGGTTCTCCGGGAAGCTGGAGATCCACTTGATGCCCATCGCGGGCACCGGTTCCGGCACGTACGCCGGGAGGGCGATCACCCGCTCGCGCGCCTCGGGGTCGGGGCGCAGGAAGGAGCTGTCGGGGTTGACCAGCCGGCCCTGCGCGCTCTGGATGTAGACCTCCTCGACCAGGCGCTTGGCCTCGGCGTGCGCGCTACGGAGGACCTCGTCGACCAGTCGGCCGGGTACCACGGCCAGGTCGGGTGCGGTGCTGCTCACGGATTCTCATCTCCTGTGATCCTCGGTCTCCCCGGGCTACTTCCACAGGGAGAACTTCTTGGTGAGGGGGTCGAGTTCGTCGCGTCGGCCGAAGGCGGCCACCGCGTAGTACTCGATCTCCTCCTCGGTGGTGCCGGCCATCCTGACCAGCTGTTCGGCGAAGGTGTCCCCGGTCATCGCCGAGGTGAAGTCGTTCACCAGCAGCCCTGCTGCCAGCGCCTCGCCGCGGAACCGCCGCAGGCCGGCGGCCCGGCCCTCCAGCACGATCAGTGAGAGGCCCGAGACCGGTCCGTGCGAACTCCCGTCGGCGTCACGGAAGTCGAGGAACGACATCTTTCCGGCCAGCTCCGGACTGTTCGCCGCAGCGGCGGCCGCCAGGCCGAGCGTGCTGTGCGCGACGGCGTTCAGCGCGACCCCGGTGGGCAGTTTCGCCTTGAGGACCACGGCGAACTTCCAGTCGGTGTCGACGGCGGACGGCTCGGTGAACAGGTCGGACACGGGGACTCCTTCGTGGGCATGGGACTTGGGACGTGGAGCTGGTGCGCGGAGGTGGTGCGTTCAGGGCGCGAGGTAGAACTCGGCCTCGGCGAGCACGGCGGGGTTGAGCCGGTAGCCGGGCCGGCCCTGGAGCAGCCCGTCCGGTTCGATCCCGATCTCGGTCGAGCGGGTGAACTGCTCCTGGCAGGCGATCCGGAACCGCCGGACCACCTGGGCGATCGCGCTGGCGGACCGCCCGGTACGGGCGGCCAGCTCGGCCGCCGGGACGTACGGGACCTCCCGCTCCTCGGCCCGGGCCGCCCGCAGGTCCCCGGCCAGTTCGCGGAAGATGGCCAGCAGGGCGGGCGGGGTGCTCTCGTAGATCATCACGCCGTTGATCCACAGGCTCTCGCCGTAGACGGCGAGGTCGAGCTCGGTCCGCTGCTCCCGCCAACTCCGGTGACCCTGGCGGAAGATGCCGAGAGCCGGCAGAAAGTCGGGTACCCGGTACAGCGATCGGGCCCCGAGGTAGCCGGCCAGCACCGCCTGCAGCCCGGCCTGCGGCGGCACCTGGAGGGCGGCCACCACCGCCTGCAGCGGACGGGCCACCCGCTCGCGCAGCTCCCCGAGGTGCTGGGAGAGCCAGGCAGCGGTGGCGGCCTTGCCGTAGAGGGCGAAGTGCAGCATGCCCCCGTCGAGCAGCGCGATGTCGGCCTCCTGGTCGAGCCCGGCCGCGCGGAGCCGTTCGTGGAGCTCCGTCGCGGACCGGATCAGATCCGGCGACCTGAGCCGGAGCTGACTGGCCAGCAGCATCCCCCGCCAGCGGACGTGTGCGGTCAACAGCACGGCCGAGCCGGGGAGTTCGCCGGTCACCTGGTGGGCGAGCCGGCGGAAGATCTCGGGGTAGGGCGAGGACAGGTACCCCTGCCAGCCGAACGAGAAGAGGTCCACGGCCGCGTTGAGATCCCGCTCGGAGTGGGACCTCGCGTACGACAGCAGGCTCTCGCTCACCCGGACGTACCGGCGCAGCAGCGCGCGGTCGTCCGGGGTGAGCCCCTGCGGGCCCATCGTGGCGGAGTCCACGAAGGAGCTGTAGCCACCGCTTCGGACGTCGCCGAAGTGGAAGGCGAAGGCGGTGTCCGCCAGGACGGGGAGGTCCCCCGCCTCGGCGATCACGCCGTCCACGTACCGGCGCTGGGCGTCGGCCGTCCGGGCGGCGGCCTCGGTGTCACCGGCCGTCAGCCGGGCGATGACGAGGTCCGCGTACAGCCAGGCCGCATCGGCGTAGTAGGAGAATTCGCGGTACTTCTCCAGGCTGGCCTCGAAGGGATTCAGTGCGGCTTCGGGCCGGCCGGATTCGCACTCCGCGAGACCGCGTCGCCAGGTGATGAACGAGGTCTCCAGGAAGAGTCCGCTGCCACCACCGAGGCTGAGTTCGCGGGCCAGCCCGGAGAATGCCTCCGGGAATACCGAGTCGGCATATCCGGGCCAACCCTGACTGATGTGGTCGGCCACTTCAACGAGCTTTTCGAGGGATTTCTCCTCGGCGCCCTCGTAGAGCCGGGCGATCGCTTCCTTGATGCGCGGAAGAACTCGCCCGGTGTAGAGAATGGAGGTATCCGCGTATCGGTCGGCGACCTCTCGCAGGACGGCCGGCGGAAGGCCCGCGCCGGTCCGGACCGAACAGATCCCGGCCAGGCAGAGCAGCATGGCGAGATCGTGCTCGTCGGTCCGGTGCAGGATGCTCTCGGAGAGGTTCTCCAGCTCTGCCAGGGCCGGGACGAGCGTCGAATCGCCCGCCGTGGCGCAGTCCTGGAGATTGCGGCTGATCTCTGAGATCCCCTGCATGTCGGCCCTTCGGTACGCGGATCCGCCGCTTTCGGACTTTTCGCGGATCTCGGACAGTTCTGAAACTATTTCACGCAACTCCTGAGAGGATAGCGCCCGGCAGATGTTCCGGGGTAGCCGGAGCGAGGTCGTCGGCCGGGAGTTCCACGCCGATCGAGCGGAGCCAGGTCTCGCTGTAGATCGTACTGGCGTACTTGTCACCGCTGTCCGCACAGAGACACACCGCGAGCTCGATCTCCGGATGCATTTCCAGATATCGCACACAGGCCGCCACCACCGATCCGGCCGAGGCGCCGATATGCAGCCCGGCCGATCGCTGCACAAGTCGGCAGTAGTGCGCCGATTCGCTGATGCTGGCGATCTCCAGCTGGTCCACCAGGGAGCTGTCGAGGAAGGTGGACGGCCGGCTCGCGCCTATTCCGGAGAGGTGCCGTTTGCCGGGACTGCCGTGGAAGGCGATCGAGCCCTCGATGTCCACCGCGATCATCTTCGTGGCGGGTGAGGCCGAGCGGAAGAACTGGCTGAGTCCGGAGAACGTCCCGCCGGTGGAGATCGCCGCGAACACCGCATCGGGCGCGCGCGGCAGCTGGCGGAACATCTCCGGGCCGGTCATCCCGCGGTGAATCGCCGGATTCTCGGGGTTGTCGTACTGGTTGGTCCAGACATAGGAGCTGTCCTGCTCGCGCAGTTCGGCGATCCGGTCCAGCCGGGAGAGCAGATAGCCCCCGGACTCGTCCCGCTCGGTCACGGTGATGATCTCGGCGCCCAGATCATTGAGGCGTTCCAGGCACTCCGCCGCGATCAGCGGGTCGACCACCGCGGTGAAACTCACCCCGAGATAGCGGGCCAGCATCGCCAGGGCGATCCCCAGATTCCCGGAGGTGGACTCCAGGAGCCGCCCGCCGGGCTGCAGTTCACCCGACTCGACCAGGGCGCGGACCAGCCCGAAGGCGGTCCTGGCCTTGATCGAGCCGGCGACGTTGTGCCCCTCGAGCTTGAGGTGGATGACACGGGGCCGACCGCCGACGGTCAGCGTGACGGGCAGTACGGGCGTCGGTCCGAGAAGCGCCTCGAAGTGTTCGAGCCGCTGTTTCATCGACATCACGCCTGATCCCTTCCGTCCGGTCAGACCGAGGGGGTCGCGTAGACGATCCAGTTGTCGTGGGTGTGCGGGTAGGGGCGGAAGTCGCCGTGCGGCGGGTCGTCCCAGGAGACCCGCTCCAGTGCGAGGATCTCCCAGCCGTCGAAGAGCGCCCGGATCTCCTCCTCGCTGTAGTACTTGAAGAGGGTGTCCTTGTAGGCGAAGGTGTTCGGCGCGATCTCCTCGCCCTCGCCGTAGGTCTGGTCCTCGGGGGTGAAGGCGTTGGTCACGAAGATGCCGCCCTCGACCAGCAGCCGGCGGGCCTCGGTGACCAGCGAGCTCGGGTCCTCGATCTGGCCGAACACGTCGAAGCAGGTGACCGCGTCCACCGAGCCGTCGATGAGCGGGAGTTCGGTGGCGTCGGCGCGGAGCAGGAAGGAGCGCTGACGGATGATCCGCTTGGCGTTCTGCAGACCGGTCGGGGCGATGTCCACACCGAGCGCGGTGAAGCCGGCGTCGACCAGCGCGGCCAGGTTCCGGCCGTCGCCGCAGCCGAGGTCGACCACGGTGCGGACCTCGCGGGCGGAGAGCGCCTTGATGGCCTGGGGGATCACCGGGATCGGGTCCTCCTGCCACAGCGGGGCGTCGTCGGTCTGCTGCTGGTAGGCCGCCTCCCAGCCGTACTGGAGCTCCTTGTAGGAGACATCGGTGGTCATTGTTACCTCCAAGATCGGTGGTGCGCCGGGTGGTTCGCGGGTCGGGCTGCGTTCCCGCCCGCCCTCAGAGCCTGCGGGAGGTCCGCCAAGCGACGACCAGGCGTCGGCCAAGCGGCGGCCAACCGGCCCGGAACGCAACGGGGACCCCGGGCGAGGGGTCCCCTGCTGACGTCCGGTCAGCCGCGCACCAGCGCATCGGCCAGGACGGACCAGAACTGGTCGATCCGGCCCGGCAGTTCGGTCTCCGCTTCGGTGCGGCGGATCAGGTGGATGCCGACCACCATGGCCAGCAGCACCATGGCGACCGTCTCGGCCGGCAGGTCCGTGCCGGGCGCACCGTCAGGCCTGGCCCGCAGCACCGCGCCGGCCAGGTCCCGTTCGACCGTCTCGACCAGGCTCGGCTCCCCAGCGGCGGGCGGACGGTCCACCAGCAGTCGGAAGGCGGCCCGGATCCGGATGTTCCCGTGGTACTGCCGGGACAGCCCGAGCACCAGCTCCCGGAGCACCTCGAAGGCGGGCGCCTCGGATCCGCCGGACCCGTCCATCAGCAGCCGCCAGAACTCCTGGGCCTGACGCACCAGTTCCTCGGCCAGCTGCTCCTTGGTGCCGAAATGCCCGTAGAGTGCGCCCTTGGTCATGCCGGTTCTGGCGGCCACGGCCTGTACGGTCGCGTTGGCATAGCCCTGGAGGGCGAACTCCTCCGCCGCCGCATCCAGGATCAGTTCGCGAGTGCGTCGCGCGCGCTCCTGCTTCATGGCACCGCCTCCCCTCTCGCCGACTTCGGCTCGAAG
Organism: Kitasatospora sp. P5_F3; assembly: GCF_054049135.1. Taxonomy (NCBI): domain Bacteria; kingdom Bacillati; phylum Actinomycetota; class Actinomycetes; order Kitasatosporales; family Streptomycetaceae; genus Kitasatospora; species Kitasatospora sp. P5_F3. Next base: position 40,712 of record NZ_JBFUMY010000066.1, on the reverse strand, counting down.
ATACCTTCTCACAGGTATGTTTTGAAATCGCGCGAAACCGGGCATTGGATTACATTCGATCCGTCGGGCCCTGCCGATGGACATCCGAGCTGACGGACAGTCACCACATCAGTCCTGCACAGGGCTTGGGAGGACGGCCGAAGGGCAGCGGCAGCTCAGCCGGCACTCCGGCCCGGGCCCGCCAGTTCGACGGCCGAGTAGGCGGCAGCCGCCGTCTCGAAGCGCAGCGCGGCGTGCCCGGCGGCGGCCGTGACGTCGCGCCAGTGGCGCTGGACCGGGTGCCCGTCGGCCTGCCCGGCCGCGCCGCAGGACCGGAACAGCCGGTCCACCGCGGCCACCGCCAGCTCGGCGGCGAGCGCGCAGTCCCGCTGGTTCTCGGCGATCGACAGCGGGGTCACCACGCCGTCGTCGGCCCGCGCGGCGGCGCCCTCCAGCAGCAGCCGGGCCGCCTGGATCTCGCCCGCCGAACGGGCCAGTACCTGCTGCCCGGCGACCGCCTGGCCGGTGGCCTGGCCGTCCACCCTGACCCGGCGGGCCGCCGTCTGCTCCCAGGCCCGCCGGGCCCCCTGAGCGGCGCCCAGGATCGGTGCGGCGAACTGGAGTTGGGCCACCAGGGGGAACGGCACCCGGTGGCAACGGGCCGCGTCGGGACGCGCTGCGCCGAGGTCGCTCTGGGTGAGCGTCAGCCGGTCCGGTACGAAGGCGTCCCGGACCACCACGGTGTGGGAGCCCGTCCCGCGCAGGCCCAGGGTGCGCCAGGTGTCCCGGATCCCGAACTGCTCCCGGGGCAGTGCGAAGATCCGGATCTCAGGACCCTCCACCCGGCTTGCCAGCAGCACCCACTGCGCGTGGTCGATGCCGCTCGCGTACGCCCACTCGCCGGAGAGCCGCCAGCCCCCGCCCACCCGCACCGCGGTGCCGGACGGCGGCACCACGGCGGCGGCGATCCGTACGTCGGGGGAGGCGCCCCACAGCTCACGCTGCCCGGCCTCCGGGAGGTAGGCGGCGAGCCGGCCGTGCGCGGCGTAGAGCGCGCCGCACCAGGCGGTGGCCGCGCAGCTCTCGGCCACGGTCGCGGTCTCGGTGACCAGGGCGCGGAAGGTGCCTGCGGTGCCGCCCCAGCGGCGGGGTACGAAGTGCCGGGCGAAGCCGGCCTCCGACAGCGCCGCGGCGAGCTCGGGGGTGAGCCGGCGGGCGTCCTCCACGGCGTGTCCCGAGCGGTGCGCCAGTGCGGCGACACCGGCCGGGGTGCCGGTCGGTGCGACGGGCGGAAGCGTGCTGACGGTCATGCGCGTGGTCCCCTCCTCGCGGGCCCTCCCCAGGCCCCGGCGGCCCCGCCGGATGTCACGCGGCGGGGTGAGCTAGAAAATATACCGGCCGGAAGGTATTCGGCAAGGGATTCCCGACGCAGCGGGGAGGCCCACGCAGAACGGCCCGCCCCCGTGGCAGGGGGCGGGCCGTTCCGGTACGGCGAGGATCAGTTCTCGTCGGTGGGGGCGGCGTCGCCCTCCCCGTTCTCGCCCTCGATCTCCTTCTGGAGGCCGAGGCGCTCGACGATCCACTGCTCGAACCCGACCGCGGCCTGGGTCCAGTTGGCGGTGGTCGTGACGAAGTACTCCAGGTTGACGCCGGTGCCGACGATCATCTGGGACTCACCGATGAGACGGACCACGCCGTCCTCGTGCGTGTGGGTGTAGACCTTCGGCCAGAGGGTCTCGCGGTTCCACTCGTCGATCAGGTCGAGGATCTCGGCCTTGTCCTCGAGCGGGTAGGACCGGTCGTAGAAGGCGCGGACCGCGAAGAGCTCCTTCTGCTCGCCACGGAACATGTAGTAGACGCGGAAGCCGTCCCACGGCGCGGTGAGGTCACCCTCGTCGTCCACGACGTGCTTGAGCTGCATCTGGTCCAGCAACTGGGTGACCAGCGCCTGGTCCGGCACCACGATCGGCGGCGGGCCGGAGGGGCCCGGCTGGCCGCCCTGCGGGGCGCCGAACGAGGGGATGGACGACGGGTCGATGCTCATCAGGGGGTCCTCTTCTCAGTGCACAAGGGTGGCTGGCAATGAGGGGCCGCCCTTCCAGGCTCCATCCTGCCTCATTCGCGGCCCGGGACACAGGGGTACCCGGGCCGCGGCGGCCGGGTCAGCGCTTGGTCAGCGAGGCGGCCGGCTGCTCGGCCCGGACGGTCAGCCGGTCGGCGTCCTCGTCCCGCTCCACCAGCACGGTGTCACCGTCGTGGACCTGCCCGGACAGGATCGCCCGGGCCAGCTGGTCGCCGATCGCGGACTGCACCAGCCGCCGCAGCGGCCGGGCCCCGTACGCCGGGTCGTACCCGGTCAGCGCGAGCCAGTCCCGGGCCGCCGGAGTGACGTCCAGGGTGAGCCGGCGGTCCTGCAGGCGGCCGGCCAGCAGGCCGATCTGGAGGTCGACGATCCGGCTCAGCTCGGCAGTGCCGAGCGGCTCGAAGACCACGATGTCGTCCAGCCGGTTCAGGAACTCGGGCTTGAAGGCGGAGCGGACGGTGTCCAGCACCAGCTTCTTCTTGGTCTCCTCCGGAGTGTTCGGGTCGACCAGGTACTGCGAGCCCAGGTTGGAGGTGAGGATCAGGATCGCGTTCCGGAAATCCACCGTGCGGCCCTGACCGTCCGTCAGGCGGCCGTCGTCCAGCACCTGGAGCAGCACGTCGAAGACCTCGGGGTGGGCCTTCTCCACCTCGTCCAGCAGCACCACGCTGTACGGCCGGCGGCGGACCGCCTCGGTGAGCTGGCCGCCCTCCTCGTAGCCGACGTAGCCGGGCGGGGCGCCGACCAGCCGGGAGACCGAGTGCTTCTCGCCGTACTCGCTCATGTCGATCCGGACCATGGCCCGCTCGTCGTCGAAGAGGAAGTCGGCCAGCGCCTTGGCGAGTTCGGTCTTGCCGACACCGGTCGGGCCGAGGAAGAGGAACGAACCGGTCGGCCGGTCCGGGTCGGCGATGCCGGAGCGGGTCCGCCGGACGGCGTCCGAGACCGCGGCCACCGCCTCCTGCTGGCCGATCAGGCGGCGGCCCAACTCCTCCTCCATCCGGAGCAGTTTGGCGCTCTCGCCCTCCAGCAGCCGGCCGGCCGGGATGCCCGTCCAGGAGGCCACCACGTCGGCCACGTCGTCCGGGCCGACCTCCTCCTTGACCATCGACTCGCTCGCGTCCCCAGTGGAATCGATCGGAGTCTGGGCGCGCTCCTGGGCCTCGGCGAGCTCCCGCTCGGCGGCCGGCACCTCGGCGTACATCAGCTTGGACGCGCGCTCGAAGTCACCGTCCCGCTGGGCGCGTTCGAGCGCACCGTGCAGGTCGTCCAGGCGCTCCTTGAGCTCGCCGACCCGGTTCAGCGACTTCTTCTCCTGCTCCCAGCGGGCGTTCAGCGAGCTCAGCTGCTCCTGCCGGTCGGCCAGATCGCGGCGCAGCCGCTCCAGCCGGTCCACCGAGGCCGGGTCGGACTCCTTCTCCAGGGCCAGCTCCTCCATCCGCAACCGGTCGACGGCGCGCTGGAGTTCGTCGATCTCGACCGGGGAGGAGTCGATCTCCATCCGGAGCCGGGAGGCTGCCTCGTCCACCAGGTCGATCGCCTTGTCGGGCAGGAACCGGGCGGTGATGTAGCGGTTGGACAGGGTGGCGGCGGCCACCAGCGCGGCGTCCGAGATCTGCACCTTGTGGTGCGCCTCGTACCGGCCCTTGAGGCCGCGCAGGATGGCGATGGTGTCCTCGACGCTCGGCTCGCCGACCAGCACCTGCTGGAAGCGGCGCTCCAGGGCCGGGTCCTTCTCGATCCGCTCGCGGTACTCGTCCAGCGTGGTGGCGCCGACCATCCGCAGCTCGCCGCGGGCCAGCATCGGCTTGAGCATGTTGCCCGCGTCCATCGAGGAGTCGCCGCCGGCGCCCGCGCCGACCATGGTGTGCAGCTCGTCGATGAAGGTGATCACCTGGCCGTCGCTGGACTTGATGTCGTTCAGCACGGCCTTCAGCCGCTCCTCGAACTCACCGCGGTACTTGGCCCCGGCGACCATCGCGGAGAGGTCCAGCGAGACCAGCCGCTTGCCGCGCAGCGAGACCGGCACGTCGCCCGCCACGATCCGCTGGGCCAGGCCCTCGACCACGGCGGTCTTGCCGACGCCGGGCTCACCGATCAGCACCGGGTTGTTCTTGGTCCGGCGGGAGAGCACCTGGATCACCCGGCGGATCTCCTGGTCCCGGCCGATCACCGGGTCGAGCTTGCCGTCCCGGGCGGCCTGGGTGAGGTCGGTGCCGTACTTCTCCAGCGCCTTGTACGTGCCCTCCGGGTCGGCCGAGGTCACCTTTGCACTGCCCCGGACGTCCTTGAAGGCAGCCAGCAGCGCCTTGGGCGTGGCGCCGTGCTGCTGGAGCAGGTCGGCCACCTGGCCGCCCTCGGCGGCCAGGCCGACCAGCAGGTGCTCGGTGGAGAGGTACTGGTCGTCCAGGTCATCGGCGCGCTTGCCGGCCTCGGTCAGCACGGCCATGGTGTCCCGGGCCAGCTGCGGCGCGGAGACGGTGGAGCCCTGCGCGCTGGGCAGGGCGGCGAGCTGCCGCCGGGCGGCGGCGAGCACGGCGGGGACGTCCGCGCCGACCGCTTCGAGCAGCGGGCGGGCGATGCCCTCCGGCTGCTCCAGCAGGGCCAGCAGGATGTGCACCGGCTTGACGTCCGGGTTGCCTGCGGCGCTGGCCTGTCGGATCGCGGCGGACAGGGCGTCCTGGGTCTTGCTGGTGAACTTGCTGGCGTCCACTGCGGGGGGCCTCCTCGTATGACAGCTGGACTGTTCGACAAGTTGAGTCTACCCCGCTCAACTTTGCAGAGCCAGGGTCTTTCAGTGTTTCCGGGTCAGTGCTTCCGGGTCAGGCCGAGCAGTTCGCGGGCCGGTCCGGCCGGGCGGTGACCGGCCGGCCAGACCGCGCGCAGCGGCCTGGCCAGGTCCACGTCCACCGGGACCGCCACAAGCCGGCCGGTGGCCAGCTCCTCGGTGACCGCCAGCTCGCTCAGGCAGACCGGCCCGGCGCCGGTCATCGCGGCCGCCTTCAGCGCGGTCGAGGAGGCCAGCTCCAGTCGGGGGGTGGTGGCGCCGCCGTACGGGGCCAGGGCCAGCTCCAGCACCTCCCGGGTGCCCGAGCCCGGCTCGCGGAGCACCAGCGGGGTGGCGGCCAGCTCGGCGCCGGTCAGCGGGGTGCGGCGGCGGGCCCAGGGGTGGCTGGGCGCGACCACCACCACCAGCCGGTCCGCCGCCACCACCGCGCCGCCCAGCCCGGGCGGGGTGGTCGGGCCCTCCACGAAGCCGAGGTCGGCGTCCCCGGCCAGCACGTGCGAGGCGACGTCCGCCGAGTTGGCGGTCCGCAGGATCACCGAGGTGTCGGGGCTGACCTGACGCAGCGCCAGCAGCCAGCCCGGCATCAGGTACTCGGCCACGGTCAGGCTGGCCACCACGGTCAGCCGGGCGTCCCGGCGCTCGCGCAGCGCGTCGATCCCGGCATCCAGCGCCTGCGCCGCCTCGACCACCTGTCGGGCCCACTCGACCACCACCCGGCCGGTCTCGGTCGGCCGTGAGCCGCGCGGCGAGCGCTCCAGCAGCGGGACCCCGATCTGCCGCTCCATGCCCTTGATCCGGGCGCTGGCGGCGGGCTGACTGACCCCCAGCTCGGCCGCCGCCCGGCCGACGCTGCCCAGTCTGGCAACCGCGAGCAGCAGTTCCAGGGCGCCGAGCTCGGGGACACGCGGGGAGAGGGGCATAGGGCCAGGCTATGTCCTCATAGGGCGGGACGCGCTACCGGCCGATCATGACGGCAGGCACGGTGGAGACATGGCCACCCTCACCGCATCCCGCACCGCCGCCTACGGCCTCGACCTCGGCCGGCTCGGCCCCAACTGGTACGCCGCCGTCATGGGTACCGCGATCGTCGGCAACGGCGCCGCCGCTCTCCCGGTTCAGCTGCCGGGCCTGATCGGCTTCGGTGAGGTGGTCTGGGCGTTCTCCTTCCTGGCGCTGGCGGCCCTGGTGACCGGCCGTGCGGTGCACCTCACCCGGCACCGGGCCACCGCCCGCGAGCAGCTGCTCGACGAGCCCGCCACCGCCGTCTTCTACGGCTGTCCGCCGATGGCCCTGATCGCGGTCGGCTACGGCACCCTGGTGCTCGGCTCCCGGCTGATCGGCACCGAGGCCGCGGTCGCGATCGACCTGGTTCTGTGGACCACCGGCACCCTCTACGCCGTCCTGGTGGCCGCCGGCATCCCGTACCTGATGATCACCCGGCACCGGGTCTCCGCCCTCAAGGCCAACCCCACCTGGCTGCTCCCCGTGGTCGCCCCGATGGTCGCCGCCGCGCTCGGCCCCGCGCTGATCCCGCACCTGCCCGCCGCCCTCGGCCCCGCCATGCTGTACGGCTGCTACGCGCTGTTCGGCGCCGGCCTGCTCGGCACCCTGCTGGTGCTGCCGGTGGTCTTCGCCGGCCTGGTGCACAGCAAGCTGCCCGCCCTGGTGCTGACCCCCTCGCTCTTCCTGGTGCTCGGCCCGCTCGGCCAGTCCACCACCGCCGTCAACCAGCTGGCCGACGCCGCGAAGTCGGTGGCCCCCGCGCTGGCCGGGCCCGCCCTGGGCTTCGCGATCCTGTACGGCGTGGCGACGACCGGCTTCGGGGTGCTCTGGCTCGGGGTGGCGATCACCGCCAACCTGCGGGCGCTGCGGGCCGAGATGCCGTTCGCGATGACCTGGTGGGCCTTCACCTTCCCGGTCGGCACCATGGTCACCGGCACCGCAGGACTCGCCAGGCACACCGGATTCGACGGCTTCACCGGCCTGGCCGTCGCCCTGTACCTGCTGCTGGTCGCCGCCTGGGCGGTCGCCCTGGTCCGCACCCTGAGCGGCCTGCTGGACGGCCGGCTGCTCGGCCCGGTGCGCGCCGCCTGACGGCTCGTCCGCCCGGTCCGACTGCAGGTTCCTGCACTTGCGGGAACATGCAGTCGGACGCCTCTTGTTCACCGGCTGTCACGCTGTGAGGGTGGAACCACGCCAAGGTCGTCCGGGCAACCGCAGCCCGCGAACAGCGACTTGCTCCGCTACGGGGGTGCCCCGGTACGTACGCGTGCCGGTGCAACGAAGTGGAGCCCCGGCCGGAGCGCCATGTGTGGTGATGGCCCCGGTCCGGAGTCGGCGAGGCGTTGCTGCTCCGCCTCGCTGGAAGCGCTCCGACCGGCGTGAGATCGACGGGTTCCCCGGGGCTTCGGGCTCCGGGGGACGCGTCGGATCATCCCTGAGAGATCATGGGCGGGACGGACCCATGGGTGATCGACGGCGAGGAGGTGCACCGCACGTGGCCTCCACCGAGGAACTCCCCGACGAGAGCGCCCGCGAGCTCTATCTGGCGATCCTGTCCAGCGGTGGCCGGCTGCCGTTCGGCGCGCTCGCCGACACCGACCGCGCCGCCCTCGAGCAACTGGTCCGCTCCGGGCTGGTGCTGCCCAACGCGCTCGACCGCACCTACGTGGCCGTCAGCCCGCGCTCGGTCGGCGAACGGCTCTGCACCGAACTGCGCTCGGCCGCGACCAGGCTGCTGCTCCGCGCCGAGGAACTGCCCGACGTGCTCGGCGGTCTCACCCGGGCGTACGAGTCCACCCCCCGGATCGCCCTCGAACCCGCCAGGCCCACCCTGATCGACGGCCAGCAGCAGATCCGGCAGCGGATCGCCGAACTGCTCTCCGAGTGCCGCACCGAACTGCTCACCGCCCAGCCCGGATCCCGGGAACCGGAGACCCTGGCGCTCGCCCGGCAGCAGGACCTGGCCCTGCGCCGACGCGGCATCCGGCTCCGCACCCTCTACCAGCCCAGCGCGCTGACCGAGCCCGCCACGGTCGACTACGCCGTCGCGCTCTCCGCGCAGGGCTCCGAGCTGCGCATCCTGGACGAGCCCTTCCAGCGGACGCTGATCATCGACCGCGCGGTGGCCGTGGTGCCCGCCGCGGACGACAACAGCCGGGCCGCCTTCATCTCCGACCCCACCGCGGTCGCCTTCCTGGCCGCCGTCTACCAGCGGGACTTCGGCCGGGCCGAGACCGTCGACTGGTGCCGCCTGGGCACCGAACCGCCGCTCCAGGCCGCAGCCCACCGGGTCGGCCGGATGCTCGCCGGCGGTCTGACCCAGCGCGCGGTGGCCACCCGGCTCGGGCTGAGCGAGCGGACGGTGGCCGGCCACATCGCCCGGCTGCGCGAGCAGTACCGCGCGCAGACCCTGTTCCAACTCGGCTGGCAGATGCGTGGGGGGCGACGTGACTGACGTACGGCTGCCGGACGAGGCCGAACGCGAGCTCTACCTGGACGTACTCGGCCAGGGCGGCCGGATCACGCCGGCGATGGCCGCCGAGGCCGACCAGGACGCGCTGGCCCGGCTGTTGGCGAACGGCCTGCTGGTGAGCAGTGCGCAGGGCTTCGGCTACACCGCCGTCAACCCGCGCACCGTCGCCGCCCGGATCAGCGCCGAACTCCGCTCCACCGGCACCCGGCTGCTGGTCGAGGCCGAAGAACTGCCCGGCCTGCTCGGTGAGTTGACCAAGGTGTACGAGAGCGCCCCGCGCCGCTCGGTCCGCTCCAGCGTGGTCGAGCACGTGCACGACGCCGCGGACATCGTCCACCGGATGCGGGAGTTGGAGGCCGGCGCCCGGGAGGAGATCCTGATCGCCCAGCCCGGCCGCCCGCTGCCACCCGCCCAGCTCGACCACGCGGTGGCCAGGGCACGCGGCTTCGCCGCTCGCGGCGGCACCGCCCGAGCCCTCTACGAACCGTCCGTCCGGACCGACCGGCCCACCGTCCGCTACGCCACTGCGATCGGCGAACTCGGCATGCGGGTACGGGTGTTGGGGGAGCCGTTCAAGCGGACGATGATCTTCGACCGGACGGTCGCGGTGGTCCCCGCCGCCGCCGACCACAGCAGCGCCGCCTTCGTCGAGGATCCGGCGGTGGTGGCGTTCCTGGTCGGTGGCTTCGAGCGCGACTGGGCCCGCGCCGAGCGCGTCAGGTGGAGCGACGCCGACACCTGCGCCGACGAACGCCCGGCCGACGAACAGATCGGCCGCCTGCTCGCGGCCGGTCTCACCCAGCGCACCATCGCCACCCGCCTGGGCCTCAGTGAGCGCACCGTCGCCGGACACATCTCCCGGCTCCGCGAACTGCACGACGCCGAGACCCTGTTCCAACTCGGCTGGCTGCTCCGTGGCGGCCGCGATGCCTGACCTCCCGCTGCCCGGCGAGGCCGAACGCGCGCTCTACGCCGAGGTGTTGGCGCAGGGCGGCCAGGTGCTGTTCCGCGACGTGCGGCCGGAGGATGCCGCAGCGGTGCTGTACCTGCTGGAGTCCGGCCTGTTGGTGCATCACACCGGGGACGCCACCCTCACCGCGGTCAACCCCCGCACGGTGGCGGAGCGGCTGGGCGCGGGTCTCCGCCGGTCGGGCGCCGAGGCACTCCGACGGGCCGACGAAGTGCCGGAGCTGCTCACCGAGTTGACGCGAGCCTATGATGCGGCGCTCCGGAAGGTCGACCACACCAGTACGGTGCTGCACGTCCAGGAAATGCAGGAGATCCGCTCGCGGATCGTGCAGCTCGAAGCCGACTGCCAGGACGAGTTCCTGGCCGCCCAGCCCGGCGGCGCCCGGTCGGCCGGGCTGCTGGCCAGCGGTGCCGAACGGTCGCGCCGCTTCCTCGAGGGCGGCGGATCCCTCCGGTCGCTCTACCAGCCCGAGGCACGCCTCGACCCGGTCACCGCCGAGTACGCCGCGACGGTGGCGGACTGGGGTGGGCAGACCCGCATCCTGGGCGAGCCGTACTCCCGGCTGGTCATCGTCGACCGCCGTACCGCCATCGTCCCGGCCGCGGCCGACGACAGCAGTGCGGCCTTCATCGAGGACCCGGCCGTGGTCGGGTTCCTGGTCAACCGCTTCGAGCGGGACTGGGAGCGGGCCGAGCGGGTCCAGTGGCGGTCGGCGCAGCAGTTCCCCACCCACGAGCAGGTCGGCCGGATGCTCACCCAGGGGCTGACTCAGAAGAAGATCGCCAGCCGGCTCGGGCTGAGCGAGCGCACCGTCGCCGGCCACATCTCCCGGCTGCGCGAACTCCACGACGCGGAGACGCTGTTCCAGCTGGGCTGGCAGATGCGGGGTGCCCGTGCTGCCGGGTGAGGCCGAAAGTGCCCTCTACGCCGAGGTATTGGCGCAGGGCGGCCGGGTGCTGTTCCGCGATGTTGCCCACCAGGACGCCCCCGCAGTGCTCCGGCTGCTGGAGATCGGCCTGCTGGTCCACCACACCGGGGACGCCACCCTCACCGCCGTCAACCCCCGCGCCATCGCCGAACGCCACGCCGCCGACCTCCGTTCGGCCGGCACCCGGATGCTGCTCCGGGCGGAGGAGATCCCGGTGCCGCTGGAGGAGTTGGCCCGCGCTTTCGACGCGGCGCCGCGCCGGGGCGGGCAGGCCGGCGGGGTGCTGCATGTCGAGGACATGGAGCAGATCCGCTCCCGGATCCTCCAGGTGGAGGAGGACAGTGTCGAGGAGACACTCGCCGCCCAGCCGGGCGGGGCCCGGCCCGCCGAGTTCCTGGCATTCTCGCGGGAACGGGCCCGCCGCTGTCTGGAACAGGGCCGTTCCCTCCGCACCATCTACCAACCCGGTGCACGACTGGACGGGCCGACCGTCGATTACGCGGCTGCCGTCACGGCCTACGGCCAGCGGATTCGGGTCCTGGACGAGCCGTTCACCCGGCTGCTCGTCTTCGACCGACGGGTCGCGGTCATCCCGGCAGCAGCCGACAACAGCAGCGCGGCATTCGTGGAGGACCCGGCCGTGGTGGCGTTCCTGGCCGACCGGTTCGAGCGGGACTGGGAACGCGCCGAACGGGTACGTTGGCAGGCGGTGGGTGACCAGGTGCACGAGCAGATCGGCCGGATGCTCACCCAGGGACTAACCCAGAAGAAGATCGCCAGCCGGCTCGGCCTGAGCGAGCGCACGGTGGCCGGGCACATCGCCCGGCTGCGTGAACTCCACGACGCCGAGACGCTGTTCCAGCTGGGCTGGCAGATGCGTGGGGCGGAGGATGTGTCAGCAGGCTGACCGCCCCACCGTCCGCTCAGCCGGTGGCGACGCCGGGGGCCCAGTAGCCGAAGCCGGAGACCGGGGGTTCCTGACGGGGGTTCGGGAAGGCGTCGGTCGGCGCGGTCCAGAAGCCCTCGCGGAGCGAGAGGGCCATGCCGGCCCAGTCCAGTGCGGTCTCCACGGTGTGCCGCAGGGCGTCCTGCGACCAGGTGTCGTCGAAGACCAGCGGCAGCACGGGGGCGACCTGCTCGATGGTGGCGATCAGCGGGTTGTGGGTGATCGCCTCGTCCACCAGCAGCACCACCGGCTTGCGCAGCGAGGAGGCCCAGCCGAGTTCGAGCGCGACCCCGGCCGAGAGCGGCGCGCCGACGTAGGCGAAGACCAGGTCGGCGGTCTGCAGCGCCCGGAAGTCGGAGGGCACCCGCGGCTCCGGCGCGCGGCCGGCCACCGTCCAGGCGTCGCTGTGGTGCGCGCTGTACACGGCGGCGCCGCTCTTCAGCAGCGTGGACCGCAGGGTGGTCAGCCTGGTCCGGCTGGCCAGCGTCACCACACTGTCGGCGGGTCCGGTCAGCCGCATGAGCGGCGCGGCCAGGAATACCCGAGCGCGCCGACCCTCGGGGGTCTGGACGGCGCGATTGCGCAGGTAGGGCTCACTCATGACGACTCCGGGGGAACGGCCGACCGGGGCGCTCAGGAACTCGGTTGGCGCTGCTGGCAAATAGGAGGTAGATCGTTTATTGCCCTGCGCATTACAACTGATGCGCTTGGAAAATTGACGGTTCATCGGCAAGTGTGGTGTTCGAGCCGAGACCATTGGGAGCGAACTGATCGTCCACCGGCTCGAACGGTGGCGTCCACAGGACAGAGGTGGCATCTCTCTGCCTGGCAGGGAGATGACGCACTTCCCGTCGGGGTTCTTCGTGACATGAGGGGCCATTCTGCGGCATCATGTGGACGATCCTGCGAGCATGCAAGATTTGTTCGTATCTACGGGGGCCAATAGGGAAGGGGTGGTCGCATGTCTCACGTGCGACGTATTGTTCGTGTCGCTGTGATGTCATTGGTCGTCGGCGCGGTCGCGCTGATTGGAACCAACACTGGCGTGACGGCGAGTCCCACCGCCGCCGCCGTCCCCGTCGTGGTCGCCCTCGACGACACCTCGTGGGCTTAGGGGATGCAGCCGTGAGAGTCTGACGGCTCTGGGCTGACCCTCAGGCGAAGTCGTCAGACTCTTCGGCGGGGCTCGGCTCCGTGCGGGCCAGTACGTACCCCAGCTGGAACAGCGACTCGACCCGGTAGTCCTCGCGCATCTCCGCGATGTGCCGCGCCAGGGTCCGCTCACTGATGCCCAGCTTCCGGGCGATGACCCGGTGGTTGGTCCCCTTGAGCAGCAGATCGATGATGGCCTGGCGAAGCCGGGAGATCACCTGCTGCGGGACGGCACGTGAGCCCTCGAAGTCCAGCCCCCTGGTCCAGTTCCGCTCGAAGACCTCTTCGATCAGGTAGTCCACCATGGCTTGGTCGTGCACGAAGGCGGCCATGTTCAGGTCACCGGCCACCGGGATCACCGCCGTCCGGCGATCTATGATGATCAGTCGGGTGTACGACTCGTCCAAGGTCCGGACCCGGGCGCCGTGTTCGGTGATCGCCGCGACGAACTCGCGGGTGGGCGTGTGGTACCGGGTGCTCGGGTGGTAGATCAGCCGCAGCGTGACGCCCCGCCGGAGCGCCTCCAGGTCGCGCTCGATGACGCCGGCCAGTGCCTCGGGCGGCCTGGGACCACCGGGTTGCGCGGTCAGGATCTCGCTGCCGCACCCCGCGACCAACCGCTCCAGCTGTTGGTTGATCAGGACCTTGCCCCGGATGTACTGGATCGTGCCGCCGGTCGGTTCCGGGGTGTGGAACGCCTCGGCAAGGTCCTGCAGATCCCCGGGCAGGGCTATCGCCCGGCTCAACAGGTCGAGGGCCCTGCGCTGCCAGGAGGTGCTGAGCGCGGTGGAGAGCTGCTTCGGGTCGATCGCGATGAGTACCGAGGAGTCGTCGGTGTCGGGTACCAGCAGCCCCAGTCGGAGCAGCTCGTCCAGGTGCTCCAGGTTCTCGCTGCCGTCGGCGGGACGGACCAGTCGGCCACCGTGGTTGAGCGCGGTGAGGTAGAGCGCCCGGGCGCCGTTCGAGAGCACACTCGGACTGTCGGAGGTGAGGCTCGGCTCGGCCGTCTCACTCATCAGCGACTCCTTGGGTACTCGACTGGTTCGTGCGATCGGGCACGTGTGCCAGGTGTGATCTTAGGAGGAAAACCCGGCGCGCCCATCGTTCTGTGTGGGAATCCCGGTGCGACCAGGTACGTACTCTCCCTGTACGGCGAGGCCGCCGGTACCCCCTGAACGAAGGGAAGACCGGCGGCCGATGTGCTGGTGTGGTTCGGAGCTACCGTTTCGGCCGCCAGACCACCAGGGCGCTGGACTGCTGCACCTGCTGGTAGGGCACCAGGTCCCGCCGGTACGAGGCGTGCACCGCCGCCTCTCGCTGCTGGAGCGCCGAGGCGGCACCCTCCAGGGAGTCGGCGAGCTCGCCGATCCGGGACTGCAGGGCGGCGACCTGGTTCTCCAGCTCGATGATCCGCTTGATGCCGGCCAGGTTGATGCCCTCGTCCTGGGAGAGCCGCTGGACCTCGCGGAGCTGCTGGATGTCGCGGGCGGAGTAGCGGCGGCCGCGGCCGGCCGTGCGGTCCGGGCAGACCAGGCCGAGGCGGTCGTACTGGCGGAGGGTCTGCGGGTGCAGGCCGGAGAGCTCGGCGGCGACCGAGATCACGTACACCGGGGTGTCCTCGGTCAGCACGTAGTGGGTCGCCGCCGGGCGGGAGCGGCCCAGGCCGGGGCCGCCGGGGAGGCCCTCGCCGAGGCCGGGCCCCGGGCCGATGGGGGTGTCGGGGGTCATCGGGTCATCACGCTCCCTCTGCCGCCTTGAAGAGGGCGGCTCGCGGGTCGTCGGAGGCGGTGGCCTCGCGGTACTGCTCCAGGGCCTCCAGGGCTTCGCCCTCGAGGTGCTTGGGGACCATGACCTCCACGGTGACCAGCAGGTCGCCGCGGGTGCCGTCGGTGCGGGTGGCGCCCTTGCCGCGGGCCCGCATGGTCAGGCCGTTGGCGCTCCCGGCCGGGAGCTTGAGCTTGACCGAAGGTCCGTTCAGCGTCGGCACCTCGATGGTGCCGCCCAGCGCGGCTTCAGGGAAGGTGATCGGCACGGTGACGGTCAGATTGTCGGCCTTCCGGCCGAACACCGGGTGGGTGTCGACGTGCACGGTGACGTACAGGTCGCCGGGCTGGCCGCCGCGCTCGCCCTGGGCGCCCTTGCCCTTGAGCCTGATCCGCTGCCCGTCCTGGACCCCGGCCGGGATCCGGACCTGCATGGTGCGGGCCGAGGAGGCCCGGCCGCTGCCGTGGCAGACCGTGCAGGGGTCGTCGACCAGCATGCCGCGGCCCTTGCAGTCCCGGCAGGGCTCGGAGAGCGCGAACGCGCCCTGGCCCCGGCTGACCGTGCCGGCCCCGACACAGGTCGGACAGACCCGGGGGGTGGTGCCGGCCTTGGCACCGGTGCCCGAACAGACCCGACAGGCGGCCTGACTGGTCATCCGGAGCGGGACGGTGGCGCCGTCCACCGCCTCCTCGAAGGCGAGCGTCACCTCGGTCTCGACGTCGGCACCCCGGCGCGGCTGCGGCTGCCGGCCGCCCCGGTTGAACAGGCCGCCGAAGATGTCGCCGACCCCGCCGCCGCCCTGCGGGCTGTTGCCGAACAGGTCGCCGAAGTCGAAGCTGCCGCCCTGCGGGCCGCCGGGGCGGTACCCGCCGTTCCCGAACAGGCTGCGGGCCTCGTCGTACTCCTTGCGGCGCTTGTCGTCCGACAGGACGTCGTACGCCTCGGAGATGTCCTTGAACCGGTCCTCCGCCTTGACGTCACCCTTGTTGGCGTCGGGGTGGAACTCGCGGGCGAGCTTCCGGTAGGTCTTCTTGATCTCGGCGGTGGTGTCCAGGACGACGGACGACTCCGCAGTGCTCGTTCGGTCAGCTCTCGGTGGCACCGTCGGCCTTGTCGGAGTCCGACGAGTCGGCATCCGGCGCGGCAGTGCTCTGGGTACCCGGCTGGGGCTCCGCCACGGCGACCATCGCCGGACGGATGATCCGCTCGCCGATCCGGTAACCCGGCTGGAGGATCTGCACACAGGTGTCCTCGGTGACGTCCGAGGAGTAGCTGTGCATCAGTGCCTCGTGCAGCGTCGGGTCGAAGGGCTCGCCCTCCTTGCCGAACTGCTGCAGGCCCAGCTTGGCGACCACGGTCTCCAGGTTGTCGGAGACCGACTTGAAGCCACCGGTGACCTCGCCGTGCTCGCGGGCCCGGCCGATGTCGTCCAGCACCGGGATCAGGGCCTCCAGGATGTTGGAGACCGCGATCTCACGGACCGTCAGACGATCCCGCTCGACCCGCTTGCGGTAGTTCTGGTACTCGGCCTGGAGACGCTGGAGGTCACCCGTGCGCTCGGTCAACTCCCGCTTCGCAGCGGAGAGTTCGTCGGCACCGGCGCCCGCGACAGCCTCCTCGGCGGCCTTCAGCACGGCTTCCTCGGCGGCGGAGTCGTCGCCGGGCTCGCCGCCCTGCGGCTTCTCCGTCATGCGGCACCACCCTTGGGCTTCTCGTCGTCGACGATCTCGGCGTCGACCACGTCGTCGTCCTTGGCGGCACCGGCGGCGTCACCGGCCGGGGCGGCACCCGCGGCGTCGTTCTGCGCGTACAGCGCGGCGCCGAGCTTCTGGGCGGTGGTGGACACCTTCTCGGTGGCCTCGCGGATCGCCGCGATGTCCTCGCCCTTCAGCTTCTCCTTGAGCTCGCCGATCGCGGTCTCGACCTCGGTCTTGACGTCCTCGGGGAGCTTCTCGGTGTTGTCCGCGATGAACTTCTCGGTCGAGTAGACCAGCTGCTCGCCCTGGTTGCGGGTCTCCACGGCCTCGCGGCGCTCGTGGTCCTCGGCCGCGTACTGCTCGGCCTCGCGCATCATCCGCTCGATGTCGTCCTTCGGCAGCGCGGAGCCGCCGGTGACGGTCATCCGCTGCTCCTTGCCGGTGCCGAGGTCCTTGGCACCGACGTGCATGATGCCGTTCGCGTCGATGTCGAAGGTGACCTCGATCTGGGGCAGGCCACGCGGGGCCGGCGGCAGACCGGTCAGCTCGAACATGCCGAGCTTCTTGTTGTACGCCGCGATCTCGCGCTCGCCCTGGTAGACCTGGATCTGCACGGACGGCTGGTTGTCCTCGGCCGTGGTGAAGATCTCGGAGCGCTTGGTCGGGATCGTGGTGTTGCGCTCGATCAGCTTGGTCATGATGCCGCCCTTGGTCTCGATACCCAGGGACAGCGGGGTGACGTCGAGCAGCAGGACGTCCTTGACCTCACCCTTCAGCACACCGGCCTGCAGCGCGGCGCCGATGGCGACGACCTCGTCCGGGTTGACGCCCTTGTTGGCGTCCTGACCGCCGGTCAGCTCCTTGACGAGCTCCGCGACGGCGGGCATCCGGGTGGAGCCACCGACCAGGACCACGTGGTCGATCTCGGACAGCGCGATGCCGGCGTCCTTGATGACGTTGTGGAACGGGGTCTTGCAGCGCTCCAGCAGGTCCGCGGTCAGCTGCTGGAACTGGGCCCGGGTGAGCTTCTCGTCCAGGTGCAGCGGGCCCTCGGCCGAGGCGGTGATGTAGGGCAGGTTGATCGAGGTCTCGGAGGACGAGGACAGCTCAATCTTGGCCTTCTCGGAGGCCTCGCGCAGGCGCTGGAGCGCCATCTTGTCCTTGGAGAGGTCCACGCCGTGACCGGACTGGAAGACCTTGACCAGGTGGTCGACGACCTTCTGGTCCCAGTCGTCGCCACCGAGGTGGTTGTCACCGTTGGTGGCCTTCACCTCGACGACCCCGTCGCCGATCTCCAGCAGGGAGACGTCGAAGGTGCCACCGCCGAGGTCGAAGACCAGGATGGTCTGGTCGTCCTTGTCGAGGCCGTAGGCCAGCGCGGCCGCGGTCGGCTCGTTGACGATGCGCAGGACGTTGAGGCCCGCGATCTCACCGGCCTCCTTGGTCGCCTGGCGCTCCGAGTCGGAGAAGTACGCCGGGACGGTGATGACCGCGTCGGTCACCGTCTCGCCCAGGTACGCCTCGGCGTCGCGCTTCAGCTTCTGCAGGATGAAGGCGCTGATCTGCTGGGGGTTGAAGTCCTTGCCGTCCAGGTTGATCTTCCAACCCGTGCCCATGTGGCGCTTCACCGAGCGGATCGTGCGATCCACGTTGGTGACCGCCTGGCGCTTGGCGACCTCGCCGACCAGGATCTCGCCGTTCTTGGCGAAGGCGACGACGGACGGCGTGGTCCGGGCGCCCTCGGCGTTGGTGATGACGGTGGGCTCACCGCCTTCGAGAACGCTGACGACCGAGTTCGTCGTGCCGAGGTCGATGCCGACCGCGCGTGCCATCGTTGGTACCTCCATGAAGAAGTTGAGCTTTACAGGCTCAAGGATGCATGACTCGGTCGTGTGCGTCAACAGCCATGAGTCCGGGTGGCTCAACTTTACTGCGCGCTTATCCGCAGGGCTGGTCCGGACGGGTGAGTCTGCCGTTAGTGACTGCCGCCATACCTTGAGCATCTTCTGCACGGGTGTTAACGCGCGGTAGTCTCCGGCGCGTCAGCTCTCAAAGTTACTGATGAGTACACTCAGGGGAGCCCGCTACACCCAGCCGCTGGAGACGGAGAGCCGATGCAGCTAGCAGCGATCGTCATCTCGCTGGTCACCACTGTGATCGGCACCGCGCTCGCCGCCCGCGCGGCCGCGTACATCTATCGGGTGGTGAAGACCGGTGCGCCGGACTCCACCCGTACCGCCAACCCGGTGCAGAGGACGAAGACGGTCGCCGTCGAGTTCCTCGGCCACACCCGGATGAACAAGTGGGGCGTCGTCGGCGTCGCGCACTGGTTCGTCGCAGTCGGCTTCTTCACCCTGGTCAGCACCCTGGTGACCGCCTTCGGCCAGCTCTTCGACGCCGAGTGGGTCATCCCGGTGATCGGGCACTGGCTGCCGTTCGAGATCTTCACCGAGCTGGTCGGCACGCTGACCACGCTGGGCATCGCCACCCTGATCGTGATCCGCCTGCTCAGCCTGCCGGGCCGGGCCGGGCGGAAGTCCCGGTTCGCCGGCTCGATCGCCTGGCAGGCGTTCTACGTCGAGTACACGATCCTCGGCATCGGCCTCTGCATCATGATCCTGCGCGGCCTGGAGGGCGCGCTGGCGGGCGTCGAGAGCTACGAGGCGGCGTACCTGATCTCGTACCCGCTGGTGGCGGCCTTCCGGGGCCTGTCGACCGCCACGCTGGAGAACCTGATCTACCTGTTCGCGATGCTGAAGATCTGCATCTCGTTCGCGTGGGCGGCCACCATCGGCATCAACCCCTCGATGGGTGTGGCCTGGCACCGCTTCCTGGCGTTCTTCAACATCTACTTCAAGCGCGAGGAGGACGGCGACGTCGCCCTCGGCGCGCTCCGTCCGATGACCAGCGGCGGGCAGCCGATCGACTTCGAGGACCCGGCCGAGGACGCCAACTTCGGTGTCTCCCAGGTCGAGCACTTCGCCTGGAAGGGCATCCTCGACTTCTCCACCTGTACCGAGTGCGGCCGCTGCCAGTCGCAGTGCCCGGCCTGGAACACCGGCAAGCCGCTCTCCCCGAAGCTGCTGATCATGAGCCTCCGGGAGCACGCCTTCGCCAAGGCGCCGTACCTGCTGGCCGGTGGCGGCAAGGACGCCGAGGGCAACGAGATCGGCACCCCCGAGCAGCTGGCCGACGTGCCGGCCGCCGCGCTGGCCGAGGCCGAGCGCCCGCTGATCGGCACCGCCGAGGAGAACGGGGTCATCGACCCCGACGTGCTCTGGTCCTGCACCACCTGCGGCGCCTGCGTCGAGCAGTGCCCGGTGGACATCGAGCACATCGACCACATCGTCGACATGCGCCGCTACCAGGTGATGATCGAGAGCTCCTTCCCGACCGAGGCCGGGACGATGCTCAAGAACCTGGAGAACAAGGGCAACCCGTGGGGCATGGCCACCAAGGCCCGGCTCGACTGGGTCAAGGAGCTCAAGAAGGAGACCGGCATCGAGGTGCCGGTGATCGGTGAGGACATCGACCCGGCCGAGGTCGAGTACCTCTACTGGGTCGGCTGCGCCGGGGCCCTGGAGGACCGGGCCAAGAAGACCACCAAGGCCTTCGCCGAGCTGCTGCACACCGCGGGCGTGAAGTTCGCCATCCTCGGCAAGGAGGAGACCTGCTCCGGCGACTCCCCGCGCCGCCTCGGCAACGAGTTCCTGTTCCAGATGCTCGGCGCGCAGAACGTCGAGACCCTGAACGCCGCGCTGGAGGACGCCCCGACCAAGCGGATCGTGGCCACCTGCCCGCACTGCTTCAACACCATCGCCAACGAGTACCCGCAGCTCGGCGGGCACTTCGAGGTGATCCACCACACCCAGCTGCTGCAGCACCTGATCGACGAGGGCAAGCTCCTCCCGGTCAACCCGGTCGAGGGTCTGATCACCTATCACGACCCCTGCTACCTGGGCCGCCACAACAAGGTCTACAGCCCGCCGCGCGAGATCATGGACAAGGTCCCCGGTCTGCGCCAGCAGGAGATGCACCGGCACAAGGAGCGCGGTTTCTGCTGCGGCGCCGGCGGTGCGCGGATGTGGATGGAGGAGCGGATCGGCAAGCGGATCAACACCGAGCGGGTGGACGAGGCGCTGTCGCTCAACCCGGACATCGTCTCCACCGCCTGCCCGTTCTGTCTGGTCATGCTCTCCGACTCGGTGAACGGCAAGAAGAACGAGGGCGCGGCCAAGGAGCACCTCAAGGTGGTCGACGTGGCCCAGCTGCTGCTCGATTCCGTGAAGGCGCTGCCGGCCGAACCGGAGCCGGTCGAGGCCGTGCGGGCCCGCACGGCAGGGCAGGTAAGTCGCCCCGGAACGGCCGGTGACGGCATTGGGGCAAGGGGAGAGGCGCGGACCATGACCGAGGCGATCATGCTGGTCGGTGGCAAGGGCACGAGGCTGCGCCCGTTGACCACCCACACCCCGAAGCCGATGCTGCCGGTGGCCGGTGTCCCGTTCATCGCGCACCAGCTGGCCAGGGCCGCCGCTGCCGGGGTGACCCGGGTGGTGCTGGCCACCTCGTACCTGGCCGAGGTCTTCGAGGACCACTTCCAGGACGGCAGCCCGTACGGCATCGAGCTGGTCTACCTGACCGAGGAGGTGCCGCTGGGCACCGGCGGTGCGATCCGCAACGCCGCCTCCGGCCTGACCTGCGGCCCGGACGAGCCGGTGCTGGTCTTCAACGGCGACATCCTCTCCGGCCTCGACATCGCCTCGCTCCGGGACGGCCACGTCGCCGCCGGGGCGGACGTCACGCTGCACCTGACCCGGGTCGAGGACCCGCGCGCCTTCGGCCTGGTGCCGACCGACGCGCACGGGCGGGTGCTGGAGTTCCTGGAGAAGCCGGAGACTCCCGAGCAGATCGTCACCGACCAGATCAACGCCGGCTGCTACGTCTTCACCCGCTCGGTGATCGACCGCATCCCGGCCGGCCGCGAGGTCTCGGTCGAGCGCGAGACCTTCCCCGAGCTGCTGGAGACCGGCGCGCTGGTCCGCGGCGTGGTCGACACCTCGTACTGGCTCGACCTCGGCACTCCCGGCGCCTTCGTTCGCGGCTCGGCCGACCTGGTGCTCGGCCTGGTCGACTCCCCGGCGGTGCCCGGACCGACCGGCGAGGCGCTGCTGCTGCCGGGCGCCACGGTGGACCCGGCCGCCGTACTCAGCTCAGGCACCGTGGTCTCCGAGGGCGCGGTGGTCGAGGCCGGCGCGATCGTCGAGGGCAGCGTGATCCTGCCCGGCGCGGTGATCGGCCCGGACGCGTACGTGAAGGACTCGATCGTCGGCGCGTTCGCCACCGTGGGGGCGCGCAGCTCGCTGGACGGCGCGGTGATCGGCGACGGCGCCACCGTCGAGTCCGACAACGAACTGCCCAGCGGCATCCGGATCGCCTGCGGCGTCCTGCTCCCGGTCGGTGCCGTCCGCACCACCGCGGGCCCGGGCGGCTGCCCGGCGGGGGAGACCTCGGCGGCTCTCGTGCACGCCCGCTCGGTCGCCGCGCGCTGAGCTCGCCCGGCCCTGCTTGTGACGGGGTCACAGCAATGCTGCAATCCCGCGCCGAAGCCATGATCAACCGACGCCGGGTCAGCTCGAACGGGTACCTTCGAGTCGTGGCTGGCAACGGATACGACAACGGCGAGGGCGCCGCCGACCCCCGACAGGGGTGGGCAGCGGCGCCCGGTGGGCAGGACCCGCAGCAGTACCCCGGGGGCGGGCCGGTGGGGGAGCCGGAGTACTTCACCGCACCCCACCCGGGCTACGACCCCGGGGCTCCGGGGGCTCCCAGTGGGTACGACCCCGACCAGCCCGGACACACCCGGGCCTTCACGGTCGAGGACGAGCAGTACTACTCCAGCACCCCCGAGTACCCCGGTGGGCAGGACAACGTCGCGGTGTACCGGGCCGGCGGCCAGTCCACCCCGCACCAGGGCGGCCCCCGGCTGCCCTGGAAGGAGCTGCTGACCGGCATCTACCGGGCCCCGTCCGCGACCTTCGACCGGATGCGCGACCACCAGGTCTGGCTGCCCGCGCTCACCGTCTCGCTGGCCTACGGTGTGCTCGCGGTGCTCGGCATCGGCCTGACCAAGGACGAGGTGGTCAACTCCACCTTCACCGTCGCGCT
Source organism: Kitasatospora sp. P5_F3 (assembly GCF_054049135.1). NCBI lineage: Bacteria > Bacillati > Actinomycetota > Actinomycetes > Kitasatosporales > Streptomycetaceae > Kitasatospora > Kitasatospora sp. P5_F3. Next base: position 18,765 of record NZ_JBFUMY010000066.1, on the reverse strand, counting down.
GACCGCGATCGCCGGTGCGGCGGTCGGCTTCACGCTGGCCGGGGCGATGCTCGGCGCGGTCACCTACGGGCTGGCCCGCCAGCTCGGCGGCGACGGCCCCTGGCAGTCCACCGTCGGCCTGGCCGTCATCATCGGCTGGACCAGCGACGTCCCCCGGCTGCTGCTGGCCCTCTTCCTGCCCGCCGACAACATCGTGGTGCAGGTGCTCGGCTGGGCCACCTGGCTGATCTGCGCCGTGCTGCTGACCACCATGGTGCGCCGGGTGCACGACCTGCCCTGGGGCAAGGCGGCCGGCGCCGCCGCCCTGCAACTGCTCGCCCTGCTGGTGCTGATCAAGCTCCCCACGCTCGGCTGAACCATCTCTTCGTACGGAGCTCCCGCATGACCACCCTCCCCACCACCCACGTCAGCTTCCCCGCCGGGGCGGTGACCGGCGAGTCGCCCGTGCTCGCCGTCCACCCGCTCGCCGACGGCCGGTACGCGGTGGTCACCGAGGCGACCCCGTTCCACCCGCTCGACCACACCTGGCCCGACCAGCCCGCCGACCTCGGCACCCTCACCGTGGACTCCGTCGCGCACCCGGTGGTCGACTGCCTGACCGGCGCGTACGGCCCGGCCGGGGAGTTCCAGGTCGGCGCCGACATCCCGGTCCGGCGGGGCGACGAGGAGTGGTCCTGGCTGGTGCTGCACGTGCTGGCCGCCGACCCGGGCGCGGTGGTCGGCCGGACCGCCGCGCTGGCCGTGGACGCCGAGCGCCGGTCGCTGCTCTCCGCCGCGCACAGCGGCTGCCACCTGCTCGCGCTGGCCCTGAACGCCGCGCTCGCGCCGCGCTGGCGCAAGGACCCGGGCCGCTCCGACGCCTTCGGCAGCCCCGACTTCGACAGCCTGGCGATGGCCTCCTCGGTGATGGACACCGAGGCCAGCACCGACACCTACCGGCTCGGCAAGTCGCTCCGCAAGAAGGGCTTCACCGCCGAGGCCACCGAGGAGTACCCGGCCCTGGCCGACGCCCTCCCCGCCCTCACCGAGGCGGTCAACGCCCAGCTCGCCGCCTGGGTCGCCGCCGACGCCCCGGTCCGGATCGAGGTGCCGGGCCCCGAGCTCACCGCCCGCCGGCAGTGGCACTGTGAACTCCCGGCCGGCTCCGCCGCCATCGCCTGCGGCGGCACCCACCTGCACCACCTCGGCGAACTGGCCGAGCTCCGCACCGAGTTGACCCTCTCCGAGGACGGCAGCGAGCTGGTCGCGGTGACCCGCCCGAAGCGGGCCTGACCCAAGCCGGCCCGGGCATGCGAAGGGGGCCGGTCCGCCGGACCGGCCCCCTTCGTCTCGCTCGCTACACGTCCGAGCGGTGGAAGTTCAGGTGCGAACGCGAAGCCGTCGGGCCGCGCTGGCCCATGTACCGCGAGCCGTACCGCTCCGAGCCGTACGGGAACTCGGCCGGCGAGGACAGCCGGAACAGGCAGAGCTGACCGATCTTCATCCCCGGGTACAGCTTGATCGGCAGCGTCGCCACGTTCGACAGCTCCAGCGTGACGTGACCGCTGAACCCCGGGTCGATGAACCCCGCCGTCGAGTGCGTCAGCAGGCCCAGCCGCCCCAGGCTCGACTTCCCCTCCAACCGTGAGGCGATGTCGTCCGGCAGCGTGACCGTCTCGTAGGTCGACGCCAGCACGAACTCACCCGGGTGCAGGATGAACGCCTCGTCACCCTCCGGCTCGACCAGCCGGGTCAGGTCCGACTGCTCCTGCGACGGGTCGATGAACGGGTACCGGTGGTTCTCGAACACCCGGAAGAAACGGTCCAGCCGGACGTCGATACTCGACGGCTGAACCATCGCAGGGTCGAACGGGTCGATCGTGACCCGGCCCTTGTCGATCTCGCTTCGAATGTCCTTGTCAGAGAGCAGCACGCCCCCGAGGGTACGTGCATGACCATGCCCCGGACGAATCCCGTCCGGGGCATGGTCGCGGTTCATCCGCTGCTCAGGCCAGGAACTCCGCCGCCTCCAGCCGCAGCGCCCGCGACAACTGCGCTCCCGACAACTCACTCACATCCGCCGGCACCGAGCTCCGCAACCGCCCGCACTGCGGACACCGGATCAACCGCCCCGGCCCCAGCCGCGCCGCCCCGAGAGTCTGCATCGGAAACGTCGAAGTACTGAACAGGTGTCCCTCGGCACAACGGACGACGGTACGCTGCTCCATCACGATCCCCTTCCCAAACCTGATGACGCCACCACGCCCCAGGGGCCACAAACACCCTGAGCCAGCGTCACATTAGGGGATCTACCGGACATTCACCGCCCCAACTCGCCGCCCCTCGCCACCCGGCCCAGGTCAACCTGTGGATGGGGTAGAGTGTCAGACGATCGAGCAGTCACTGACGGCTCGTCAGTGCGGGCGTAGTTTAATGGTAGAACATGAGCTTCCCAAGCTTATAGCGCGAGTTCGATTCTCGTCGCCCGCTCCAGCAGTAAAGGCCCAGCTCAGGGGCATGATCCCCGAGCCGGGCCTTTCGTGTTTCCCGAGTCGTTTTCGACCCCGTGCCCCCTGCGTGCCCATCCGGGCCACCAGTAGACGCCCCAGGCGCATGAGCATGTTGCAAGCGGTGACCCCGTGCGGAGTCGCCGCTCGTAGCGGGCCTCCCGCCGACACGATCAGCGCGCCACCAGGTCTTTCACCAGGACGACGCTGTCGTAGTTGGTGACGTCCCACCGCCACGTGCCCGCCAGCACGTAGCCGCGTCGGCGGTACCAGCCGACCAGCTCGGTCGCCTGGGACGACGTGTCGATCACAACCTGTCCGGAACCCGACGCGGCAATCCGTTCCTCCGCGAGCGTCAGCAGCTGCTGCCCCAGCCCGGTGCCCCGCTGCGACGGCTCCACCGCCAGCTGCCAGAACGACCCCGCGCCCGCCGGAGCCGGGTACCCCTCTGGGGCCGGGAACGGAGCCGCCACCGTCACCGTCGCCACGATGGCGCCCCCTTGGAACGCCACCCAGCACTCACCCTTGCCCAGGCGGTAGGCCGTGTCCTGCGCGGACTGGTACGAGGCGAAGAACACCCGCCCGGCGGCGGCGTGATCGGCGTAGGCGCGATGCAGCAGGCGGGTCAGCTCCTCCACCGAGTCTCCCTCGGCGAAGCGCCGCACGGTGCCGAGGTCAGAAGAGTGGTGCCGGGCTGTCGGATCAGTCGATCGAAGAGTCACGGCAACAGTGTCGGCCAGACGCTGACCTACGGCCTACAAAGGCTCAACTCAGGGACGTGATCCCCGAGTCGGGCCTGTCGTGTCTCAGGGCTGGTTGGTCGAGGAGGCCGGGGGCTCTCAGCCGGTTCTGAGTGGCCTCTGAGCGGGTCGGTGTTTCGTAACTCTCGTCGGCCGGAACAGCCGGCCGAAAACGAAGAGAAGGATGTGACTGGCATGGCGAAGATCCTCGACCTGCAGAAGCTGGACTCGGCCGATGGCGTCGAGCGCCTCGATGACGACGCGATCAGCCTGAGCAGCTGCGACAGCCACAGCTGCTGACATTCCGCCTGACGAGTCGCCGCCCGGAGCGCTGTGTGAACCGGGCGGCGACTTGTTCCGTCTCCGTGCCCGATCGGCAACCGGCAGACCAGAAGCCACAGTTCAGAACGGAGCCCTACGCCATGCTCTCCTGGGAAGCTCTCCAGCACTACGTCTCGGTCCACCCGCGCTGGTACGAGATCTCCGCCCGCCACGTGCCGACCGACGAGCACCTGGCGGTCTTCCGCGCCGCCGCGGGCGACGGCTGGCAGACCTCGCGCCGGGGTACCTGGTTCATGGCCGCCCCGCCCGGCGTCACCACTCCGCGCCAGGGGTGGAAGTTGCACGTCACGGCTCTGGAGGGCGAGAGCACCGAGATCCTCCGCCTCGCACTGCCGGTGCTCTGCGCGTCCAAGGTGCCGTTCAAGTTCCAGATCGACCCGCACTCGGCGGACCGGGGGAGCGGCAAGGGATTCTCCCGGACCGCCAGCGGCAAGTTCGTCACCGTCTACCCGGTGGACGAGGACCAGTTCCGGGCGGTGGGCGCCGAGTTGGCCGCCGCACTGGAGGGCCGGACCGGGCCCTACGTCCTCACCGACCGGCGTTGGCCCGGTTCGAAGGCCGTCTACTACCGGTACGGCGGTTTCGCAGCGATCAAGCAGCTGCGCCCCGACGGTGTCTCCGATCTGCAGATCGCCCGACCGGACGGCACCCTGGTGCCGGACTACCGCCGCCCCTGGTACGAGAAGCCGGACTGGGTGCAGGACCCCTTCCCGCCCGAACCCGAGGAGGACGGCGGGCTGCTCGGCGGGCGGTACCTTCCCCAGAGCGCCCTGATGTTCAACAACCGGGGCGGGGTCTACCGGGCCACCGACACCGTGACCGGCGCCGAGGTGGTGCTCAAGGAGGCCCGGCCCGGCGTCACCAGCGGGCGCCCCGGGGTGCCGTGCGACGAACTCCTGGCCAAGGAGCACCGTTTGCTCACCGAGTTGGCCGACACCGGGCTCTTCGTCCGGCCGTTGGCCTTGCTGCACGAGTGGGAGCACACCTTTCTGGTCGAGGAGAAGGTCGAGGGCAACCACTTCGGCCGGCACTGCATCATGAACAACCCGCTCGTCACGGGCGAGTTGGGCCCGGACGCGGTCAAGGCGTACTACCTGATGCTGCGTCCGCTCTGGCGGCAGATCGCCACCGCCGTGGACCTGGCGCACCAGCGCGGCATCCTGCTCGGTGACCTCTCCTACACGAACGTCATCGTCCAGCCCGGGGGCGAGTCGATCAGGATCATCGACCTGGAGACGGCCGTCCAGGAGGGGGAGGACGTCCATCTCGGGGTGCACACCGTCGGGTTGGCGAGCCCTCGGATGGTCGCCACCGGACGGTACGACCGCGCGCACGACTGGCACACCGTCGGAGCGATCATCCTCAGCTCGCTGATGGTGGTGAACAACACCATCGGCTTCCACCGACCGGCCCTGCCGCGTTTCCTGCGCGAGCTGGCCGCGGATCTCGCGCTCCCCGCCGACCTGGTCGAGCTGATCGAGGACCTGATGGACGAGACGGCCGAGGAGGGTGCGCTGAGCGGCGCCGAGGTGGTCAAGCGGATCGACGCGCTGCCCTTCGACGAGTCATGGCTCGCACCGGTGCCGCTCGCACTGCCCGCCATCGGGCGCGGTACCGGTGCCGAGGTGGTGCCCGGCCTCGATGACGCGGGGCTCGGCGAGGTGCTGGACGGCATCGCCCGGTACGCGGAGACCACGGCCGACCAGCAGCGGACGGACCGGCTCTTCCCGGCGCACCCGATGGTCTTCGAGACCAACCCGATCTCGGTGGCCTACGGGGCGGCGGGGGTGCTGCACGGACTGCACGCGTTGCGCGGCTCGGTGCCGCCGAGGCTGCTCTCCTGGGCGCTCGCCCGGGACGTCAACTCCGAGAAGTATCCGCCCGGTCTCTTCCTTGGGCAGAGCGGTATCGCCTGGGTGCTGGACGAGCTCGGCCGGCCGGAGGCTGCCGCGGCCCTGATGGAGCGCGCCCGGGCCCACCCGTTGCGCTTCGCCACCCACAACCTGCTGTACGGCGCGGCCGGTTACGGTCTGGCCGCACTGCGGATCCGGCACCGTCAGGGCGACGCCCGGTACCTGGCGGACGCCGTCGCGGCCGGGGAGGCGCTGGCCGCCTCGGCGGTGCGGGACGAACACGGGGTGCGCTGGCCGGAGCCGGACGCGGCGGACGGGGAGGACGGATCGGGCGTGGTCAGGGTCGGTTACGGGTACGGCGGCAGCGGGCCCTCGCTATTCCTGCTCCACCTGCACCTCGCCACCGGTGACCGGCGCTGGCGCGAACTCGGCCGGGAGGCTCTGGAGTTCGAGCTCGCCCAGCGTGAGCTGACCGGGGGCCGGTGGGCCTTCCGGCGGACCGGGCGGTCCGGGGAGGAGCTGGCGCACGACCGGGTGCTGCGGACCTACTGGGACGAGGGCACGGCCGGGGTGGCGACGGTGGCACTGCGCTGGCTGGCGGTCTTCCCGGACCCGGAGCTGGCCGAGCTCGTCCCTCAACTGGTGGAGAGCGTCGTGGCGAAGTACGCCGTCCTGCCGCAGTTCTTCCACGGCCTGGCCGGGATTGGCCAGTTGCTGCTCGACGCGGGTGAATTCCTGGGCGAGGAACGGTGGTTCGCCGAGGCCGGGCGCACTGCGGCGGGAGTACTGCTGAGCCGGATCGACCGGCCCGAGGGGGTGGTCTTCCCAGGTGAGCAGGCGCTGCGCGAGACGGTGGACCTGGCCACCGGCTCGATCGGCGTCGGGCTCTTCCTCGACCGGCTGCGCCGGGCCCGTCCGCACGGCCGGACCAACAACGTCTTCACCCTCGACGAGCTGCTGCCATGAGCCTGCCGGGCCGTCGGCTGGCCGTGCTCGGTGCCAATCCGGCCTTCCGGCGGATGTGGATCGGGCAGTTCACCTCCGATCTCGGCAGCTCGGTCGTCACCGTGGCGATGCCGCTCATGGTGATCGCCGTCACCGGATCCGCCGAGGCGGCGGGTCTGCTCGGCACGGTCGGCTTCCTGACCACCTGGCTGGCCGCGATGCCGGCCGGGCAGGTGGCCGACCGGGTCCGTCCACGCCGCCTGATGCTGGCCTGTGACGCGATCCGCCTGGCCCTCACCGTCCTTGTGACGGTGGCGGTCTGGCTGGGGACGGCGCCGCTCTGGCTGCTGGTACCGGTCATGGTCGTGCAGGGTTCGGCCGCGATGGCCTTCAACCCGGCGGCGGCCAAGATGCTCCGGGCCGTCGTGCCCGCCGCCGGGCTCCCGGAAGCGGTGGCGGCCAACCAGGTCCGCGGCTACTCCGCGAGCATCCTGGGCCCGGTGCTCGGCGGCCTGCTCTTCTCGCTCGGCCGGGCGGTGCCGTTCGCGGCGAACGCGCTCTCGTACGCCGTGTCGTTCGCCGCGGTCCACGGTCTGCCGCCGGGGCCCGTGCCGGGCGCCGCGGAAGGCACCGGAGAGGCGGGGACGTCCGGACGGCGTTCCTGGACGGGGGTGTGGCGCGGGTTGTCCGTGCTGCGGAACACCCCGTTCCTGCGCGCCACCGTCGGGTACGGCGTGGTGACGAACCTCGCTGTCTCGATGCTGCTGTTCGTCCTGCTGCTGCGCCCGGAGGCGGGTGGTGGCGGCGTCGGCCTGTCGTTGAGCGTGGCGGCGGCGGCCGGGCTGACGGGGTCGATGCTGGCCCCTTGGGCGCTGCGGCGGTCGGGGCTGTACCAGCTGCTGCTGGCCGTCTGCCTCGTCCGGCTGCTGGCCGTCACGGCCGCAGCCCTGGTGGGCGGGCCGGTCGCGCTCGGTGTCGGCTTGGCCGTGGTGCTGTTCGCCGGGCCGGTGGCGGGCGCGGCGATCAGCACCACGACACTGTTGACGGTGGATCAGGACGTGTACGGGCGGGTGAGCGGTGCCGCTTCCTTCGTCGGCGGTTCGCTCCAGCCGTTGGCCCCGCTCGGGGCGGGGCTGATCGTGCAGCAGGGCGGGGCGGGGAGCGCGCTCACGGTGGTCGCCGTGCTGTTCCTGGTGGGCGGGACGGTGGTCGCGTTCGGGAGCAGCGCCCTGCGCGGTGTCGGCGTGGCGGGCCCTGCTCCCGAACAGGAAGGCTCAGGTCAGCAGCAGGGCCGGGTCGTGGGCCAGGACGCGCTGGGTGAGGCGGGACAGTTCGGGGCCGGGATCGGTGCCCAGCTGGTCACGGAGCAGCCGGCGGGCCGCGCCGAGGATCTGCAGGGCCTCGGCCGGTCGGCCGCAACGGTAGAGGGCCAGGGCCCGTAACGCCCAACCGGATTCGCGGAGCGGGTACTCGGTGGTGAGTGCCCGGCTCTCCACCAGCGAGACCCGGTGGTCGCCGAGGGCCAACCGGGCCGAGACCCGCCGCTCCGAGGCGATCGAGCGCAGTTCCTCCAGCCTGCCGATCTCGGCGGCCAGGAAGGGTGCGTCCATGAGGTCCGCGTAGGCGGGTCCGTTCCACAGGCCGAGCGCGCGGTCGGCGAGTTCCAGGGCGCGGCCCGGTGACCCGGTGGAGTCGGCGGCGAACACCAACTCGGCGAACTCCCGGGCGTCCACCGCCGCCGCGCCGATCGCGAGCGCGTAACCGGACGGCCCGCGCAGCAGTACGGCGGGGGGTTCACCGGCCCGTCGGCCGGGCTCCAACACCCGGCGCAGGTCGGAGACATAGGTTTGGACGGCCTGCCGTGGCTTCTCGGGCGGGTTGTCCCCCCAGACCGCGTCGATCAGCTGTTCCTCGGGGACGAGAGCGCCCTCGGCGAGGATCAGTGCCGCGAGCAGGGCTCGGGGGCGTGGGCCGCCGAGGCGGACGGGACGGTCGTGCACGGTCGCGGACAGCGGGCCCAGAACGCTGAGCCTCGGATGCTCGGCTGTGGACGCCGGACAGTTCAGGGTCATGCCCTCAGACTGGTCCCGCCGGGGTGGAGGGCCCATGGGAGCACGCCCCCGGATTCCCGCCCGGCCGAGCGGCCCGCCCTGCGATCCCACCGAATATGGGGGCCGTCCCCCATACCGTGGGTCCGGGCGCGCTGACAGGGTGATTCTCATGACCGAGACGGTGGCCTGGTGGGCCAAGGGAGTTTCGCTTGCCGAGCGGATGAAGGGCGGTCGGCCGCGGTACGAGCAGGCGACCGCGCTGGTCAGCGCCTGGCTCGCCGACTACCCGTCAAGCTCGGACTTCCGGCAGCGCCTCGCCGAACTGGGGCTGACGGAAGGCGACTTGCACGCGCTGGCTGCCGAACCGGCCGACCTGCTGGCCGACCGTCTCGAACGCCCGGCCTGGGTGGGTACCGTCGAACACGCCGTCACCGCCGCCCCGTTGACCGCTCCGGTCGCTCCGGTGTCCGGATGGCACCAGGGCTTCGCCACCGTCCTCGCCCCGTTCGTCGAGCGGGCGGCCGCCCGGCTGCCCGCGCCGGCCGACGCCCAACTGCGGCGCTGCTTCAGCACCCAACTGAGCACCGCGCTGGTCGCCCTGGCCCGCCGCTCGCTGGTGCTGGAGCTGAACGTCGACCGTGTCACCGGACGCCTCACGGGCGAGACCTCGCAGCAGCGGTTCGCCGACTTCGTCCGCCGCAGCTCCACCCGGGCGGGCCTGCGGGCCCTGCTCGTCGAGTACCCCGTGCTGGCCCGGCTGCTCGCGCAGCACTGCGAGCGCAGCGTCGAGGTATGGGCCGAACTGCTCGCCCGGTACGAGGCGGACCGTCCCGCGCTGGTCGAGACGCTGCTTGCGGGTACGGATCCGGGCCCGCTGGTCGAGGTCCGGACCGGGAGCGGGGACGCGCACGAGGGCGGTCGCACGGTGGCGCTGCTGCGCTTCGCGAACGGCGCCACGGTGGTGTACAAGCCCCGCCCGCTCGCGGTTCACCGGCACTTCAACGAGGTGGCCCAGTGGTACGGCGCCCGGCTGCCCGGGCTCGGCCCTCGCACCCTGGTGGTCCTGGAACGGCCCGGGTACGGCTGGGTCGAGTACGTGACGCCCGCGCCCTGCACCAGCCGGGAGCAGGTACGGCAGTTCTACCAGCGGCTCGGCGCGCTGCTCGCCCTCTTCCACGGCCTGGGCGGCACCGACCTGCACCTCGAGAACCTGATCGCCTGTGCCGACCAACCGGTGCCGATCGATCTGGAGACGCTGCTCCAGCCCACGATGGCCGGCACCACCAACGACGACCCGGCGCTCGCCGCGCTGGAGGCGTCCGTGCGAAGGACGGCGCTGCTGCCCGCACTCCTGACCGGCGAGCAGGGCACGCTGGACGTGTCCGCGCTCGGCGGTGACCGTGGCGTGCCGCTGCCGGACGAGATCCCCGGCTGGGACGCGCCGGCCACCGACGAGATGCGGCTGATCCGTACCACCGGGGTGTTCCGGGGCGCGGCCAACCGGCCGCAGCTGGATGGCGCCGATGCCGATCCTGCCGCGTACACCGAGGACCTGGTCGCGGGCTTTCGGCTCGGCTACGACGTCCTTGCCACCCATCGGTCCGAACTCTGCGGCCCGGACGGCCTGTTGGCCCGCTTCGCGGCGGACGAGAGCCGGGTGGTGCTGCGGGCCACACGCTGGTACGCCGCACTGCTGGAGGAGTCCACCCACCCGGACGTGCTGCGCGACGCGCTCGATCGGGACCGCCTGTTCGACGCGTTGTGGCGGGAGTCCGCGGCCGATCAGGTGCTGCGGCCACTGGTGGCGGCCGAACTCGCCTGCCTCTGGGAGGGCGACGTGCCGTTGCTGCGTACGCTGCCGGGGGCGGACCAGCTGACGATCGGTCACCTGACGGTGCGGGGCCTGATCCGCGAGACCGGCCTGGCCCGGGCCGAGCGCCACCTCCTCGGGCTGGGCCGGGCGGACCGACTCGACCAGGAGTGGGTGATCCGGGCGACGTTGGCCACCCGGGGCACCCTGGCTCCCCGAGGAACCGGTGCCGTCCGGCCGCTGCCGCCGCCAGGCCCGACCGCCGCCGTCCTGCCCGACCAGCAGCGGCTGCTGGCCGCCGCCTGCGGCATCGCCGACCAACTCGTGGTGGCCGCGCAGAGCAACGGACGGCGGGTCAACTGGCTGGGTCTGGAGCCGCTGGACGGCCGGGTCTGGGCCGTCCTGCCGCAGGGCGCCGGACTGCCGTACGGCTACTGCGGTACGGCGCTCTTCCTCGCGCAACTCGCCGCGCTGACCGGCGTCGAGCGGTACGCCGCAGTCGCCCGCCGGGCGATCACCCCGGTGCCGACCGTGCTCGCCGCCCTGGCCGAACAGCCCGCCGCCCTGTCCACCGTGGGCCCCGGTTATGCCGGACTCGGCGGTATCGCGTACGCCCTCAGCCGCCTGGCTCCGCTCCTCGGGGACCCCGACCTCGACAACTGGCTCTCCAGAGCGGTCGACCTCACCGCCGCCGCCGCGGCCGCCCCGCCCGGACGGACCGACCCGGCGTTTCCGGCGGACCGGCGCGATGGTGAACGGGCCGCCACCGGCACCTGGCCGCACGGGAGTTCACCGGCCGATCCCACGGTGATCGACGGTCGGGCGGGCTGCCTGGCCGCGATGCTCGCGGTCCACGAGGCCACGGGTTCACCCCGGGCCGCCACCACCGCGCGGCTCTGCGCCGACCAGCTCGCGGCGCGGCCGGTCGCCGGCCTGCCCGACGGCGGCCTCGACACCGGTGCGGCCGGGATCGGTTGGGCGCTGCTGCGGTACGGCGGGACCGGCGGCGCCCGGTACACGGCGGCCGGCCTGGCGGCCCTGGCCACGGCCGGTGCGCGGCACGCGGAGGCCCCGTTCGGCCGGGGGTGGAGCGACGGGCCGTTCGGTACCGCGCTGGCCCTCGCAGACAGCTGGGCCGACCTCACCGGCAGGCCCGCCGCTTCGGCCGCCCGCCGCACCGCCGCTCCGGCCGCCCGCACCGTTGCTCCCGCCGGTCGGCTCACCGCCGTGCCGACCGACCTCCCCGCGCCGACCGCGGCCAGGTCAGCCGCCCCCGACTGGGCCGCCGCACTGGTGGCGCGGGCGGTGGCCACGCCCCCCGCCCGGGACGACCACAGCCTCTGCCACGGCGAGACCGGGGCACTGGAGCTGATGCTCGTGGCCACCGCCACGGGTCAGGCCGACCCGGCCGTGCTGTTCGCCAGGACCGGAGCCCTACTGGCGGCGATCGACCGCAGCGGCATCCGCTGCGGGACCCCGGACGCCGTGGTCAGCCCCGGGCTGCTCAACGGCCTCGCGGGGATCGGCTACGGGCTGCTTCGGCTCGGCTTCGGCCCACAAGTCCCCTCTGTCCTGCTGATGCGCCGGCCTGCCCGCTGACCGCGCCGTCCGGGGCGCTCGCTCGTACGAAGCCCGCACCCGCCTCTCCCATCCAGGAGGAACCGATGAACAACGAGTCACTGCTCGGCAGTTGGAGAAACCCCGCCCTGCGCGACGAGTCCCTGGCCGGTCGGCACCCGTCGGGCGAGATCCGGCTGCCGGGCCGGTCCCCGGTCGGCAGTCGTGCCCGCCTGTTGGCTGGTCTGACCGCCGCCAGCGGCGACGACAGCACCAGCATCGAGACGCTCTACACCGTGAGCTACGGCTGACGGCGGCCCGGCCGAGCGCGTGGCGCCGGTCGGCCGGCCGCCTGCGGGCAGGCCGTATTGGCAGGTCGTATCGACGCCGTTAGCATCCGCGTATGCTCGTCACTTCGCCGACGGTCCTCGGACGCCACGACCAACTGGCTTTGCTCGACGAGAGCTTGGCCGCGGCCCGGGCCGGTCGGGGCCGCGCGGTGTTCCTGCTCGGGGAGGCCGGCCTCGGCAAGTCCCGGCTGGCCGCGGAGTGCGCCTACCGCGCGTTCACCTGCGGCCTGACGGTGCTCCGGGGCCGGGCCGGCGCGAGCGGCGGCGTCACCATGCCCTACCGGCCGATCGCCGAGGCGCTGCTCTCGCTGTTTCGCCTCAGCGGACCTCCGCAGGGCCCGGAACTGGCTCCGTACCGCTCCGCCCTCGCGGGTCTGTTACCCGAATGGCGCGAGGGCGGGGCTCCGGCAGAGGCGGCCTCGGTGATCGAGACGGCCGAGGCGGTGCTGCGCCTGTTGGCAGTCACCACACGGGATCTGACGTCCAGTCAGGGCAGTGGCTGTCTGCTCGTCCTGGAGGACCTGCACGACGCCGATGCCGAGACCCTGGCCGTGGTCGACTATCTCTGCGACCACCTGTCGGGCCTGCCGGTCTGTCTGCTGGTGACGCTGCGGCCGGAGGAGGGCCCGGCCGGGGAGTTGGCCCGGGCGCTCGGCCGCCGCCGAGCGGCGCTGCTCTCCGAGCTCGGGCCGCTGACCGACCAGGAAGTGGTGGACCTGGCGGAGGCCGCCCTCGCGGCCGCCTCCGGTCGCCCGCCCGGGGCCGGGACGCTGCCGCCGGAGGTGGCCGACCGGCTGGCCCGGGACGCTGGGGGCAACCCGTTCGTGGTCGAGGAACTGCTCAGCGGGATGGTCACGGCCGGCGCGCTGCACCGGGGGCCGGACGGCGACTGGCTGCTCCGGGGCGATCTGGCCATCGACGTCCCACGGAGCGTGGTGCACAGCGTCACCCAGCGGGCGGCCCGGCTCGGTCCGGCGGGCCGGACCCTGCTGGAGACCGCCGCCGTACTCGGCCGCCGGTTCTCCCTGTCCGTCCTGCGAGATGTCACCGGGCTGGACGACAGGGAACTGCTGGCCCACCTCCGCGCCGGGATCGAGTCCCAACTCGTCTCCCCGAGCGGCCCGGTGGCCGACTGGTACGAGTTCCGCCACGCCCTGACGGCCGAAGCGCTGCTCGCCGGGCTGCTGCCCTCCGAACGGGCGGCCATCGCGGTCCGGGCGGCCGACGTCATCGAGCTGGCCCACCCCGGGCTCCCCGGAGCGTGGGGTCCCCGGGTCGCTGTGCTTCGCTTGGCCGCGGGTGACAGTACGGCTGCCGCCCGGCGGTACGCGGAGGCGGGCCGGGCCGCACTCGGCGCGGGCGCGGTGGACTCGGCGATCCACCTCCTGGAACGGGCCGAGAGCCTGCTCACCAGCCCGGAGCAGGCGGCCGACCGCGCACCGGTGGTCGAGCGACTCGTGTACACCCTGGTGGACTCCGGGCAGTTGGACCGGGCGCTGGCCCTGGTGGAGTCGCTGCCGGAGACGGGCTCGGGCGCGCTGTCCGTCGACCGGCTCGCCGCCCTGCACTCCCGCCTCGCCTGGGCCGCCGTCACCACCGCCCGCCACCCGGAGGCGGCCGCGCAGGTCCACCGCGTGCGCGGGCTGCTGGGCCGCTTCGACAGCACCGCGCTCACCCCGGCGGTGCAGGTGGTCGAGGCTCACCTCATCATGGCCGACCAGGGGACCGGCGGGGTCGAACGGAGGGCCCGGGCCGAGGCGCTGGCCCGGCAGGCGGCGGAGGCCGCCGAACGCCTCGGAACACCCGAGATCGCCTGCCAGGCATGGGAGTTGCTCGCCGTACTGGCCAGGCGCCAGGGCTTCGCCGAGGCGGACTCCTGCCTGGAGCGTGGCCTGGCGCTGGCGACCGAGCACGGGCTGACCACCTGGCAGATCGGCACCATGCTGCGGCTGGGCGCCAACGACTTCATGTGCACTGGCTCCTCCGTCCGCCTGGAGCGCGCCTACCGGGCAGCGGTGGGGCACGGTGCCCTGGCACTGATGCACGGCGCCGAGGCCACGCTCGCGATGCAGTCCGTGCTGCGCGGCGAGTACGCCGCCGCCCGCGAGCTGACGGACCGTTGCCTGGCGCCCACCGCCCGGCTGCGCAACGCCGACAACCATCGCTACGTGCTGCTCACCCGGGCCGCGCTGGCGGCCCACCAGGGGCGGCGACGCGAACTCGACCAGGAGCTCGCCGAGTTCCGCCGCTGGGGCGGCGAGCAGTCGCTCCAGCAGCCGCTGGTCTACGGCAGCCGGGCGGTCTGCGCGCTCCTGGAGGAGGACCACGAACGGGCACTGGCCGAGCTGGACGAGGCGCTGGTCTGGGAGGAGCGGCACCCGTCGCTCTTCTACCTGAACGGCCGGTACGGGCTGCGCCCACTGCTGCTCGCCCTCGCCGGGCGGTCCGGCCCCGAGGAGCATCGCGCGGTGACGGCCGAACCGGCGGCGGGGCTGCCTTGGAACCGGCAGTTCGAGCGGCTGGCCCTGGCCGTCCACCTGGGCCGCAGCGGGCGGGCGGGCGAGGCGCGGGCCGCCGTGGACGAGGCCCGGGAGGCGGCCCGGCTGTTCCCGATGGCCGGGCGTCTGGGCCTGCGGTTGGCCGCTCAGGCCGCGCTGGCCGACGGCTGGGGCGAGCCGGTCGAGTGGCTGCGGGAGGCGGAGGAGTACTTCCACCAGGCGGCCGTCCCGGTGGTCGCCAGCACCTGCCGGGACCTGCTGCGCCGAGCGGGTGCGCCGGTCGGGCAGCGGCGCGGTGGCACCGCCCGGATACCGGTGGACCTGCGACGGCAGGGGGTGACCGCCCGGGAGTACGAGGTGCTCCTGCTCCTCGGCACCCGGCCGGGCAACCAGGAGATCGCCGGACGGCTGTTCATCTCCGCCCGCACGGTGGAGAAGCACGTGGCCAGTCTGCTGGCCAAGACCGGCTGTCGGCACCGAGCGGCGCTGTGCGACTACGCGACCGAAACGGCCGGAGCAGCATGACGAAAGGGCTTGGGGCAGCGCCCCAGGCCCTTTGGCCACGTCAGTCCATCGGCTGGCTGAAGGCGCCGGACTGGACGTCGCGCATGGCCTGCTCCAGCTCGCGGTGACTGTTCATCACGAACGGCCCGTACCAGGCGACCGGCTCCCGGATCGGCTGACCGCCCATGATGATCACGTCCAGGTTGGGGTGCAGAGCCCTCCTGCCCCTCGATGCCGTCGATCGAGTCAAGCCCTCTCCGAAGCAGGTATGTCACGCCTGCCCGCTGCAGGGCATCCAGTTCGAGAGCAGCATCCGGCGGACCTCGAGATACGGCGCGAGGATTGGATCGCATCCTCCGGGTCGGCAATTCGACGGCGTGCCAGATCCGTGCCAGATGCACCGGCGAACAACGGTGAAGAGGGGCCTGCAAGTCGTCCCCTGCAGGTGATGGAGGCCTGTATCAGTGCAGGTCAGAGGTCCTTTGTGGGTCCGAAAGCCCAAAGATTCCCAAGCTTATGGCGCGAGTTCGATTCTCGTCGCCCGCTCAGAAGGAAAGCCCCAGGTCAATGACCTGGGGCTTTCTTGTTGTCCGGGCCGGCCGGGCGTTGCTCGGCATACGCAAAGACACTCCACCGCCGCTCGTACGGTACTAGCCTCGACGGCAGGCGCACGAGCAGTGGGGTGGAAGGGCGGGCAGTGGCCGAGCAGGAGCACGGGCTACCGAGGCGGGACGACGGTCATGGTGGCGGTACCGCTGCACAAGGGGCCGATTCGAGTGCGGCTCCGGTCGCGGCTCGCCTGCACGAACGTGGGGAGGAGATCCGTTCGGCGACCGAGGCGATCGACTCCCTCGGCCGGCCGGCCGGCGCCGATGGCACGGAGATCGGTGGACTGCTGCTCTACGTCGGACGGGCCGGCCTCGGTAAGACTGCCGTGCTCACCGAGGTGCGTCGGTTGGCGAAGCGGGAGGACTGCACGGTGCTCTTCGCCCGTGGCGGCGAGCAGCAGCGCAACGAGCCCTTCCACGTGGTGCGTCAGCTGCTGCAGCCGGTGGTGGCGGGGCTGAGCGAGGAGCAGCAGCGGCAGGTCTTCGGGCGGTGGTTCGACATTGTCGGGCCCGCCGTAGGACTGCTTCCGCCGACTGGGCAGCTCGACCCGCAGGGTGTCAGGGACGGCCTCGATTTCGTGCTCACCCAGATCGTCCGGCATCGGGCACCGCTTGCTGTGATCGTCGATGACCTGCACTGGGCAGACCTGGAGTCGCTCCAGTGGCTGGCGGCCTTCGCGGTCCGTGCGCGGGAGTTGCCGGTGCTCCTGGTCTTCGCGTGCCGCGACGAATTCCCCGACGAGGCGCTGGGTTTCCACCGGAGCATCGTCGGCCGGGCCGACCGGCGCCATGAGTTGCGCCCGCTTCAGCCGGCCTCGGTCGCGGACCTGGTCCGCGCCTCACTGGGGGACGCGGCGGAGGAGGGCTTCTGCCGCCATGTGTGGGCGGTCACCGGAGGCAACCCGTACGAGACTGCCGCCCTGCTGCGCGAGGTGCACGACCAGCACCTCGACCCGGTCGAGGAGAACTCCGGCCAACTGCGTGAACTCGCCGCCGAGGCACGGGGGATGACGCTCCGGCACTGGCTGGACAAGCTGGGCCCGAGCACCCTGCGGTTCGCCTGGGCGGCGTCGATGCTCGGCACCCACATCCAACCGGAGCTGGCGGCCGGCATCTGTGCCCAGGGCCCGGATGCGGCCGCGGAGTCGATCAGGGAACTGCGCAGGCTCCGGGTGCTGACCAGTACCTCGGACGGTCGGCTGGAGTTCGTCCACCCGCTGATCGCGACCTCGGTCTACCAGTCCATGCCGGCCGGCACCCGGACCGGCATGCACGGTGTCGCGGCAGCGGAGATCGAGAACGCCGGCCTGGGCCTGCTGGCCGCCTCCCGGCACCTGCTGGAGACCCTTCCGGACGGCGACGACGAGACGGTGCACAAGCTGCGGGCGGCAGCCGCCGAGCATCTGGCCATCGGCGCGCCCGAAGCGGCGCAGCGGTGTCTGCAACGGGCGATGAGTGAGCCGCCGGACGCGGAGGACCGGGGCCAGGTGCTCTACGAGCTCGGCTGTTCGGCCCTGCTCACCAATCCGCTCACCACGGTGAACCAACTGCGCCTGGCTCTGGAAGAGCCCCACGGGCTGAGCCCGGACCTCCGGGTGGACGCGACGTTCCGGCTCGCCCAGGCGCTGGCCCACAGCAACCAGCTGGGCCAGGCCGCCAAGGTGTGTGCCGAGGAGGCGGCCCGTACGGAGCCCGGAAGCGGCCGACTGCGGCTCGAGGTCGCGCACTTCATGTTCGCGGCCTTCCAGGCGGAGGACGACGACGGCCCGGGCCGCTCCCGCCGGCTGGAGGAGTTCGGGCGGGGGCTCACCGGGGGCAGCAGTGCGAGCAGCGCCGTGTCGGTGCTGCGCTGCTGGGACCTCACCCTGCGAGGTGTGGACTGCACCGAGGCAATCGCCTTGGCGGAGTCGGCCCTTGAGGACGGCAGGCTGCCGCGGGATCTCGGCTGGACGAACACGACCTGGGGCTTCGAGCTGCCGGGCGTCCTCGGTATCTCCTATCTGTACGCCGACCGGATCGACCGCGCGGAGGCGCTGTTCGGCGAGGCGATCTGGGCGTACCAGGTGGCGGGGTGGAGCGGCGGCCACCTGGGGTTCGCGTACTTCCTTATGGGGCTTCTCCGGTTCCGGTGCGGCAGGCTCGTCGAGGCGGAGGACCTCCTGCGTCGCGCCCTGCGGACGGCCGAGCGGATCGCCCCGGGCATCCCGTTGCAGTGGTTCGCCGTGGGTGTGCTGGCCGACACCCTGCTTGCGCGCGGTAAAGCCGACGAGGCCTGGGAGCTCACGAAGAAGTACTCGTACGGCCCGCCCTACCCCACGGTGATGGTGCTGCCCGACGCCCCGACGCTCTACGGCAGGATCCTGTTGGCCCAGGGCGACAGGGCAGCCGCGGCCGCAGCTCTGGAAACGGCCGGAGCCACCCTGGACGCGCGGGGCTGGCGCAACCCGGTGTGGGCGCCCTGGGTCGGACACCTCGCACTGGCGGTCGCCGACCAGGAGCCGGACCGGGCTCGGCGACTGGCGGAGGAGGCCGTGCGCCGCGCCGAGGAGTTCGGTGCGGACTCGGCGATCGGCAGTGCCCTGCGGCTGTGCGCTGCGGTCCATGACGGGCCGCGCGCCGTGACGATGCTCGAGGAAGCCGTACGGCGTCTGGAACACTCCCCGGCGGGCTATGAACACGCCCTCGCCCTGGTCGACCTCGGGATGGCGCTGGTCGAGGCCGGGCGGACCGTCGAGGCGGACAGGTTTCTCACCCTTGGACTGGAGTTGGCTGCGGGCTGCGGAGCCGAGGGCTTGGCGGACCGGGCCCGCACTGCCCGCTCCGCGCTCCGACCACCCGAAACACCTGAGTAGGCCCCGCTGTTGGGTTGGTGTCAGCGGTTGGTGGTGACGGATTCGATGACGCCGTGCCAGGTTCGGCGGTAGCCCTCGCGGAGTGGGCCGCCGGCGAGGTCGAGGATAGCTGTGGCGGTTTGGATGAGGGGGGTGGGGTTGTTGGTCCGGGACAGGTGGGCGTGGGCTT
>NZ_JBFUMY010000065.1:0-23085 GCF_054049135.1 Kitasatospora sp. P5_F3 | reverse complement strand
CGCGCTGATCGGCCGGGGCATCGGCCCGGAGGACGTGGTGGCGCTCGCGCTGCCCCGCTCCGTCGACCTCGTCATCGCCGCACTGGCCGTCCTCAAGGCCGGCGCCGCCTACCTCCCGCTCGACCCCGACTACCCCACCGACCGCATCACCGCCATGATCGAGGACGCCCGACCGAGCCTCGTCATCACCACCGCCGACCTCACCGAACGCCTCCCCGTCGACCCCACCCGACTCCACCTCACCGACCACCCCGACCACGCCTGGCAGCCCGGCACCGACCCCACCGACGCCGACCGCCGGACACCGCTGCGCCCCGAGCACCCGGCCTACATGATCTACACCTCCGGCTCCACCGGCCGCCCCAAGGGCGTGCTGGTCACCCACACCGGTCTGCCGGGCCTGATCGCCACCATGGCGGAGCGGTTCGCCGTCACGGCGGCGGACCGGGTGCTCCAGTTCGCCTCGCCGAGCTTCGACGCCTCGGTGATGGAGCTGCTGATGGCCCTGCCGAACGGCGCCGCGCTGGTGGTGCCGCCCGCGGGCGCCGTGCTCGCCGGGGAGACCCTGGCCGCGGTACTCGCCGATCAGCGGGTGTCGCTGACGCTGATCCCGCCCACCGTGCTCGCCACCGTGCAGCCCGCCCGGCTGGAGCACCTGCGCACCCTGCTGGTCGGCGGCGAGGCGTGCCCGCCCGAGCTGGTCACCCGCTGGTCCGCCGGGCGCCGCATGATCAACGCCTACGGCCCCACCGAGGGGACCATCTGCGCCACCACCAGCCGGCCGCTCACCGAGGCCGGGGTGCCGCCGATCGGCAGCCCGGTCGCCCACACCCGCGCCTACGTGCTCGACCACGCCCTGCGGCCGGTGCCGGCCGGGGTCACCGGCGAGCTGTACCTGGCCGGTGAGGGTCTCGCCCGCGGCTACCACGACCGGCCCGGGCAGACCGCAGGACGCTTCGTGGCCTGCCCGTTCGGGGCGGCGGGCGAGCGGATGTACCGCACCGGCGACCTCGCCCGTTGGAACACCGAGGGACAACTGCTCTACCAGGGCCGGGCCGACGACCAGGTGAAGGTGCGTGGCTTCCGGATCGAACCGGGGGAGATCGAGGCCGCGCTGACCGAGCACGCCCTGGTCGGCCAGGCGGTCGTGGTGGCCCGTCCGGACCACACCGGCGCGGACCGGCTGGTCGCCTACCTGACCACCGCGACCGGGCCCGAGCCCACCGCGTCGGACGACAGCGACCGCCGGGTCGGCGAGTGGCAGGAGATCTTCGACGCCCAGTACGCCGACGCCTCCGCCCTCACCTTCGGTGAGAACTTCGGTGGCTGGAACAGCAGTTACGACGGCACACCGATCCCGCTGACGGAGATGCGGGAGTGGCGCACCGCGACCCTGGACCGGATCCTGTCGCTGCGGCCGCGCCGGGTGCTGGAGATCGGCGTGGGTACCGGCCTGCTGCTGGCCACCCTGGCCCGGGAGTGCGACGAGTACTGGGGCACCGACCTCTCCCCCGCCGTGGTCGAGGCACTCCGCGAGCAGATCTCCGAGCAGCCCGAACTGACCTCCCGGGTCCGGCTGTTCGCCCGGGCCGCGGACGAGTTCGACGGACTGCCGGTCGGTGTACTGGACACCGTCGTGATCAACTCGGTGGCGCAGTACTTCCCGCACCTCGACTACCTGACCGACGTCATCCGGAAGTCCGTCGACGCCCTCGCCCCCGGCGGCCGGCTCTTCCTCGGCGACATCCGCAACCTGCGCCTGCTGCGCACGCTGCGCGCCGCGGTCGAACTCACCCGCAGCGAGCGGTCCACCGACCCGGCGGCGCTGCGCCGCGCGGTCGACCGCAGGACCGCCCTGGAGAAGGAACTCCTGGTCGACCCGGACTACTTCGCGGAGCTGCCCGACCTGCTGCCGGAGATCGCGGGCGTGGACGTCCGGGTCAAGCTGGGCCGGCACCAGAACGAGATGAGCCGGTACCGCTACGACGTGGTCATCCACAAGAAGCCGCTCGACCGCACCCCGCCGGCCGACGGCGCGGCCCCGGCTGCGGTCCGCGTCCTGCCCTGGACCGAGCTCGGCGGCCTGGACGCCCTGGCGGCCCGGCTGTCCGCAGCGGCGGACCGGCCGGAGGCCCTGCGGCTGTCCCGGGTGCCCAACAGCCGGGTCGCCAACGAGGCGGCGGCGGCCCGTGCCCTGGACGACCGGGCGAGTCTGGAGACGGTGCACCGGCTGTTCCGGACACCCGATCCGACCCTGCCCGAGCCGGACGACTTCCACCGGCTCGCCGAACTGCACGGCTACCGGGCCGTGCTGACCTGGAACGCCGACGCAGAGGACGGCAGCCTGGACGTCCTGCTGCTGCCGGGCGCGGACGACGCCCCGGTGCTCACCGGCCCGTCCGCCCCGGCCGAGCGCGGCCCGGCCAGCCGTCGCCCGCACGCCAACGAGCCCGCCCGGGGCCCGCTGGACGCCGACGCGCTGACCACCGCGCTGACCACGGCGCTCCGCGAGCGGCTGCCCGAACACCTGGTGCCCTCGGCCCTGGTCGTGCTGCCGGAGCTGCCCCGCACCCGCAGCGGCAAGCTCGACCGCAACGCGCTGCCCGCGCCGGACTTCGCCGTCCGCCCGCGCGGCCGGCAGCCGCGCACGCCGCACGAGGAGATCCTCTGCGCGCTCTGCGCCGAGGTGCTCGGCCTCGCCGAGGTCGGGATCGACGACAACTTCTTCGATCTGGGCGGCCACTCGCTGTTGGCCACCCGGCTGACCAGCCGGATCAGGGCCGAGCTCGGCCAGGAGCTGAGCGTGCGCGGCATCTTCGAGGAGCCGACCGTCGCGGGCATGGCCCGACGGCTCGGCGGCGCCTCCAGCGCCCGGCCGCCACTGGTGCCGACGGTCCGGCCGACCGAGATCCCGCTCTCCTTCGCCCAGCGCAGGCTGTGGTTCCTGGACCACCTTCAGGGGCCCAGCCCCGCGTACAACATCCCGCTGGCCCTGCGGCTGGAGGGCGCACTCGACGCCACCGCGCTGCGCTCCGCCGTCCGTGACGTCGTCCGGCGACACGAGGCCCTGCGCACCCGCCTGGTCGCGACCGACGGCCGGGCCCGCCAGGAGATCGTCGACCCGGCCGCGGCCGAGCCGTACTGGGAGCACACCGGCTGTGCGCGGCACGAGCTGGCCGATCGGCTGGCCCGCGCCCGCGAGTACTGCTTCGCCCTCGCCGATGAACTCCCGCTGCGTGCACAGCTGTTCGAGGTCGAGCCGCGCGAGCACGTGCTGCTGCTGTTGATCCACCACACGGCCGGCGACGGCTGGTCGATGCGACCGCTGATCAACGACCTCACCACCGCCTACGCCTGCCGGGTCCGCGGCGAGGCCCCGACCTGGGAACCGCTGCCCGTCCAGTACGCCGACTACTCGCTCTGGCAGGAGCGGCTGCTCGGCACCGCGGAGGACCAGCACAGCCTGCTCTCCACCCAGTTGCGGCACTGGACCGAGGTACTCCGCGACGCACCGGAGGAGTTGGCGCTGCCCACCGACCGGCCGCGGCCGCCGGTCTCCAGCTACCGCGGCGAGGAGTGCTTCCTGTCGGTCGACCGGGCGCTGCACCGGCAGCTGATCGGGCTGGCGCAGGAGAGCCGCGCGACCCTGTTCATGGTGCTGCAGACGGCACTGGTCGGCACGCTCGTCCAGCTCGGCGCGGGGACCGACATCCCGCTCGGCAGCCCGATCGCGGGGCGCACCGACGACGGGCTGAACGACCTGGTCGGCTTCTTCGTCAACACGCTGGTGCTGCGCACCGACGCCTCCGGCGACCCGAGCTTCCGGGAGCTCCTGGCCCGGGTCCGCGCCACCGACCTGGCCGCCTACGCGCACCAGGACCTGCCGTTCGAACGACTGGTGGACGCGCTCAACCCGGAGCGTTCGATGGCCCGTCAGCCACTGTTCCAGGTGGCGGTCCAGCTGCAGAACCTGGAGCGGGCCCAACTGGCCCTGCCCGGCCTACGGGTGGCCGTCGAACCGGTGCGCGGCTCGGTCGCCCGGTTCGACCTGTCCTACCACTTCCGTGAGCGGTTCACCGAGGACGGCCGCCCCGACGGGGTCGACGCCGTGGTCGACTACAGCACCGACCTGTTCGACCGGGCCACGGTCGAGGAGATCTCCGGCCGGCTGGTGCGACTGCTGGAGGCGGTCGCCGCCGATCCGGACCGCCGCGCGACCCGGCCCGAGATCCTCTCCCCGCAGGAGTGGCAGCGCACGGTCGTGCAGTTCAACGCCACCGACCGGCCACTGCCGCAGGCCGGGCGGGCGGTGCACCGGCTGTTCGCCGAGCAGGCGGCCCGTACCCCGGACGCCCCGGCGGTGGTGGCCGGCGCCACCGAGCTGACCTACCGTCAGCTCGACCGGCGGGCCAACCGGCTGGCGCACCGACTGCGCGATCTCGGGGTGGGCCCCGAGTCCGCCGTCGGCGTGCTGCAGGAGCGGACCGCGGACCTGCTGGTCTCGCTGCTGGCCGTGCTCAAAGCCGGCGGGGTGTACGTGCCCCTGCACTCCGGCTACCCGGCCGCCCGGATGCGGCAGGTGATGCAGGAGAGCGGCGCCCGGGTGCTGCTGGTGGACCGCGCCGGCGAACAGCGGGACTTCCCGCACTCCGCCGAGGTCGTGGTCGTGGACGCCGAGCCGGGCCCGGACGCCCGCGACTGGCCGGACACCGACCCCGGTGCCGCCGCCGACCCCGACCAGCTCGCGTACATCATGTACACCTCCGGCTCCACCGGCGTCCCCAAGGGCAGCGGGATCACCCACCGGGACGTGGTCCACCTGGCGCTCGACGGCTGCTGGGACTCCGGCCCCGGCTCCCGGGTGCTGATGCAGGCCCCGTACGCCTTCGACATCTCGACGTACGAGATCTGGACCCCGCTGCTCACCGGCGGCTGCGTGGTGGTGGCACCGTCCGCCGAACCGGACGTGGCCCTGCTGCGGCAGCTGATCACCGATCAGCGGGTCACCGGAGCACTGCTGACCTCCGGCCTGTTCGGCGTGGTCGCCGACGAGGCCCCGGAGTGCTTCGCCGGGATGCGGGAGATCTGGACCGGCGGCGACGTCGTGCCGCCCACCGCCGTGCAGCGCGTGCTCGACCACTGCCCGGACACCGTGGTGAAGTGCCTGTACGGACCCACCGAGACCACCCTCGGCGTCACCTGGTTCGGCATCCGCGCGCCGGAACGGATCAGCTCCGCCGTGCCGATCGGCCGGCCGCTGGACAACACCCGGGCCTACGTCCTGGACGACCGGTTGGCACCGCTGCCGGTGGGCTGCGCAGGCGAGCTGTACATCGCGGGCGCCGGGCTGGCCCGGGGCTACGTCGGTCGGCCCGGCCTGACCACCGAGCGCTTCGTGGCCTGCCCGTTCGGGGCGCCGGGCGAGCGGATGTACCGCACCGGCGACGTGGTGCGGCAACGGCCGGACGGCGTACTGGAGTTCGTCGGACGGGCGGACGAGCAGATCAAGGTGCGCGGCTTCCGGGTCGAGCCCGGCGAGATCGAGCTCGCGCTGGCAGGCCACCCCGAGGTGGCCCGCGCGGCCGTGGTGTTGGCCGAGGTCCAGCCCGGCGAGCGGCGGCTGATCGCCTACGTACTGCCGCGGCCCGGACGGACTGCGGACTCCCGGGTGCTGCGCAACCACCTGGCCGGGCAGTTGCCGGAGTTCATGATCCCGGCCGCGTTCGTGGCACTCGACGGGTTCCCGCTGACTCCGAACGGCAAGCTCGACCGCGCCGCACTGCCACTGCCCGACCTGTCCGGCCGGACCGGCGGCCGGGCGGCCGGCACGCCCGCCGAGGAGGCGATCGGCAAGGTCTTCGCCGACCTGCTGGGCCTGCCCTCGGTCGGTGTCGAGGACAGCTTCTTCGACCTCGGCGGGGACAGCATCCTGTCGATCCAACTGGTCAGCCGGGCCCGCAAGGCCGGTCTGCGGATCTCCGCGCGGGACGTCTTCCAGCACAAGACGGTGGCCCGGCTGGCCGAACTGGCCGAGAGCCGGCTCACCGACGACGGCCCCGCCGGGCCGGTCGCGGCCACCGGCGGACCGGTGGCGCTCACCCCCGCCATGCACTGGCTGCGTGAGCAGGGCGGCGGCATCGACGGCTTCTACCAGTCGCTGTTGCTGGAGCTGCCCACCGAGGCCGACGGACCGAGCGTGCGGGCCACCCTGCAGCGGGTGCTGGACGGGCACGACGCCCTGCGGCTCAAGCTCACCAGCCTGGCCAACGGGCTGGTCTGGACGCTGGAGGAGCAGCCCGTCGGGGCGGTCCTGGCCGACGACTGCCTACGGGTGGTCGACGGCGGGACCGAGCTGGCCGACCACGTGGCCGAGGCCGCCCGGCAGCTCGACCCGGCGGCCGGCCGGCTGCTGCGGGCGGTGCTCGCTCCGGGCGGCACCGGGGCGGGGCGGTTGCTGCTGGTGGTGCACCATCTGGCGGTCGACGCGGTCTCCTGGGGGGTCCTGCGTGCGGACCTGGCCCGGGCCTGGACGGCCGTCCGCTCCGGCGCGCCGGCCCCCGGCCCGGCCGGCGCCGGGTTCCGGCAGTGGGCCGACTGGCTGACCGGCCAGGCGAGCACCACCGAACGACTGGCCGAACTGCCGTACTGGGTGGACACCCTGGCCGACGGGGACGCCTCGCTGGTGGAGACCGACGGGCAGCCGCCGCGGGAACCGGCGTCCAGCGCCGAACACCTCACCGTCACCCTGCCCGCAGGCACCAGCGCGGCGCTGCTCGCGCAACCGTCCGAGGCCGCGGAGGAGATCCTGCTCACCGCCCTGGCGGTGGCCGTCGACCGCTGGCGGCGGGAACGGGGTGCGACCGGTGCCGACGTCCTGGTGGACGTCGAAGGGCACGGGCGCGCCGCCGGGCCGGCCGGGCACGACGCGACCCGGACGGTGGGCTGGCTGACCAGCTTCCACCCGGTCCGGCTCGACCCGGGCGCGGCCCGGCAGGGTGGCTCCGCCGCCCTGGCCCTCGGTACCGTCCGCGAGCAGTTGCGCGCGGTACCGGCCGACGGCCTCGGCTTCGGCATACTGCGCCACCTCAACGCCCAGACCGGCCCCCTGCTCGCCGCCCTGCCGCGGCCGCAGATCGGCTTCAACCATCTCGGGCGTCCGGCGTCCCGGGCCACCGGCCCCTGGCAGCCGGCCGGGTCCGCCCTTCCGCAGGGCGGCCTCGACCCGGCGATGGCGCTGCCGCACCTGCTCGGCGTCACCACGTACTTCCAGGACGGCGACGGCGGGCCCGAGCTCGCCGCCGGTCTCACCTGGGCCGGGCGGCTGCTGACGGCGGATCAGGTCGGTGCGCTGGCCCGGCACTGGGCGGCGGCAGTCCACGAACTGCTGGACGGGCCGGACGGCGGGTCGGACGGCGGGCCGGACGGGCCCGAGGGACCGGCCGGTGACCTGGACGGCTCCGACCGGCCGGCCGGACCGCCCCACGCCCGGTCGGGCCCGGCCGAGCCGGAGCTGCCGCTCACCCCGCTCCAGGAGGGCCTGCTGTTCCACGCGCTGTACGACGAGGCCGCGCCCGACCTGTACGCCGTGCAGCTGCACCTGGACCTGGCCGGGGTCGTCGACCCGGCGGTCCTGGAGGCCGCGTTCCTGGCCCTGCTCTCCCGGCAGCCCGCGTTGCGGGCCGGTTTCCGGCAGCAGGGAGTCGAACGGCCGGTGCGGTTCGACGGTGCTTCGGCCGGCTTCCGACTGGCCGAGGTCGATCTGAGCGGCCTGGCCGAGGCCGAGCAGCGGACCGCCCTGGACCGGCTGACGGCCGAGGACGGGGAGCGCCGCTTCGACCCGGCCGCCCCGCCGCTGATCCGCGCCACCCTGGTCCGGCTGGCGGCCGGGCAGCGCTACCGACTGCTGCTGACGCACCACCACATCCTGCTCGACGGCTGGTCGATGCCGCTGATGCTGCGTGAGCTGTTCGCGCACTACGCGGCCGGCGGCCACGACACCACCCTGCCGCCGGTGACCGGGCACCGCGCGTACCTGGACTGGCTGGAGCAGCAGGACGTGGCCGGAGCCGAGGACGCCTGGCGGCGGCACCTGACCGGCCCGGCCGAACCGACCCTGACCGCCCCGGCGGGCCCGGTGGCGGCCGGGGTGCGGGCCCGCCGCCTGGTGCGGGAGCTGCCGGAGGAGGAGTCCGCGGCGGTCACCGCCTTCGCCCGGAGCCGGGGGCTGACCCTGAGCAACCTGGTCCAGCTGGCCTGGGCGTTGCTGCTGCGCCGCCTCACCGGCAGCGACGACGTGGTGTTCGGCACCACGGTGTCCGGCCGCACCGGCGACGTGCCCGATCTGGAGAACATGATCGGCCTGTTCATGAACACCGTGCCGACCCGGGTGCGGTGGACCGCGGGCGAGCCCGTCGAAGCCGTGCTGGAGCGGATCAGGTCCGAGCAGATCGACCTGATGGACCATCACTTCGTCAGCCTGTCCCGGATCCAGGAACTCGCCGGGCACGGCCCGTTGTTCGACACCATCGTGGCGGTCGAGAACTTCCCGTCCTCCGGCAGCCACGACCTCGCCCCCGGCCTGCGGCTGGCCGGCGTCGGCAGCACGGACGCCACCCACTACCCGCTGGGTCTGGCGGTCGGCCCCGGCCGACGGCTGGTCTTCCGGCTGGACCACCGGCCGGACGTGTTCGACGACACCGACGCCGAGCGGCTGCTCGCCGAGTTCCTGCGCATCCTCACCGCCCTGCCGGGCCAGGCCACCCGGCCGGTCGGCCGCTTCGACCCGACCGGCCCCGCCGAGCGGCACCGGCAGCTGGCCGGGTCCGCCGGCCGGGCGAGCGATCCCGCGCGCACCGACGGCACCGTGCACGAGCGGTTCCTGGCCCAGGTGGCCCGCACCCCCGACGCCGTCGCGGTCGTCGAGGGCGACCACCGGCTGACCTACCGGGAGCTGCGTGACCGGGCCCTGCACCTGGCCGGCCGGCTGCGCCGGCACGGGGTCGGTCCCGAGTCCCCGGTCGCGGTGCTGCAGCGGCGTTCGACCGACCTGGTGGTGTCCACCCTGGCCGTTCTGCTGACGGGCGGCAGCTACCTGCCGCTGCGGCCCGAGGACCCGGAGGCCCGGGTCGCCGCCGTCCTGGCGTCGACCGGCGCCGCCGCCCTGCTCACCGATCCGGAGTTCGCCGAGCGGCGCACCCCGCCGTCCGGCGTCCCGGTCCTGGTGCCGGACGACGGGACCGGGCAGCCGCACGCGCACCCGGCACTGCCCCACCACGGGGACCCGGAGCAGCTCGCGTACCTGATGTACACCTCTGGCTCCACCGGCGAGCCCAAGGGCATCGGCATCACCCACCGCGACGTGCTGGCCCTCGCGCTCGACCGGTGCTGGCGGGCCGGCCCCGGAGAGCGGGTCCTGCTGCACTCGCCGTACGCCTTCGACGCTTCGACGTACGAACTGT
Organism: Kitasatospora sp. P5_F3; assembly: GCF_054049135.1. Lineage (NCBI taxonomy): Bacteria > Bacillati > Actinomycetota > Actinomycetes > Kitasatosporales > Streptomycetaceae > Kitasatospora > Kitasatospora sp. P5_F3. The sequence continues at coordinate 13,627 of NZ_JBFUMY010000065.1, read as the reverse complement.
GGGTGCCGTTGCTGACCGGGGCGGCCGTCGTGGTGGCCCCGCCCGGCGAGCTGCAGGGCGACGTGCTGCGCGAGGCCGTCGCCCGACACGGCGTCACCTGCGTGATGATGGCCGCCGGTCTGTTCGGGGTGCTCGCGGACACCGCCCCGGAGAGCTTCGCGGGCCTGCGCGAGGTGTGGACGGGCGGCGACCGGGTGTCGGTCCCGGCCGTCCGCGCGGTGCTCGCGCACAGCCCCGGCACGGCGGTCCACAACCTCTACGGGCCGACCGAGGCGACCTTGGGCGTGACGACGTTCCGGGTGCCCCGGGACGGCTGGCCGGAAGCGGCGCTGCCGATCGGAGAACCCCTGCAGGACACCCGCGCCTACGTGTTGGACCCCGCGCTGCTGCCGGTGCCCGGCGGATTCGCCGGCGAGCTCTACCTCGCCGGGGCCGGGCTCGCCCGGGGCTACCACGGCCGGGCGGACCTCACCGCGGAGCGGTTCGTCGCCTGCCCGTTCGGGCCGCCCGGTGAGCGGATGTACCGCACCGGCGACCTGGTCCGGCGGCGCTCCGACGGCCTGCTGGAGTTCCTCGGCCGTGCCGACACGCAGGTGAAGCTGCGGGGCTTCCGGATCGAACCCGGGGAGATCGAGGCCCGCCTCGCCGCGCACCCGGACGTCGTCCGGGCCGCCGTGCTGGTGCGCGAGGTCCGGCCCGGTGACAAGCAGCTGGTCGGGTACGTGCTGCCGGTGCCGGGCTCGGACAGCGGACCCACCGAGTGGGGCGACTGGTTGGCGTCCGCGCTGCCCCGCTACATGGTGCCCGCCGTGCTGGTCCCGCTGACCTCGTTCCCGCTGACCGGCAACGGCAAGCTCGACCACCGGGCGCTGCCGGCCCCCGCCGCTCCCGCCGTCGGCCGCCGTCCCGGCACGCCCCGGGAGGAGATCCTGTGCGAGGCGTTCGCGGTCGTCCTCGGCCTCCCCCGGGTCGGCGCCGACGACGACTTCTTCCGGCTGGGCGGCCACTCGCTCGGAGCGATGCGCCTGGTGAGCCGGGTGCGCGCGCTGCTCGGTGTCGAACTGCCGGTCAGGGCGCTGTTCGAGGCCCCGACCCCGGCCGAGCTCGCCCGCCGGCTGGACGACACGGCGGGCACCCAGCCGCCGCTGGGGCCGAGGGAGCGGCCCGAACGGGTGCCGCTGTCCTTCGCCCAGCGACGCCTGTGGTTCCTGCACCAGTTGCAGGGCCCCAGCGCCACCTACACCATCCCCGCGGCCCTGCGGCTGACCGGGCGGCTGGACCTGGCCGCGATCCGCAGCGCCCTGGCCGACCTGCTGCTCCGTCAGGAGGCGCTGCGGACGGTCTTCCCCGACTTCGCCGGTGAGCCGTACCAGTACCTGCTCTCCCCCGAGGAGGTGCCCGCCGTGCTCGCGGTCGAGGACACCGACGAGGACGGTCTGGCCGCCGCCCTCGCCACGGCGGTCGGGCAGGGCTTCGAGATCGGCAGCGAACCACCGCTGCGGGTCCGGGTGTTCCGGATCGGGCCGGAGGATCACGTGCTGCTGCTCCTGCTGCATCACATCGCCGGCGACGGCTGGTCGATGGGCCCCCTGATCAGGGACCTCACCACGGCCTACGCCGCGCGTGCCCGCGACGCCGAGCCCGACCTCGGGCGGCTGCCCGTGCAGTACGCCGACTACACGCTGTGGCAGCGCGAGGTGCTCGGCGACGAGGCCGATCCGGACAGCCGGATGTCCCGTCAGATCGCCTACTGGGAGCACCGGTTGAGCGACCTGCCGGCCGAACTCGAGCTGCCGGTCGACCGGCGCAGGCCGGCCGTGGCCAGCGGCGCGGGCGGCCTGGCGCCGTTCCGGATCCCCGCCGAGCTGCACCGGCGGCTCGCGGCGCTGGCCCGGGCGGAGCACGCCACCCTGTTCATGGCGCTGCACGCCGGTCTCGCCGCGCTGCTGTGCCGGCTCGGCGCCGGCACCGACATCCCGCTGGGCAGTCCGGTCGCGGGGCGCAGCGACACCGCCACCGACGACCTGGTGGGGTTCTTCGTCAACATGCTGGTGCTCCGCCTGGACGTCTCGGGGCACCCGGGCTTCCGCGAGCTGCTGGCCCGGGCCCGGGCCACCGACCTGGAGGCGTACGCCCACCAGGACGTACCGTTCGAGCGCCTGGTGGAGGTGCTCAACCCGGAGCGCTCGCTCTCCCGGCAGCCCCTGTTCCAGGTCGGGCTCGCCCTGCAGAACATGCCGCGCGAGGACCTGGCGCTGCCCGGTCTGAGCGCGGAGTTCCTCCCCGTCGATCCCGGCACCGCCCGTTGGGAGCTGACGGTCACGCTCGCCGAGCAGCAGACCGCGGCCGGGGAGCCCGACGGCATCGAGGGCTTCATCGAGTACAGCTCCGACCTGTTCGATCCCGGAACGGTGCGGGACATCGCCGATCGCTACGTGGAGCTGTTGCGGCAGGCGGTGGCCGACCCGGAGCAGCCGGTGACCCGGCTGCCGCTGCTGTCCGGGGAGGAGTCCGCACTGATCGAGCGGTGGAGCGGGACGACCGGGCCACGCCCGGCAACGGCCGAGGCACAGACCGTGCCGCAGGCGTTCGAGCGCGTCGCCGCCCGGGTCCCGGACCAGATCGCCGTGGTGTACGGGGACGAACGGCTCACCTATCGGGAGCTGAACGAGCAGGCCGACCGGCTCGCCCGGCTGCTCATCGGCCGTGGCGCGGCCCCCGAGCGGGCCGTCGCCCTGGCGCTGCCCCGCGGCACCGCGCAGGTGGTGGCCGTGCTGGGCGTCCTCAAGGCCGGTGCCGTCTACGTCCCGCTCGATCCGGCCCACCCGGCCCAGCGTCTCGCGACCGTGCTGCGGGACGCCGATCCGGTCTGCCTGGTCACCGTGCGCGAGGTGGCGGCCGACCTGCCCGAGGGTGTCCCGCTGGTCGTGCTCGACGAGCCCGACACCCTGCGGGAGCTGGACCTGTTGCCGGCCACGGCGGTGGCCGACGCCGAACGCCGCTCGCCACTGACCGGGGAGCACGCCGCCTACGTGATCTACACCTCCGGGTCCACCGGAGTGCCGAAGGGCGTCGTCGTGACGCACTCCGGCGTACTGCACCTGTTCCGGGCCGCCGACCGCCGGTTCGACCTCGACCGCTCCGGGGTGTGGACGGTGTTCCACTCGTACGCCTTCGACTTCTCGGTCTGGGAGCTGCTGGCGGCACTGCTACACGGCGGCCGCAGTGTGCTGGTGTCGCAGGAGCAGGTCCACTCGGGCCCGGCGTTCCTCCGGCTGCTGGTCGAGGAGCAGGTCACCGACCTGACCCAGACGCCGTCCTCGTTCCAGCAGCTGCTGGAGGCCGTCCTGGCGGACCCGGACACCGCGTCCCGGCTCGCCCTGCGCACGGTGGCGATCGGTGGCGAGATCCTGGAGACCAGTCGGCTGGAGCCCTGGTACGAGCTGTTCCCGACGGACCGGCCGGTGCTCGCCAACGTGTACGGGCCCACCGAGAACACCGTGCTGACCAGCAGGCACACGATCCTGGCACCCGGCGCCGAGCCCCCGAACGTCCCGATCGGCGGGCCGTTCGACGGGCTCCGGGTGCATGTGCTGGACGCGGGCCTGATGCCGGTCCCACCGGGTGCGGCGGGCGAACTCTACCTGTCGGGGCCGCAGTTGACCCGGGGGTACCTCAACCGTCCGGCGCTGACCGCGCACCGGTTCGTCGCCTGCCCCTCCGGCGCACCCGGGGAGCGGATGTACCGCACCGGTGACCTGGCGCGCCAACTGGCCGGGGGTGAGCTGCAGTTCATCGGCCGCGCGGACACCCAGGTCAAGCTGCGCGGCTTCCGGGTCGAACTCGGCGAGATCGAGGCCCGGCTGCGCAGGCGTCCGGAGATCGCCGACACCACGGTGCAGGTGGTCGAGGGCCCGCGCGGGCCACTGCTGGTGGGCTACCTGGTACCGGCCCCCGGAGCGGAACTGGACCGCACCGCCCTGCGCACCGCGCTACGGAGCGAGCTGCCGGAGCACATGGTGCCCACGGCCTTCGTGGAGCTGGCCCAACTGCCGCTGAACCAGAACCGGAAGCTCGACCGGGCCGCGCTGCCCGCTCCGGAGCTGTCCACCGGGCCCGGCCGCCGCCCGCGCACCCCGCACGAGCAGGTGCTGTGCGAGCTCTTCGCGGACGCCCTGGGCCTGCCAGGCGTGGGGATCGACGACAACTTCTTCGAGCTCGGCGGCCACTCCCTGCTGGCCGCCCGCCTGATCAAGGGAGCCCAGGACGTGACCGGGTCCGCACTGTCGGTCCGGGCACTGTTCGAGGCCCCCACACCCGCCCTGCTGGCCGAGCGGATCGGCCTGCCCACCTCGCCCACCGGGGCGCTCGAACCGGTACTGCCCCTGCGCGCCACCGGCTCCCGACCGCCGCTGTTCTGCATCCACCCGGCCGGCGGCATCAGCTGGTGCTACGCGGGCCTGCTCCAGTCGATCGGCGCCGATCGCCCGTTGTACGGGCTGCAGGCGCCCGGACTGACCAGGCCGGAGGTCCGGCCCGAGTCGCTGCGACAGATGGCGGCCGACTACGTACGGCTGATCCGCGAAATCCAGCCGAGCGGGCCCTACCACCTGCTCGGTTGGTCGTTCGGCGGCGTCCTCGCGCACGAGACGGCCCGACAGCTGGGGGACGCCGGGGAGGAGATCGCCCTGCTGGCGCTCCTGGACGCCTATCCGTACACGGACGGGGCCGAGCCGGGAACACCCGGGGAGGCGCAGATCCTGGCCGGCGCCCTCGACTACTTCGGCTCCCTGACGGGCGAGGTGGGCCACCACGACATGACGCCGGAAACGGTCGCCCGCCTGCTGAGGGAGAACGGCATCGAGGCGCTGGACGAAGACCAGCTGCGCGCCTTCGTGGAGGTGTACCGCACCAACTACCGGCTCCGGCAGGAGTTCGTCCCGGGCGTCCACCGGGGCGACGTGCTGCTCTTCCGGGCCGCGCGTGGCGACACCGCGCACGTCGCGTCCCCGGCCCTGTGGGAGCCGTTCGTCACCGGGACGGTCCGCAGCCACGACATCGACTGCGAGCACCACCGGATGACCGAGTCGGAGCCGCTCCGCCACATCGGACGGATACTCGACGACCTGCTGCGCGAATCCGGGACCGCCCGGGGATAGCGGCGGCGTACGGAAATGCGGCGGCGGCCTCCGGCCTCCGCCGCATTCCTGTGTCCCGGCCAGGAAAGCACGAAAAGCTCCCCGCCGCCGATGTGTCATGGCGACGGGGATGTTCTCCCGGCTGATCCGTAATTCATTTCACGCTCATCAGCCGCGACAGCTGCTGCGCATTTCTCCACGCGGCTGGACGGTGTGCAGCAATCCCATTCGATGGGCAAGCGCACCGGCCTGGAAACGTGAATCAGCACCCAGGTTCTCCATCACCCGGGCGACATGCCTGCGATATGTGCGGACGGACATCTGGAGCTTTCGCGCCGCTGCTTCGTCCTTGCAGCCGGCATCCAGGAGTTCGAGCACCTGCACGGTGGTCTCGTCGTCCAGGGCGAGTCCGCAGTTCCGGAACACGTCCACGGCCACGGCCGACTGCCAGAGCACGGCGAATGTGTTGCACATGGCGGTGACTATGGAGGGATTGCGAATGACCAGTACATTTTCGACGAATCGGCCGTCGTGCGGGCGCAGGATGGCGATCCGACGGTCGAGGATGATCACCTCGGGCAGCTGAGCGCCGCTGACCCGCACCTCGGCACCCTCGTCGGCGATCTGCGCCAGGTGGCCACCCTCCTGGAACGCGGTGTCACTGGCGCACAGCGCGGACACCCGGCTGCCACCGGCGAGCAGCTCGCCCTCCAGGGCCCGCAGGGCCGGCTGCAGGCGGGCCTCCTCGGGCCAGGCGTCCCAGATCTCGATGGGACGGCGAACGGACTCCATACGGAACCGCTCGAATAACTCCTTTCGCACGTACGCGAGAGCACAGGGTTCTATCTCTCGCTGCGAAGCCGAATCCAACCGACCGGTCGTATTGTCCGGACTCCGGCGGAACCCGACATTCCGTTCACTTTCAAGGTCTTGACCGTACAACGTGATCCCCCGTGTGGTACGTCGCTTGTGTCCAAGAGTCGCCCCCGAAGCATAACCGGCGGCAGTCGAGCTGACCACAGCCGTCGACCGACGGCCCGGGCGGCCTGTATCGCGGAATCCACCCGATATGGTGCGGGGGGTCGGCCACGAAGATCATCGGTTAGCAGCTTGCTGCCAGATCCGTCCGCCGGGCGACTCGGTCCGAATACCTTGGCAGCCAAGCCGATCCCCGTCGAGACACAGAGGTGATAACCATGGCTGCAGTTACCGAAGAGCGCCGTCTGATCATCAAGGACATTGTCTGTGATGTCCTCGAGATCGACCCCGAAGAGCTGACCGACAGCAGCTATTTCAAGGACCACGGCGCCGACTCGCTGCGCGCCATCGAGATTCTGGCCGGCCTGGAGAAGAAGTTCTCCCTGACCATCGACCAGGGCGAGCTGAGCCGGATGGTGAACCTCGAGGGAATCTTCGAGGTCATCGCCGACGCCTCCAACTGACCGACCGGACCGGACAGCAACAGCGCGCTCACACTTGTTGGGGAGTTGACATGACCAGCCGAGTCACGGACCCGGAACAGCGGGTCGTCGTCACCGGAATCGGGGCGGTCACCAGCATCGGCGTCGGGGCACAGGCATTCCTGGAAGGCCTGCGGGCCGGGCGCGGATCCGCACGGCCCATCACCGCGTTCGACACCACCGGATTCGCGCACGCGCTGGGCTGCGAGGTGTCCGGTTTCGAAGCCGCCGACTGGCTGCGTCGGCACCGGCCCGACGAGCTCGGCCGGGCCGCGCAGTTCGCGGCCGCCGCAGCCCGGATGGCCGCCGAGGACGCGGGCCTCGCCGAGCCGGACCTCCGGGCCCGGCGGGCCCTGGTCGCCGTCGGCACCACCGACGGCGAGTCCCGCGACCTCGACGCGCTGGTGGGCGCACAGGTCGCCGGCGGGCCCTCGGCCGGCGACCCCCGGGTCGCCCGGCGGGTCTCCACCGTCCGGCTGGCCACCGGCGTCGCGCACGAACTCGGACTGACCGACGTCGAGGCCGTCGCGATGCCCACCGCCTGCGCAGCCGGCAACTACGCCATCGGGCACGGCTACGACGCGGTGCGGGCCGGCGACGTCCAGGTGGCCCTGTGCGGCGGAGCGGACGCGGTGTGCCTCAAGACCTTCGCCGGCTTCTACCGGCTCGGCACCATCGCACCGGAGAGCTGCCGCCCGTTCGACGTCTCGCGCCAGGGCATCCTCACCGGCGAGGGTGCCGGGATCCTGGTCCTGGAGACGCTGGCCGCCGCCCGTGCCCGGGGCGCCCGGATCTACGCGGAGGTCCTGGGGTACGGGCTGAACTGCGACGCCCACCACCCGGTCGCTCCCGACCGGGACAGCATCGCCCGGTGCATGCGGATCGCCCACGCCTCGGCCGGGATCGAGGCGGCCCAGGTCGACTTCATCTCGGCCCACGGCACCGGCACCAAGGCGAACGACGTCACCGAGGCCGCCGCCATCCACCAGGTGTTCGGCCGGGTCACCCCGCCCACCGTCTCGATCAAGTCGATGATCGGTCACACCATGGGCGCGGCAAGCGCGTTGGCGGCCGCCGCCAGCGCACTGGCCATCGCCGAGCAGTTCATCCCGCCCACCATCAACCACATCGAGACCGACCCGGAGTGCGACCTGGACTGCGTCCCCAACCGGGCTCGCGCCGCCGATCTGCGCATCGTGCAGAACAACGCGCTGGCCTTCGGGGGCAACAACGCGGTCACCCTCTTCGGCCGAGTGGAGGCTACGTGAACCCCGGACCAGAGCGGCTGCCGGACGGCAGCCGGATCGCCGGACGAGGCGTGGTGACCGCCTTGGGCCGCACCGTCCCCGAGCTCTTCGAGGCCCTGTGCCAGGGCCGGACCGCCCTCGCCCCGCTGCGCGCCTTCGACCGCACCCGGTTCGGGCTCCAGCACGGCTACGAGATCGACGACCGACCCGCCGGCGGACCCGACCTGCCGCTGCGGGCGACCTCCTGGCTGTGCGAGGCGATCGCCCTGGCCGCCGCCGACGCCGGCCTGACCGACCTCAGCACGGTGCCGGTCCTGGTCGGCACCGGACTGCGCGAACTGCGCACGGTCGAGCTGCGCCGGCAGGCGGGCAGCACCGTCACACCGGCCGAGCTGCACTTCGGCACCGCGCTGCGCGAGCGGTTCGGCGTCACCCGCAGTCACACCTTTTCCAACGCCTGTGCCGCCTCGCTGTACGCCTGCGGCCTGGCGGACGACCTGCTGGCGAGCGGGGAGGCGGACACCGTGGTGGTGGCCGGAGTCGACACGGTCACCGAGAGCATGCTCGGGCTCCTCGACCGGGTCCAACCCGGACACCCCGACGCAGTGCGCCCGTTCGACCGGGCCCGCAAGGGCGTACTGCTCGGCGAGGGCGCGGCCGCGGTGGTGCTCCGCCGCAGCGGCCCGGCCCAGGCGGTGCTGCGCTCCGTGGCGCTGGGCTGCGACGCCCACCACGTGACCGCCCCCGACGCCGAGGGCATCCTGCGCACCGTCCGGCAGGCCCACGCCCGGGCCCGCCTCACCCCCGGCGAGATCGACCTGGTGATGGCGCACGGCACCGGCACCCTGCTCAACGACGAGGCCGAGGCCATCGCGCTCGGCAAGGCGTTCGCCGGCCACCGGCCCGCCGTCACGGCGATCAAGGCCGCCACCGGACACACCTCGGGGGCCTCCGGGCTGATGGCGCTCACCGTCGCGGTGGAGGCCCTGCGGACCGGGCGGATCCCCCCGACCGCAGGCACCCGCGACCTGGTACCCGAGGCCGCCGGACTTGACCTGGTGCTCGGCGCCGAGCTGCACCGGCCGGTCCGGATCGCGCAGGTCGACGCATTCGGTTTCGGCGGCCTCAACGCGGTCGCCCTGGTGGAAGGGACGGTCTGAGGTGACCTCGGTGACCGTAACGGGGGCCGCCGTCTTCGGGACCGGCCTGCACGACCTCCGGCAGTTGCTGCCGGGCGCGACCCGGGCCTGGTCCCGGCCGACGGCGCTGGAGCGGGCCGACCCGGCCGAGGTGCTCGGCAGCCGCGGCCTGCGGTACAAGGACCGCGCCACCTGCCTGGCCCTCGCCGCGACACATCTGGCGCTGGAGGACGCGGGCCTGCTGCGAACCGGGAGCCAGCACCTGCCGGACGACTGTGCCGTGGTGGTGAGCAGCAACCACGGCAACCTCGACACCGTGTGCGAGGCCGCAGCGGTCATCGCGGAGCACGGGACCGGACACCTCAGTCCGATGGCCCTGCCCAACGCCTCCAGCAACATCGCGGCCTCCACCGCCGCGATCCGCTTCCGGCTGGGCGGCCCCAACCTGACGCTGTGCAACGGCCCGGCCTCCGGGCTGGACGCCGTGCACTGGGCGCGTCGGCTGATCATGGCCGGCCGGGCCCGCCGGGCACTGGTGATCGGCGTCGAGGCCGACACTCCGGTGCTCAGGTCCCTGCTCGGGGCCGAAGGCCCGCTGTTCGACGGTGCGGCGGCGGTGGTCCTGGAGGAGGCCGGCAGCGCGCGGGAGCGCGGCGCCCACGAGCGGGTCCGGGTCGGTGGCTACGACCGCACCGCCACCCTGACGGCCGGGATCGACGCCCTCGGTGGCGTACCCCGGATCTCGCTCTGGCTGGGCGGCCAGGACGGCGGCCCGGTGCCGCCCGCCCTGGCGACGACCACCGTCCACGACCTCGACCGGGTGCTCGGCGACACCTCCGGGGCACTGGGCGTGCTCCAGTGCGCGGCCGCCGCCGCCCGCCCGGCCGGGGCCGGTACCACCCTGGCGACCGCCGGGTGCCAGGACGTGGCCGTGGCGACCCTGCTGCTGGAACCGACCGGGGGCGCGGCATGACCCGGCCCGGCATGCAGCTGCTCCGCCCGGGTCTGCTCCCCGGCGCCCGCAAGGTGCTGCTGCTGCACGGGATGGGGGCCGGGGACAACATCTGGCACCTCTACCGCGCCTTGGCCGGCCCGGAGCTCGAACTGTGGACCGTCAAGCTGCCCTGGCGCTTCAACGGCGAACGGAGCTGGGCCCACGAACCGGGCTGCGCCCGCTTGGTGGCGGACCTGCTGGACACCCGCTTCGATGCGGTGGTCGCGCACTCGTTCGCCGCCAACCTGCTGCTGGAGGCACTGGTCCAGGAGGGCGGCCGACCGCCGACGGCGACGGTGCTGCTGTCCCCGTTCTACCGGCCCACACCGGACGCCTTCCGCTGGGAGACCGCCTCGTACTACCTCGGTGAGTTCCACCGCTTCCTGGAGAGCGGCATCGCCGCGCGTCGCCTGATGCACGGCTGTTCCCCGCTGGACGCGGACGTGCTGCACGGGATGGGCCGCCATGTGCGCGACCAGATCGGCCCGTACGGCTGGCTGCGGTTCTTCGAGACCTACCTGCGAACCCCATGGCTGCGACTGGACCGCCTGCGCGGCCCGTGTCTGGTGGTGGCCGGGCAGGACGACCGGGCCGCCTCCCCGTGTGACGGATCCGCCCTGGCGGCAGCCCTGCCGGCCGGCCGCCTGGTGGTCCTGCAGGAGACCGGGCACTTCGCCATGGTCGAAGCCGCGGCCGCGTTCAGCGCCGCGCTGGACGCGTTCTTCTCCGAAACCCTCCGCACCCGCCCTGTTCATCCCGCACCGCCGGTGGCTCGATCCGGGTCAGGTGTGCGGTTCACGTACCCAGAGGAGCAACCGACATGACCACCACCCTCGACCTCGGGCCGGCACTCGACCGCACCACGACGGTCACCCTCCGGCCGCGCTACGAAGGCTGCAACATCTGCACCTGGATCGGCTTCAAACACGTCAACTACCTCGTCGAGGAGGCCGTGCTGACGCACCTTCGGGAGAGCGGCCTGCCGGCCGGCGGGCTCTACGAGGAGTACGGCCTGGGCACCGAGCTGGTCGGACTGGACACCAGGATCGCCACCGCCCTGCACATCGACGACCTGGTGACGGCCACCGTCCGTCCGTCCGTCGGCCGGGACGCCCGGGGCCCCGAGGGGCAGCTTGCGCTGACCGTGCAGTTCACCGTGGACCGGGACGGCGAACCCGTCCAGGCCGTCTCGTCCCGGGTGCGCGTGGTGTTCCGGCAGAACGCGGACTGCCATGACGCCCCGGCCGCCCTGGCGCCTTACGTCGTGCGCCGGATCGGGAGCGCCGGGCAGCAGGCGCCGGCCGACGGTCCGGTCTCTGCGGAGCAGGCGGTCGAGGCGCTGCGCGCCGCGGGCAACACCGAGGTGTGGCGCTGGCGCATCCCGTACTTCTACTGCCACTTCACCGAGCGGCTGCAGCTGTCCGGCCTGCTGCGGGTGATGGAGGACGCCGTCGACCGGTTCCTGGCGGAGCGCGGCGCGTCGATCCGGACCCTGCTGACCGAGCAGGACTGGATCCCGGTGGTGCCGCACTCCACGATCACCGTGCTCGACGAGTCGCTGATGGAGGAGGAGCTGATCATCGCCTTCACCGTGGAGGAGGTTTTCAAGGAATTCACCTACGCCGCCCGGGTGGACACCTTCGTCCTGCGCGACGGCGTCCTGGTGCCGACCTCCACCGGGCGCATCACCCACGGCTACGCCCACATCGACAGCCGGCGGGACTGGTCCCTGGTGCGCTTCGACGAGCGGCTGCTGCGGGCCTTGCACGGCGAAGCCCACTGAGCCACCGCCGACGACAGGAGAACGACGATGGACGGCAAAGTCCTGATCACCGGCCTGGGCGCCGTCTCGACCCTCGGCACCGGCCTGGAAGCCTTCCGCCGGGGCCTGCTCAAGGCGGACAGCCTGCCGGTGGAGACCGCCGACCCGTGGGCGAACGTCCCGGTCCGGCGGATGTACCTGGTGCCCGACACCCCGGCCGGGCCCGGCCGGGTCACCGGCTTCGCGGTGACCGCGGCCCGAGAAGCGCTGAGGGACGCCCGCCTGGACCCCCGGGAGCTCGGCAGCACCCGGACCGCCGTCGTCTTCGGCACCACGATCGGTGACGGCGCCGACGACGAACGGCACGCCCCCGGCAGGCCCGACCCGGCCGGCCGCTCGGCCTACGGAGTGGCCGAGGCGGTCGCGGCGGTGGTCGGCGCCCGCGGACCGGCCCCCGTGGTCGGCAACGCCTGTGCGGCCAGCGGCTACGCGGTGGCGATGGCGGCGGATCTGATCCGCTCCGGCGAGGCCGACGTGGTGGTGGCCGGCGGCGCCGAGGGGTACTCCCGAGTGGCACTGGCCTGCTTCAACCGGATGGGTGCGGTCGACCCGGAGCGGTGCCGGCCGTTCGACGCCGACCGGCGCGGCACGGTGTTCGGCGAGGGCGCGGCAGTGCTCGTGCTGGAGTCGGCCGAGCACGCCGCCCGCCGCGGCGCCGCGCGCAGCTACGCGGCGGTCGGGGGCAGCGGCTGGAGCTGCGACGCCCACCACATCACCAGCCCGGATCCGGGCGGGGAGCAGATCCGGCGCGCCATGGCCGAGGCCCTGCGCGAGGCCGGACTCACCCTCGACCAGGTCGGTTGCGTCGTCCCGCACGGCACCGGCACCGAGCTCAACGACGTGGTGGAGAGTGCTGCCCTGCGGGAGCTGTTCGGCGACCGCCTGGACCGAACGCCCGTCTACAGCCTCAAGGCGTTGATCGGACACACCGGCGGCGCGGCCGGCGCCTTCGCGGCGCTCACCGCCGCGCTGGTCGTCCGGGACCACGAGGTGATGCCCAACGTGCCCGTGGCCAACCCGGACCCCCGCTGCCCGCTCTGGCTGCCGGCGATCGGGCCGGTCCCGCTCGCCGGGCCGGCGGTGCTGGCCAACGCGTACGGCTTCGGCGGCAACAACGTCTCGCTCGCCCTGCTGGCGACCGACGGTGAGGAGCTCTTCCGGTGAACACAACGGATCTCGTGGTGAGCGGCCTGGGCGTGACCACGCCCTGGTCCGACGACCCGCGCCGGGCGGCCCAGGGGGCTCCCGGCGCCGGCCAGACCGACCCCGGGTGGTTCGACGTCGCGCGCCAGCTCGGCCCGCGCGGCTACCGCTACCTGCCGCCCGCCTGCGGCTACCTGCTCGCCGCCACCCGCCGGGCGGTGGCGGAGGCGGGCGGTCTGGAACGTGTCCCCGAGGACGAGCGGGCGCTGGTGGTCGCCACCAACCACGCCGCCACCGGGGTCCTGGACGGTATGGACGAGGCGGTCGCGGACCAGGGCGCCCAGGCGCTCAGCCCGGCCCTCGCACCGTACTTCTCGATCAACACGTACGCGGGCCGGGTCACCACCGAGTTCGCCACCAAGGGGTTCGCGGTGACGCTCACCTCGCCGGCCGTGGCCGGGTTCGAGGCGCTGGCCCTGGGCAGCAACTCGGTGCTGCGGGGCCGCGCCAGCGCTCTGCTGGTCGGGGCCACCGAGGCGGCCCTGCCGGCCGGGCACCGGGCGGCCGGGCTCGGGGAGGCCGGGGCAGCAGTCCTGGTGCTCGAACCGGCCGGGTCGGCGCACCGCCGCGGGGCCGCGGTACGGGGCACCGTACGGGCGGCGTCGCTGGCGGTACCGTCCGGCC
>NZ_JBFUMY010000064.1:0-36459 GCF_054049135.1 Kitasatospora sp. P5_F3 | reverse complement strand
GCGTCGAGCAGGTCGGCCCGGCGGGCCCGGCCGTCGAGCGCGAAGCTCTTGGCCTCGGCGCGCAGTGCACGCCTGCGCCCCCAGGGGAGCTTCACGCCCTGCTCACGCCGCCAGCGCGCCGGGGCGAGGGCGGCGGTCAACGCGTCCAGGTCGGCGTCGTAGACCTCGCTGCGCAGCGCGGCGGAAGTGCCGTGGGCGCGCTGGAGGATGGCGGTGAGGCGGGTCAGCTCGGTCAGCGTCGCGGGCGTGGCCGCGTCGCCGAGCAGGGCGGCCAGGCTGTCCCGGGTGGCGATCAGGTCGTGGCTGCGGAGCTCGGCCAGGGCGGTGGAGGCGGCGCGGGCGTCCTCGGAGCTGGCCACGGCCTGCGCCGCGTACCAGGGGTTGGCCTCGGCGGTCAGGGTGAACCCGCCCAGTTCGGCGTAGCGGCCGAGATCCTCGCGCGGGTCACCCACCGAGGAGGAAGATGCGTCCACCGCCGGGTTGTCGGCGTCGTTCAGGTAGTTCACGGTCATGTGTGAAGTCCGGTTCGTGGCTGGGCGGACGGGGGGCGGTGGCGGCGGTGTGGTCCGCCGGCACGGGCGGGACTAGCGGAGCGCCCAGTGCGGACGCCCAGGATACGGGTGGGCGTTCGAGCGGTGCACGCACCCTGTGGGGTTCGGGCATGGCGCGCCGGGCGTACCGGTCAGCGGGGATCACCTCGGAGCACGGAGCGAAAGTCGGACAGTCGCACCGGAGGCAGGTACTCACGCACCAGCGTGCGTTCCCACCATGCGCCGGTCGTGCGCAGAGTGCGCCAGTCCGTGAAGCGATAACGGTAGAGCAGCGCGCGGACATACTCGGGCGGCACGTCCGGGAAAGGGTTGTGCCGGAGCAGCCGCAGGGTGTCCCGGTCCCCGGCGAGCAGCCGATGGACGAAGGGCCTGAACCAGGGCCGCGCGTACGCCGGGGAGATCCCGGCGAACCACATCAGCCAGTCCAGCCGCAGGTGGTAGGGGGCGAACTGACGTGGCATCCGGCGCAGGTCGCCGGGCTTGCCGCGGAAACCGTACTCCTGCCAGGCCGACCCCGCGGTGACCCGCCGGTCCGAGGTGCCCTGCACCACCACCTCCAGCCGGAGCCGGTTGACGGCCCCGAACGCGCCGTAGGCGTTGACCAGGTGCAGCCGGTCGAACGAACGGTTCATCACCTGCCGGTGCGAGACCAGGTTCCGGGCGGGCCGGTAACTCAGCACCAGGACCAGCAGCGTGAAGGCCAGCACCGCGCCCAGGTACCACGGCGGCCCGGCGGCCGAGGTGCCGCCGGCCAGCGGCAGGACCGAGCAGGCCAACGCGATGGTGAGCCAGTTCAGCCAGGCGAAGTTGCCGGACAGCACCAGCCAGAGCTGGGTCGCCACGATCAGCGCCGCGCAGACCCCGGCCACCGGCTGGGGCAGGAACAGGCCGACCGGGACGACCAGTTGGACCACGTGGTTGGCCGCCGCCTCGACCTTGTGCAGTGGGGCGGGCAGGTGGTGGAAGAACCAGCTGAGCGGCCCGGGCATCGGTTGGGTCTCGTGGTGGTAGCGCAGGCAGGTCAGTTCGCGCCAGCAGCGGTCGCCCCGGAGCTTGATCAGCCCGGCACCGAACTCGACCCGGAACAGCAGCCAGCGGAGCAGCCAGAGCACCGGGGCCGCCGGGGCCACCTCGCCGTTGCCGAGGAAGGCGGCCAGCAGGCCCGCCTCCAGCAGCAGGGACTCCCAGCCGAAGGCGTACCAGGTCTGGCCGACGTTGACGATCGACAGGTAGAGCAGCCAGAGCAGGCCCCAGCCGAGCATCGCGGCCCACAGCGGGACGAGCTCACCCGCACCGGCCAGCAGGGCGGCGGCCAGCAGCGCACCGCACCAGGCCGTGCCCGCGAACGCCCGGTCCGAGTAGTGGAACCGGAACAGGCTGGGCGCCTGCCGCCAGTCGGTCCGGGCGAGGAACCGGGGCACCGGCAGCATGCCGTACTCCCCCAGCAGCGCCCGGAACTGCCGGGCGGCCGCCAGGAAGGCGAGCAAGTACACGGCGGCGACCAGCCGTTGGAACACCAGCCGGCCCCACCAGTACTCGGGTGCCGCGAACCACTCCACGCCGGACCGCTCCTCCCACCGGACCGTCCATGACTACCACCGGCGGCACCGGCCACCGGGCGACACCACCGGCAGGGTCAGCCACTCGGCCGACCCTGGCAGCAAGTCGGCCGTGGTTGGCAGCAAAGTGACTCGCACGATTCCGTCCCGATGTGATGCGATTCGCCTGACAGCACCAAAATCAGGAGACACACATGACCGCGTCTCAGCAGTCCAGCCAACCGAACACCCGCGCTCCACGTGACGCCACTCCCTCGGCCGGTCCGGCCCGGAGTTCGGCCGCCGTCTGGGGCGCGCTCGCCATCGTCTACGTGGTCTGGGGCTCCACCTACCTGGCCATCCGGATCGCCGTCGAGACCATGCCGCCGTTCCTCTCCGCCGCCGCCCGCTTCATCACCGCCGGACTACTGCTGGCCGGGCTGGTGGCCTGGCGGCAGGGGCCGGCCGCGCTGAAGGTGACGCCGCGTCAGCTCGCCTCCGCCGGACTGGTCGGGCTGATGCTGCTGCTCGGCGGGAACGGCATGGTGGTGCTGGCCGAGCAGGACGTACCGTCCGGGCTGGCCGCCCTGCTGGTCGCCGTGGTGCCGCTCTGGCTGGTGCTGCTGCGGCTGACCTCCGGGCAGCACACCTCGCGGTCCACCCTGGCCGGGGTGCTGATCGGACTGCTCGGGCTCGGGGTGCTGACCGTGCCCGGCCTGAGCGGTGAGGTCGAGCTGTCGGGCGTGCTGCTGGTGATCGTGGGGGCGCTGTCCTGGGCCGGCGGCTCCTTCCTCACATCCCGGCTGCCGATGCCGAAGAACATCTTCGCCACCAGCGCCTACGAGATGGTCATCGGCGGCCTGGGCTGCCTGGCGGTCGCCGCACTCAAGGGCGAGCCGCAGGCGCTGGAGCTGGCCGCCGTCTCCACCCGCTCCTGGCTCGCGCTGGCCGCCCTGGTCGTGTTCGGCTCGCTGGTCGCCTTCACCGCGTACGCCTGGCTGCTGCAGAACGCACCGCTGCCGCTGGTCGCCACCTACGCCTACGTGAACCCGGTGGTGGCCGTCCTGCTCGGCTGGCTGATCCTGGCCGAGCCGCTCAGTTGGCCGATCGTGCTGGGCGGCGCGATCGTGGTGGCCGCCGTCTGCCTGGTGGTGCGCACCGAACGGTGACAGACCGTCAGCCAAAAAAGCAGGGTCCGCCATCTTCTGAAGGCGGGCCCTTGGCATATACCTACCAATAGGACGGCTCAATTCGAGAAAGTAACGATTGGCATACCTGTGCCATCCACATGGTTAAATTCTTGACGTTACATCGGCTCGACAGCTTGACTCCCCCCGCTGCCGCAAAGCTGCGGCACGCAGTCAGGGAGGCACCACCCACCATGAACGCAACGCGCCGCACCCTCCTCGCCGCGGTCGCCGTCTCGATGACGCTGTCGATGTCCGCCTGTGGCCAGGACGGCACACCGGACCCCGACTCGACCGGCAGCAAGACCGTCGGTCTGCTGCTGCCCGAGCGGAGCTCGTCCACCCGGTACGAGAGCTTCGACAAGCCGATGATCGAGTCGGCGATATCCGCCCTGTGCACCAAGTGCGCGGTGGACTACGCCAACGCCGACGGCGACGAGACCCTGCAGCGGCAGCAGTTCGACCAGCTGCTGGACAAGGGCGTCAAGGTGATCCTGCTCGACCCGGTGAACTCCAAGGTCACCGCGGACTGGGTGGACAAGGCCAACAAGCAGGGCGCGAAGGTCGTCGCGTACGACCGGCTGGCCGCCGGCAAGGTGACCGCGTACGTCTCCTTCGACAACCAGCGCACCGGTGAACTCCAGGGCGAGGCGCTGATCCAGGCGCTCGGCCCGAAGGCCGCGCAGGCCACCGTGGTGATGATCAACGGTGCGGAGTCCGACCCGAACGCCGCGATGTTCAAGGCCGGCGCGCACAAGGTGCTGGACGGCAAGGTCAAGCGGATCGGCTACGAGCAGTCCGGCGAGTGGAAGCCCGAGACGGCCGCCCAGAAGACCACCGAGGCGATCCAGAGCCTCGGCAAGGACAACATCCAGGCGGTCTACTCGGCCAACGACGGGATGGCCGCCTCGATCATCGCCACCCTGAAGGCCGCCGGGGTGAAGAACGCGCCGGTCGGCGGCCAGGACGCCTCGATCGACGCCGTCCGCCGCCTGCTGACGGGCGAACAGGCGTACACCATCTACAAGCCGTACCGCCCGGAGGCCGACGCGGCCGCCAGCATCGCGGTCTACCTGCTGAAGGGCATCGGCATCACCTCGGTGGCCACCTCGGTGACCGACAGCGGCGGCGAGCAGATCCCCTCGATGCTGCTCAGCCCGATCGTGGTGACCAAGGCCAAGGTCGCCGAGACGATCGTGGCTGGCGGCCTGTACACGGCCGAGCAGATCTGCGACGCGGCCCACGCCGCCGCCTGCGCCGAGGCCGGGGTCAGGTAGTCCTCAGCTGCGGGCGCGCTGAGTGACGGCGATGCAGGCGAGCACCCCGATCGCGGCCAGCGGGGCGGCCGGGCTCGGGGTCTCGTCCAGCAGCAGGACCGCCCAGCCGAGGGTCAGCAGCGGCTGGGCGAGCTGCAGTTGGCTGGCCTTCGGGATGCCGATCTCGGCCATCCCCCGGTACCAGAGCACGAAGCCGCCGAACTGCGAGACCGCCGCGATGTAGGCCAGGCCGGTCAGCGAACGGACCGTCAGCTGCATCGGCTCGAAGCTCACCGCGACGGCCGCCGTCACCGCCATCACCGGCGCGGCCGCCAGCACACCCCAGGCGATCACCTGCCAGCCGGGCAGCTCCCTGGCCAGCCGCCCGCCCTCGGCGTACCCGGCCGCGCAGACCGCCAGCGCACCTAGCAGGTAGAGGTCGGCCAGGGTCAGCGCCCCGCCGCTCTGCTGCAGGGTGAAGCCGAGCACCACCGCCGCCCCGGTCAGCGCGGCGTACCAGAACGTCCGGGACGGGCGGATGCCCGAGCGCAGCGCCGCGAACGTGGCGGTGGCCAGCGGCAGCAGCCCGACCACCACGGCGGTGTGCGCGGTGGACGAGATCCCCAGCGCCAGCGTGGTGAGCAGCGGGAAGCCGACCACGCAGCCACCCGCCACGATCAGCAGCCCGGGCCAGTGCTGGCGGGCGGGCAGCGGGGCCCGGGCGGCGGCCAGACCGACCGCGGCCACCACGGCCGCGAGCAGTCCGCGCAGGCCGGTGGAGGACCAGGGGCCGAAGCCGCTGAGCGCCCAGACGGTGGCCGGGAAGCTCAGTGAGAACGAGACCACGGCCAGGGCGGCCAGGGCCGTGCCACCCCCGACCGCTATCGTGCTCGGCCGGATAGCGCTATCGTTAGCTGTCATGACCGAGCGTAGCAGCGTGGCCGAGCTGGCCGCCATCCTCCGGGCTGAGCTGAACCGCTACTCTCCGCATGAGAAGCTGCCGTCCAGTCGGGCCCTGATGGAGCGTCACCAGGTGAGCCCGGTGACGGTCTCCCGGGCGATCGCCGCCCTGGTGGCGGAGGGCCTGGTGGTGTCCCGGCCCGGCGCGGGAGTCTTCCGGGCCGAGCGGCGGGCCGCCCCGGCGCAGCCCGGCGACGTCTCCTGGCAGGAGCTGGCGCTGAGCGCCGAGACCTTCGGCGGGCAGGACCGGCGCACCGACGCCAGCGGAGTGCTCGGCGCACTCACCATGCAGCCGGCCGACGTGCTGGACCTGAACAGCGGCTACCTGCACCCCTCGCTCCAGCCCGAGCGGGCGCTGGCCGCCGCGCTGGCCAGGGCCGGGCGGCGGCCGGGCGCCTGGGGCCGGCCGCCGGTCGAGGGCCTGCCCGAGCTGCGGTCCTGGTTCGCCCGGGAGATCGGCGGACCTGACGGTACGTTGAGCGCCTCGGACGTGCTGATCACGGCGGGCGGGCAGGGCGCGCTGAGCACCGCGCTGCGCTCGCTGGTCGCACCCGGCGCGCCGGTGCTGGTGGAGTCCCCGAGCTATCCCGGCACCCTCGCGGTGGCCCGGGCGGCCGGGCTGCGGCCGGTTCCGGTGCCGGTGGACCAGGACGGCGTACGGACCGAGCTGCTGGCCGAGGCGTTCGCCGCGACCCGGGCCAGGGCCTTCGTCTGCCAGCCGCTGTTCCACAACCCGACCGGTGCGGTGCTCTCCGCCGAGCGGCGGCGCGAGGTGCTGCGGATCGCCCGGGCGGCCGGCGCGTTCGTGGTGGAGGACGACTTCGCCCGGCTGCTGGTGCACGCCGACGCCCCGGCACCGGCCCCGGCGCTCGCGGCGGACGACCCGGACGGGGTGGTGGTGCACGTCCGCTCGCTGACCAAGGCCACCTCACCGAGCCTGCGGGTCGGCGGGCTGACCGCGCGCGGCCCGGCCTTCGAGCGGCTGCGGGCGATGCAGGCGGTGGACAGCTTCTTCGTCCCCCGTCCACTCCAGGAGACCGCCCTCGAGCTGGTCGGCTCACCCGCCTGGGCCCGCCAACTCCGGGAGATCTCCGCCGCCCTGGCGGAGCGTCGGCGGGCGGCGGTGGACACGCTGGCCCGGCTGCGGCCCGAGCTGCTCGGCGAGCGGATCTCTCCAGGCGGCTACCACCTCTGGCTGCGGCTGGCGGACGGCACCGACGACCGCGAACTGGCCGCCGCCGCCCGCCGCAACGGGGTGGCGGTCACCCCGGGCCGCCCGTACTTCGCCGCCGAGCCACCCGCCCCGCACCTGCGGCTCAGCTACGCCGCCTCCCGCAACCTCGCCGACCTCACCGAGGGCATCACCCGGCTGGCCCGCACCATGGACCAGCAGGTTCCGGGGCCCGCCTAGACTGGCGCTATGCCCGAATTGCCGGAAGTCCAGGCGCTCGCCGAGCGGATCGCCGAGGCGTCCGAGGGTCGGACCGTCGAGCGGGTGGACGTGCTGTCGATCCAGGTGCTGAAGACCTTCGACCCGCCGGTGACCGCCCTGCACGGACAGCCCGTCAGTTCGGTGACCCGGCACGGCAAGTTCCTCGACCTGCTGGCCGGGGACGGGCCGCACCTGGTGCTGCACCTGGCCAGGGCGGGCTGGATCCGGCACCGCGCCTCGTTCGCCGACCGCCCGGGCGGGGCCAGGCCGGGCCGGGGGCCGCAGGCGCTGCGGCTGGTGCTGGACGACGGCTCCGGTTTCGACGTCACCGAGCAGGGCACCACGAAGCGCCTGGCCGCGTACGTGGTGACCGACCCTCAACTGGTGCCCGGCATCGCCCGGTTGGGCCTGGACCCGCTCGGCCCGGAGTTCACCGGGCAGCGGTTGGCCGAGCTGGCGGCGGCCCGGCGCCACCGGCTGAAGACCTTCCTCACCGACCAGACCGGGCTGGCCGGCATCGGCAACGCCTACTCGGACGAGATCCTGCACGAGGCCAGGCTCTCCCCGTACGCGCTGGCCCCGTCGCTGGGTCAGGAGCAGCTCGGGCGGCTGTACACCGCCACCCGGCAGGTGCTCGGTTCGGCGGTCGAGCGGGCCCGCGCCACCGCCGCCGACGCGCTCAAGGCGGAGAAGAAGGCGGGCCTGGCGGTGCACGGCCGGGCCGGGGAGCGCTGCCCGCGCTGCGGGGACACCGTCCGCTCGGTGAACTTCGCCGAGTCCTCGTTGCAGTACTGCCCGAGCTGTCAGACCGGCGGCCGGGTGCTGGCCGACCGCCGGCTGTCCAGACTGCTCAAGTAGGGCCCAGCCAACGGATGGTGGCGGGGCGGACCAGCAGCTCCGCGAGCCGTCCGGCGCGCCGTCCGTGGTGCGCCCGCCACCCGGCCAAGCTGGCCCACTGCTCGACCGTCAGCATCCGGTCCCGGCTGTTCGGGTCGATGTAGAGCTCGAAGGCCAGGCAGCCGGGCAGCTCGGCGGCCGGTTCCAACTGGGCCTCCAGCTCGGTCCGCAGCTCGTCCTGCCGACCCGGGGCCGCCTCGTACCCGACCAGTACGGTGAGCATTCCGGCACCGTCAGAACGTGCCGGTGTCGATGACGAAGCGGTACCGCACGTCGCTCGCCAGCACCCGCTCGTACGCCTCGTTGATCTGGTCCACCGCGATGGTCTCGATCTCCGCGCCGAGGCCGTGCCGGGCGCAGAAGTCCAGCATCTCCTGGGTCTCCCGGATGCCGCCGATCATCGAGCCGGCCAGCTGCTTGCGGCCGCCGATCAGCGAGAACATGTTCACCGGGGAGGGCTCGGCCGGGGCGCCGACGTTGACCAGGGTGCCGCCGGTGCGCAGCAGGCCGAGGTAGTCGTCCAGCGGCAGGTTGGCCGAGACGGTGTTGACGATCAGGTCGAAGGTGCCGGCCAGCTCGGTGAAAGTGGCCGGGTCGGAGGTGGCGTGGAAGTGGTCGGCGCCCAGCCGCAGGCCGTCCTCCTGCTTGCGCAGCGACTGGCTGAGCACGGTGACCTCGGCGCCCATCGCGTGGGCGATCTTGACGCCCATGTGGCCGAGGCCGCCCAGGCCGACGATGGCGACCTTCTTGCCCGGGCCCGCCTGCCAGTGGCTGAGCGGCGAGTAGAGGGTGATCCCGGCGCAGAGCAGCGGGGCGGCCTCGGCCAGGCCGATGCCCTCCGGGATGCCGAGCACATAGTTCTCGTCGACCACGATGTGGGTGCTGTAGCCACCGTAGGTGGGCTGCCCGTCCGGGCCGGCCGGGTAGGTGAAGGTCATCCCCCCGGTGCAGTACTGCTCGTGCCCGGCCACGCAGTTGTCGCACTCGCGGCAGGAGTCCACGAAACAGCCGACCCCGACCCGGTCGCCGACCGCGTAACGGGTGACGCCGGGGCCGACCTCGGAGACCACGCCCGCGATCTCGTGGCCCGGCACCATCGGGAACGGGGCCTGGCCCCAGTCCTCGTTGACCTGGTGGATGTCGGAGTGGCAGATGCCGGAGAACTTGATGTCGATCAGGACATCGTGCTCGCCGACCGGCCGGCGCGACACGGTGGTGCGCTCCAGCGGCGCCTTGGGCGCGGGGGCGGCGTAGGCGGCGACGGTGGTGATGCTCATGGGTGAAGCCCTTCGGTCCGACGTGCTGTCAGGACTCATCCTGCGGGAATCCGCACCGGCTACCCAGCACTCCGGCCGACCTGGGAACCACCGAACCTGGGTCTGCCGGAACCACCCTTAGGATCGGGGCATGGGCAACAGGACTGAAATCGGGACGTTCCTGCGGTCGCGGCGGGCCCGGCTGCAGCCGGCCGACGCCGGGCTTCAGCAGTACGGCGAGCGCCGCCGGGTGCCGGGGCTGCGGCGGGAGGAGCTGGCCCAGCTGGCCGGGGTGAGCGTGGACTACTACGTACGGTTCGAGCAGGGCCGGGCGGAGAACGTCTCGGACAGCGTGATCGACGCGGTGGCCACCGCCCTGCGCCTCGACCAGGCCGAGCGGCAGCACCTGCTCCACCTGGTCCGTCCGGACGTCACCGGTGCGCGGCCCGCGCAGCAGGTCCGGCCGGGGCTGCGCCGGCTGCTGGACTCGCTGCCGGACACTCCCGCCCTGGTGGTCGGGCGGCGGACGGACATCCTGGCCTGGAACGAGCCGTTGGCCGCCCTGATGCTGGTGGACCTGGCGGCGCTGGCACCGGAGCGGCGGAACCTCACCTGGCTGCACTTCTGCGACGAGCGGATGCGCAGCCGGTACGTGGACTGGGAGTGCAAGGCGCGCGACCTGGTGGCGATCCTGCGGATGGACCTCGGACGGCACCAGTGCGATCCCGAGTACACCGACCTGGTTGCTTCACTGGCGGACCGGAGCCCCGAGTTCGCCCGGCTCTGGGAGGACCAGGAGGTCCGCGAGAAGACCCACGGCGAGTACGCGATCTGGCACCCCGCAGCCGGTACGTTCACCCTCGCCTACGAGACCCTGCGGCTGCCGGACGACCCGGACCAGGTCCTGGTCGTCTACACCGCCGAGGCCGGCTCGCCCGCCGAGTCGGCGCTCCGCACGGTGCTCGACGGCGCTCGGGCCGGCTCGCACCAGATCTGACGCTCCGTCGGCCGGGACCCGGGCAGGCCCGGCCGACGGAGCGCGTTCAGGACGCGATCCCGCAGTACTGCTGCTGCTTGCCGATCGCGCGGTACATGCAGTCGGCGTTCTCCAGCAGCCGCAGCACGGCGTCGCGGTTACGGCTGGTCTCCCGGCCGATCACCTCGTCGGGCGGGTAGAAGCCACCCCCGCCGGAGGACGGGTACATCTCGAAGGTGTAGGCGAAGACCCGCTGCGAGCCCCACAGCCAGTCGTCGATGGTCCCGTCGGTGATGTACAGGTCGCTGGACTGCTCGGGCGTGTAGCCGTTGCTGTTCGCCATGGTCTTGCCGAAGGTGGCGAAGGTGTTGTACTCGTCCGCCGTCATGCCGGGGACGGTGCTGTTGTACGTCCAGCCGAACGGCCAGAGCACCAGCTCGCTGTAGGTGTGGAAGTCGATCGCGGCGGTGATCTGCTGCTTGCCGCCGACGATCCGGCTGCGGACGAAGTCGGCCACCACCTTGACCTCCTTGGCGGACTCCGCGGCGGTGCCCCGGTAGGTCTCGCTGGAGGTGGAGCCCGAAGAGCCGCCGCAGCAGCCGAACTTGTAGTCCCAGTTCCGGTTCTGGTCGGTACCGACGTAGCTGGAACCGGAGTTGGGCTGCCGGTTCTTCCGCCAGCTGCGGTAGCTGCCGGTGGCCACGTCGTACTCGCCGCCGTCCGGGTTGACGTCCGGCACGATCCAGATCTCCCGGCTGTTCACCGCGTTGGCGATCCGGCTGTCGGTGGCGTACTTGTCGCCGAACTCGTGCAGCAGGTAGAGGGCCATCTCGACGGTGAGGTGCTCCCGGGCGTGCTGGTGGTGGGTGAACAGCACCTCCGGCTCGGCCTCGTCGGTGCCGACGTTGTCGCTGATCTTGATGGCGAACAGGTCCCGACCCTCGTACGACTTGCCGATCACCTGCTTGCTCATGATGGAGGGGTGCGCCGCCACCACGGCGTTGATGTCGGCGGTGGCCTCGGCGTAGTTGTGGTACATCGAGTCCTTGGACGGGAAGTCGTTGATGCTGACGCCCAGTCCGGCTTCGGTCTCCGGGCCGGGCAGTGCGGTCAACTTCCAGCCCTGGGCCCGGAGTCGGCGGGCCTCCGCAGCGGTGGCGGAGACCACCACCGACTGGGCGTCCACCTCGTCGATCGAGACGCCGACGGCGGCGATCGCACTGCGGTCGCCGACGGTGCGGGGGCCGTCGATGGTGTACTGGGTGATCGACTCGTCCGAGGTGGCGGACGAACTCTCGTTCACCGGTGCGGGTTTGGCGCTGGCTTCGGAAGCCAGCGGCATCGCCAGCGCTAGCGCCAGCAGGGCGGCAACGGCCGCAGCGGGCTTTCCGCGACTGAGCAGTCGCATGACTGTCCTCCTGTGGGGGTTGTCCGGCAGGACGGATGGAGGGCGGAACTGCGGCGCGCGCCAAGCCTGATGGTGGCGGCACTGTCATGCGTGGGTCAAGGGCATCCGTGGCGAAGTCTTCTGCCAGATGTACTTGTCATGTCACCTCCCGTCCGCTCAACTGTCCGATGCTGGCCTTATCCCCCAACCCCCCGACCAGGAGAGACCGTTGAGCCTTCGCCGGATCGCCACCGCCCTGCTCGCCACCGCCGCCGCGACCCTGCTGCCGACCACGTCGGCCACCGCCGCCGACCTGCCGTTCGCCGGAGCCACCACGGTCGGTCTCCACAACACCTACGACCCGGCCGCCTTCGCCCAGTTGGCCCGTGCGCTGGACACCGGCACCGGCATGATCGAGCTGGACGCCTGGACCGACACCGTCACCAAGGAGTGGAAGGTCAGCCACTCCAACCCGCTCGGCAACAGCAACAACTGCGTCGCGGCCACCGACGCCTCGCAGCTGTACGGCGGCGGCACCAACAAGAACCTCGAGCACTGCCTGGACAACATCCGGCTCTGGCTCGGCGCGCACCCCCAGTCCGGGCCGCTGGTCCTCAAGTTGGAGCTCAAGGGCGGCTTCGCCGGCAACCGGGGCATGGGCCCGGCCCAGCTGGACGCGCTGATCGCCGCGCACCTCGGCAGCACCGTCTTCCGCCCGGCCGACCTGCTGGGCTCGTACGCCACCCTGGACGACGCCGCCCGGGCGGGCAACTGGCCGAGCCGCTCAGCCCTGGCCGGGCGGGTGCTGGTCGACATCATCCCCGGCACCGTCGAGGAGCAGAACCCGTTCGACACCCTGCACACCGACGTGGAGTACGGGCGCTACCTGCGGGACCTCGCCGCAGCCGGACGGGTCGGCCAGGCGCAGGTCTTCCCGGTCGTGCACGGTGCTGCGGCGGGCGATCCCCGCGGCAAGTACGGCGAGACCAACCTCCGCCCGTGGTTCGTGGTCTTCGACGGGGACGCCGCCACCTACCTGGCCGGGAGCATCGACACCTCCTGGTACCAGTCCCGGCACTACCTGCTGGTCATGACGGACGCTCACAACGTCGCCCCGGCCATCTCCGACACCGCCCCCACCGCCGACCAGGCCCGCGCCCGGGTCACCCAGCTGGCCGCCGCCCACGCCAGCATCGCCACCAGCGACTGGCGTTCGCTGCCGGAGATCCAGTCCCTGGTACTCCCCCGGGGCTAGTGCCGTGCCCGGCACGGGTCGCATGGTGAAACGGTCTCGATCCGGCAGGCCCGCTGCTCGTAGGCTCCGGGCATGACCCGAGCCGAACTGCCGCCCATCGCCGCCCGTGCCGCCACCGTCGGGCCGTCCGCCGTACGGGAGATCCTCGCGCTGACCGCGCGGCCCGAGGTGATCTCGTTCGCGGGCGGCCTGCCCGCTCCCGAACTCTTCGACGTGGCCGGCCTGCGGGCGGCCTACGACCGGGCGTTCACCGAAGTCCCGGACCGGGCCCTGCAGTACTCCACCACCGAGGGCGACCCGGAGCTGCGCACCGCGATAGCCGAACGGCTGACGGGTCGTGGACTGGCCACCGCCCCGGACGAGTTGCTCGTCACCACCGGCTCGCAGCAGGGTCTGACCCTGCTGACCGCCGCGCTGCTGGAGCCCGGCGACGTGGTGCTGGTGGAGGACCCTGGCTACCTGGCCGCGCTGCAGTGCTTCGCCTTCGCGGGTGCCCGGGTGGTGCCGGTGCCGACCGACGACGGCGGCCTGATCCCGGAGGCCCTGGCCGAGTTGGTGGCCCGGGAGCGGCCGAAGGCGCTCTACCTGGTGCCCACCTTCCAGAACCCGACCGGCCGCACCCTGGACACCGCGCGCCGCCGGGCGGTGGCCGAACTCGCCGAGCGGCACGGCTTCTGGATCATCGAGGACGACCCGTACGGCGAGCTCCGCTACGACGGGGCGGCCGAGCCGTGGATCGCCGGACTCCCGGCGGCCGCCGACCGGACCCTGCTGCTGGGCTCGTTCTCGAAGATCCTCGCCCCCGGTCTGCGGCTGGGCTTCCTGCGCGCCCCTGCCGACCTGCGGCGCGCCTGCGTGATCGTCAAGCAGTCGGCCGACCTGCACACCTCGACCATCGACCAGGCCGCCGCCGCCCGCTACCTGCGCGACGCCGACCTGGACGCGCACATCGGCCGGATCAGGGCCGCCTACCGCGAGCGCCGCGACGCGCTGCTCGCCGGTCTGCCCAAGGCCCTTCCGGCGGGCAGCAGTTGGAACCACCCGGCCGGTGGCATGTTCCTCTGGGTCGCTCTGCCGGACGGCCACGACGCGACCGCCCTGCTCGCCACCGCCGTCCGGCACGACGTCGCGTACGTCCCCGGCGCACCCTTCTACGCCACCACCCCGGATCCGCGCACGCTGCGGATGTCCTTCACCACCCACAACCCCGAGGAGATCGGCGAGGGTCTGCGCCGGCTGGCCAACGCCTGCTCCGAGGGCTGACGGCAGCAGAGCCGGAACCGCCCCACCCCGGAGGGGTGAGGCGGCACCGTGGTCCGGCCCGGTCAGAACTGGGTCGTGATGCTGACGTTGTCGAAGTTGGTCACCGCGTACAGGCTCAGGTACACGTAGCCCGTCGGGGGGTTGCTGATGGTCAGGGCCTCGCTGTTGCCGGCGTTCGCCGAACGCTGGGAGTAGTTGCCGGTGGTGGCCCAGTTGGTCGGGCTGTAGTACAGGTCGGCGTTGCCGGTGCCACCGGTGACGGTGACCTTGATCGAGGCGGTGCCGGCCGGGACGTACAGGTAGAAGTAGCTGTAGTTCTGCACCGTGTTGGACACGTTGGTGCGGCGGCAGTTCTTGCCGAGCACCCGGGTGTCGGCCGCGGAGCACTCCGGCAGGGTGGAGGCGGCCACCGTGACCGCCTTGCTGGTGGTCGCGGTGGCGCCCTTGTTGTCGGTCACCGTGAGCTGGACGGTGTAGCTGCCGGCCGCGGCGTAGGCCTTGGCGGGGTTGGCGGCGGTGGAGGTGGTGCCGTCACCGAAGTTCCAGGCACGGGAGGCGATGGTGCCGTCCGCGTCGGTGGAGGAGTCGGTGAAGTTCACCGTCAGGCCGTTCACCGCCGCCGTGAACCCGGCGACCGGCGCCTGGTTGGTGGGCGGGGTGGAGCTGCCGCAGCCGCCGGCCGCGCAGGCCGCCAGCCAGGTGGTGAAGTCGGCGTCGTAGCGGGTGCCGATGGTGGAGGTGAGCAGGGTACGGGCGGCCGCCCAGTTGCCGGTGCGGTAGTAACCGAGCAGCG
Organism: Kitasatospora sp. P5_F3; assembly: GCF_054049135.1. NCBI lineage: Bacteria > Bacillati > Actinomycetota > Actinomycetes > Kitasatosporales > Streptomycetaceae > Kitasatospora > Kitasatospora sp. P5_F3. The sequence continues at coordinate 21,708 of NZ_JBFUMY010000064.1, read as the reverse complement.
TGGTCACGTCCTGCGGGTGCTGCTGGATCAGGTAACGGACCGCCAGGTAGCCCCACTGGTAGACCCGGTTGGAGTCCGAGTTGTCGTACGTGGTGTCGAACAGCGTGCTGAGCCGGTACGTGTTCTTGGCCGCCTCGGTGATCGCCCGGTCGTCGACGACGTTCCGGTACGAGTAGGAGACGTACTCGGCGAAGCCCTCGACCCACATCACGGTCGGGGTGGTCATGCCGGCGTTGAAGTCGCCGAACATGTCGAACCGGCCGTCGAGGTAGTGGGTGTACTCGTGGTTGAGGTTCCAGATCTGGAAGTCCGGACGCGCCCACTCGGCCTCGTAGGCGATGAACCGCGGCTGGTTCCCGGCGGTGGCCGGGTTGCCCTCCAGGTACATGCCGCCGTTGTTGGTGCTGATCCCGAAGATCACGCCGGCGTAGGTCTGGTAGTCGGCGCTGGAGTCGAAGGCGTTGACCTCGATGGTGGTGTTGTTGTCGTTCGCCACCGCCCCGCTGTCCTTGACCACGCTGTGGAAGTAGGCGTCCTGGTTGTTCAGGCTGGTGCAGGTGGCGGCGAGGTCGGCCGAGGTCATCGCCTGGGCCACGATCCTGATGCTCGGGCTGCAGGTGTGGTTGATCGTCAGCACGGCGGCGCGGACCCGGTTCGACAGGTCACAGGTGCCGTAGTACGAGCAGTTGGCCGCGTCGTACGAAGCGGTCATCTCGGCCATCGGGACCCAGATCGAGGAGGTCCGGCCGGTCATCGCCGTCCGGTCGAGCAGCTGCTTGAGCAGCGGACGGACCGCCGACTGCAGCTCCGGGTGCGACAGGAAGCGGCCGAGCTCGCGACCCGAGTTGGCGGTCAGGTAGGACTTGCCGGTGCCGAGCAGGTCGTCGTGGGCGACGGCGAAGTCACGCAGCACGGTCAGGATGCTCGGGTCGGCCTGCACGGCGGGCAGGAACTCCGGCGTCTGGTGGCCGCGGAACAGGATGGTGTAGGCGTTGTTGACCGCGGCCACCATGTAGTACGAGCTGTCGTACGAGCTGTTGTAGCCGGTCAGCAGGCGCTTGACCAGGCCGAGGTAGTGCGCGTTCTGCTGGGCGCTGTCGGCCAGGATGACCGCCTCGGCCAGGGTGGCGCCGTTGGCGTCGTTGACGTCCGCGGCGCGCGGGGCGGCGAAGAAGGTGTCCAGGGCGCCGAGGATCGAGCTCTTCAGGGCCGGGCCGTAGCTGCCCACGGTGGACTCGTTGTACCACTGCACGAAGTAGCCGGCGCGCAGGAAGAGCACCAGCTGCCCGGTCGAAGTGCTGTTGTCACCCGGGTAGTTGGTGGCGTTCGCGCGCAGCGCGTCGGCCACCGTGACCATCTGGGCCTCGCGGAAGACGGCCTGCGCGTTGGCGCCCGTGAGCTGGAACAGCGTGTTCACGCAGTCCAGGTCCGAGACCTTGATCTGCTGGACCAGGGCGGCCCCGGTCTTCGAGGTGAAGTCGGCGACGTTGCAGACGGCCGTGACGCCCGCCGCACCGAGTGCCGACTTCGGCTTGACGGTGCTCTGTTCGCGCTGCGAGGTGTCCTTGACCGCCCGCAGGGGGGCGCGCTCGGAGATCGCGGTGGGCTCCTTGGCCTCCTCCGCGGCCAGGTCGGCGGCCGCCGTGACGCTGGCCGGCTGCGGGGCGGGACCGGACCTCGGTGCGGGGGCCGGGGTCGGCCGCTGGCCCTTGCCGCCGATCGCGGCGGCCTGGCCGGCCGGAGCGAGCAGGGTCAGCCCGAGACAGCAGATCAGGGCGGCTATCAAAAGCCGGACGACGTCTTTCGTCGTGGGGGAACTACGCATGAAGGTGGCCTCCGGGCCGGTCTGCGGCCGTGTATGGGGACACGGCAGTGGGGTTGCGGACCGTGGCAGCACCGGGAGTCGAGCCTGGACCCGGTTCTGACGTGGACACGGTGGGGAGTGTGACATGTACCATGGCATACATCACATGGTTGGGGAAGAGACTCGGGCCGCATCGCCAGAAACTGACACATCGTCAGCCCAGTTTCACCATGCGGTGGTTGGCCGGTTCGTGCCCGGGCGACGCAAGCCCGCCACAAGGCGGTGGTGCCACGATGACGCACTGTGAAGACCTGGCAGCTCCGCACCCTCCGCGTCGCCGTCCCGTCCACCCTCTGCGTAGCACTCACCGCCACCGCGCACTTCGCCCTCGCGGGCACCGAACTCCCGCTCCCGGCCCTGGCCCTGGCCCTCACCGGCACCACGCTCTGCAACGGGCTGCTGGCCAGGGGCACTTCGGGGCTGGGGCTGACCGGCGCGTGGATGACCGCCACCCAGATCACCCTCTACGTCCTCTTCGCCCGTACCTCGGCCGCACCCCTGCCCACCGCCAGGCCGAGCCACCTGCTCGGCCTGGCCGACCCGGCCCTGCCGGTGCACAGCCCCTCGGCCGCGCTGGCCCTGGCCCACCTGCTCACCGCCGTCCTCTGCACCCTGCTGCTCCGGCCCGAGCGGGGGCGGGCGCTGACATCCGGTCAGCAGGTACGCAGGTGGGTGGTCAGACGGCCGGTGTCGTCGAGGACGTGGAAGGCGAGGGCCGGCGGCAGGTCGTGGTGAACGTGCGCGTCCGGATTCGGTCGCGGCTCCCAGGGCAGGCGGGCGGTGGAGACCACGCCCGGGGCGATCGACAGCGGGCGTCCGGCGAAGGTGGTGCTCGCGGCCAGGTGGGCGTGTCCGCACAGGAAGCCGACGACGTGGGGGTGACGGTCGGTCAGCTCGGCCAGCCGCTCACCGCCGAACTGGCGGACGCCGTCCAGGTACGGCACCTGGACCAGCACCGGCGGGTGGTGGAAGGCCACCAGGGTGGGCACCGCGACCGAGCCGAGCGCCTTGTCCAACCAGCCGAGCGTGCCGTCGTCCAGCCGGCCGTCGTCCCGGCCGGGGATGGTGGAGTCGCAGAGCGCGACCGCGAAGCCGTCGGTCACGTGCAGCCGGTTCACCGGCTCGGTCGACGGCTCCTCCCCCAGCAGGCCGGCCCGGAACGCCGAGCGGTCGTCGTGGTTGCCCGGCAGCACCAGCAACGGGTGCCGGGTGTCCAGCAGTTCACGGGCCAGCCGGTACTCGGCGGGCAGGCCGTGCTCGGTGACGTCGCCGGTCACCAGCACGGCGTCGAGGTCGTACGGCAAGCTGTCCAGGTGGTCCAGCACCGCCTTGGTGCGGTCGGTCGCGCGCTGCGAACCATCGAGATGGGTGTCGCTCAGGTGGGCGATCACGATCATGGGCCGGTGGTCCTTCCGTCCGGGGTACGTACCGGCGAAGCTAATCGTTCGACGGCCGGGCGGTAAGACTGCACCCCGCCGCCGACCATTTCTTAGCGTGAACATTTCATAACAGCTGAACCGGTTCACCCCCGGCGGGTCACCTCCCGTCCTACGGTCGATCAGTCCGCTCACCACCCCCGGCACTTCGGAGGACCCGTGCGCAAAAGGCTGACCATCTCCGCGGCCCTGGCCGCCGCCCTGCTGCTGACCAACCCCGCCGGTGCCGCCACCGGTGCCGTCGGTGCGTCCGGTGCCGGGGACGCCTACTACCCGCAGTACGGCAACGGCGGGTACGACGTCTCGCACTACGACCTGCGACTCAAGTACCAGCCCGCCACCGACCTGCTCGAGGGCACCGCGACGATCCTGGCCACCACCACGGCCGCGCTGTCCCGCTTCAACCTCGACTTCGCCCTGGGCGTCCAGGAGGTGCAGGTCAACGGGCGCAAGGCGGGATTCACCACCACCGGCGAACACGAACTGGAGATCACCCCCGCCAGGCCGCTCGGCAAGGGCGAGCGCGCCACCGTGGTGGTCCGCTACTCCGGCGTGCCGTCCACCGTCACCGCCTACGGCTTCACCGCCTGGCAGCGCACCCCGGACGGCGGCGTGGCGGCCGGCGAGCCGGAGTCGGCGTGGTGGTGGTTCCCGAGCAACGACCACCCCTCCGACAAGGCCACCTTCGACGTCTCCGTGCTGGTCCCCGACGGGACCCAGGCGATCAGCAACGGCGCGCTGGTGTCGCAGAGTTCACGCCTCGGCTGGACCAGGTACAACTGGCGGCAGACCAAGCCCCAGGCCACCTACCTGGCCACCCTCGCACTCGGCCGGTTCGACCTCGACACCTCGGTCACCGAGAGCGGCATACCCGTCATCACCGCCTACAGCCGCGACCTCGGCGACAACGCCGGCGCGGCCCGGGCCAGCCTGGAGCGCACCGGCGAGATCACCGACTGGCTCAGCACGCAGCTCGGCCCGTACCCCTTCGCCACCGTCGGCGGCTACGTCCCCAACACCCGGCCCGGGTACGCCCTGGAGACCCAGAGCCAGATCTACTACAGCCCACGGATCTTCGCCGCCGGCTCCAACACGTCCGTCGTCGTGCACGAGTTGGCCCACCAGTGGTACGGCGACAGCGTCTCGCTCGAGCGCTGGAGCGACATCTGGCTGAACGAGGGCTTCGCCCGCTACGCCCAGTGGCTCTGGTCCGAGCACGAGAACGAGGGCACCGCCCAGGAGTTGGCCGACTGGGTCTACTCCAGCCGGCCCGCCGAGGACCCGTTCTGGACCGTACTGCCCGGCGACCCGGGCCCCGACAACCAGTTCCACGCCGCCGTGTACGACCGCGGCGCACTGGCCGTCCAGGCGCTCCGCAACGCGATCGGCGACCAGGCGTTCTTCGCCGTGCTGCGCGGCTGGCCCGCCGAGCACCAGTACGGCAACGCCACCGTCGCCGACTTCCAGCGCTACGCCGAGCGGGTCTCCGGCAAGCCGCTCGGCGACCTGCTGCACACCTGGCTGTACAGCAGCGGCAAGCCCGCCACCGGCACCGCACCGGGCCTGCGGGCGGCCGCCGTCCAGGAGCCGAAGTCCTGGCAGAAGATCAAGGCCACCGACACCCTGCACGACGCCCACTGACCGCTGGTGCGGTGGCGGCCGACCCGCTGCCACCGCACCCGCGTTGGGCATCAGACGCCGTAGACCCGGACGTTGTCGACCACCCAGTACCAGTTGTTGCTGCCGGTGTAGCGGAACCGCAGCTGCAGATTGGTGGCACCGGCCGGGACGGTCAGGGTGTGGGTCTGACGACCGTTCACCAGGCTGCTGTACGAGGCCAGCTGGACCGGCGCGCCGCCGTTCCAGGAGGCCAGCACCTTGGCGGTCTGGGCGCCTTCCTGCTGGTAGTAGCTGGTGTACTCGACCTTGACGGTGGCCAGGCCGGAGACCGGGTAGGCCGGGCTGACCAGCGTGGTGTCGTAGTTGCCCGAGAAGGACTTGTCGGCCCACTCGTCGGAGTCGGCGACCGCGAAGACGTTCCGGGCCCTGACGTTGAGCTCGCGGTACTGGTCGCGCTGGGTCTTGGTCCAGAACTCGTCGGTGGTGAACGACCAGCCGCGCCACTCGGTGACACCGCCGGTGCCCATCGCCGAGTTGTCCACCGACCAGCCGCTCGGCGCCGTGTGGGTGAAGCCGATGACGCCGGCCGCGATCCCGGTCTCGTCCACCCGGCCGGTCAGCTGCGGGCGCAGCGCGTCGAAAGCGTCCGGGGTGAGGCCGGCGATCGGGGCGCCGTCCAGGTTCCAGGCCGGGTCGATCGCGATCCCGAGGTGGGCCAGCGCGGTCGGCGCGATGTCCACCATCCGCACGTCGTAGCGGACCGAACCCGCCGCGTGGCCACCGCCGTTGGCGATCACGAAGGTCTGCCGCTCCTCCCAGGTCGACCCGCCGTGGCCACCGGTGGGGGTGTGCCCGTGGTCGGCGGTGATCATGATCAGCCAGTTCTCCTGCGCGTACGTGGCCCGCCCCCGGACGGCCGCCACGATCTGGCCGACCTGGCCGTCCACGCCCTTGATCGCGTCCAGGTACGCCTGGCTGGCCGAACCGCTCGCGTGACCCGCGTGGTCGACGTTGTCGAGCTGGACGAAGACCGCGTCCGGGTTGGTGTCCCGGATCCGCGCCACCGCGCGGGAGGTAGTGCCCGCGTCGTACTCGGCGCTCGGGGTGGCCACCCGGGTGTCGACGGTGGCCGAGTAGATGGTGTCCGGGATCGGCGCCCAGGACGCCACCACATAGGTGGACAGTGCCGGGTTGGCCCGCTCCACCCGGGTCAGCCAGTCCGGGTAGGCGGTGAAGTTGGGCGCGGTGAAGTTGTTGTCCTTGACGTTGTGCTTGTCCGGCCAGACGCCGGTGGCGATGGTGGTCCAGCCGGGGCCCGAGGACGTCTCGGCCATCGGGTTGGCGTACAGGCTGCTGGCGGCGGTGAGCCCCCCGGCCATCAGGGCGTCCAGGTTGGGTGCGTCGGCGTCCTTGACCCGGTTGATCATGGTGCCGTCCAGACCGATCACCAGCACCTTGGGGGTCAGGGCGGCGGTGGCGGCGAAAGCGGTACGGGCGAGCGGGCCGGCCGCGAGTGCGGCCGCGGCGGTGCCGAGGAGCAGGCTGCGCCTGGGGAGTCCTGCGGTCACGTCGTCCTCCTGAGGAAGCGTCAGAGCTGGAGCGGGGCGCGGACCACACTCGGGCCACCCGGTGGCGCGGACTCCCCCGACTGCGGTACCCGGCGTGAACAGCACCCGAACTTCGGTCCAGACCCGTTACCTTTCCGTGACCACAGAGACCCCGGGCCGAGCGCCCACCCAGGCTCAGGAACCGGGCTCCAGGCGGGTGGTGAAGCTGAAACGGTCGCCCCGGTAGAGCGAGCGGACCCGTTCCAGCGGGGCGCCGGTGGTGTCCCGGGTGAGGCGGTGCAGCAGGAGCATCGGGAGGGCGGGCGGGGTGCCGATCAGCAGGGCCTCGCGGGGGGTGGCGAGGACGGTCTCGATCCGTTCGTCGGCCGCGCCGAACTCGATGCCGAGCTTCTCGGTCAGGAACGCGTAGAGCGACGCGCCGGGGTCGAACTCCTGCTCCAGGGACGGGATCCGGGCCACCGCGAGATAGGTGCTCTCCAGGCCGACCCGCTCGCCGTCGGCGAGCAGCACCCGCTCCAGGTGCCAGACCGGCGCCCCGGCCGGCAGCCGCAGCTGCTCCGCCAACTGCCCGTCCGCACCGAACTGTTCGAGGCCGATCAGGGTCCGGCCCGGCACCCGGCCCTGGCGGCGGACGCCCTCGGTGTAGCTGGCCAGCGAGAGCGGCTGCTCCAGCTTGGGCCCGGCGGCCACCGTGCTGCGGCCCCGGCGGCGGACCTTGCCCTGGATCAGCAGATCGCGCACCGCCTGCCGGAGGGTGTCCCGGGAGACCTCGTACCTGGCCGCCAGCTCACGCTCGGTGGGCAGCGCACCGCCCTCGCCGAGCTCGTCCAGCAGGGCTTCCAGCTCCGCCTTGACCGCGTAGTACTTGGGCACCCGCCCGTGCTCGGGGATACCGGACCGGATCGGGGAGCCTGGTGCGTCGTTCACCCCGCCATCCTCCCAGCACAGCTGACGGACCATCCGGGCGGCCCGGGCAACCGGGCCGTCGTCAGAGCCAGTCGCGGCGTTTGAAGACCAGGTAGAGCCCGAGGCAGACCAGCACCATCAGGCCGATCGCGAACGGGTAGCCGAACACCCAGTCCAGCTCGGGCATGTACTCGAAGTTCATCCCGTAGACGGTGCCGATCAGGGTCGGCGCGAACAGGATGGCTGCCCAGGAAGATACTTTCTTGATCTCGTTGTTCTGGGCGTGCCCGGCCTCGGCCAGCTGCTTCATCTCCTCGTTCTGCGCCTGCGAGACCAGGGTGGCGTTGACGGTGAGGATGTTCTGCAGCATCTGCCGGAAGCCGTCGACGCGTTCGGCTGCGGTGGTGGCGTGGTCGGCCACGTCGCGCAGGTAGCGCTGGAGCTCCTCGTCGGTGCCGTACTTGCCGAAGCCGGCCTCCAGGCTGGCCATGATCTCCAGCAGCGGACGGGTCGAGCGCTGGAACTCGATCACCTCGCGGGAGAGCTCGTAGATCCGTCGGGAGACCTTGGGGTCGCCGCTGAATACCTCGGTCTCGATCTCGTCGATGTCGTGCTGAAGCCCGGCGATCACCGGGGCGTAGCCGTCCACCACCGCGTCCAGCACGGCGTAAAGCACCGCCTCGGGGCCGAGCGCCAGCAGCTCCGGATCGTCCTCCAGCCGGCGGCGGACCACCGAGAGGTCCGGGGACTGCGAGTGGCGCACCGTCAGGACGAACTGCGGGCCGACGAAGAGGTGGATCTCGCCGAAGTCGACCTGCTCGCTCTCGTCCAGGTAGCGGGCCGCCCGGAGCACCACGAACAGGGTCGCGCCGTAGCGCTCCAGCTTGGGCCGCTGGTGGGCGACGATGGCGTCCTCGACCGCGAGCTCGTGCAGGTCGAACCGTTCGGCGGCCTCCAGCATCTGCTCCTCGGCCGGCCGGTAGAGGCCGATCCAGGCCATCGTGCCGGGCTCGCCGGGCACCTGCTGGTAGACCTCGGCCAGGCTGTCGCCACCGGCGGTCCGGTGGCCGTCCCGGTACACGGCTGCGTCCACCACCGAGCGCTCCAGGTGCCCCCCGTCGTCGCTCAGGTGCTCGGCGCGGGGGTCCACGCGGGCCCAAGGACACGCGGCGGGTGGCGGGGCGTCAGCTCGCGTCGGCCTTCACGGGACTCGCGGGGCTCGCAGGCGCGGCCGCCTTGCCCGGCTTGCGCAGGAACAGGTACAGCGTGGGCACCACGTACAGCCCCCAGGCCCAGACCTGAAGCTTCGTCGGGTCTGGCTGGAAGTTGAAGACACCCTTGAGCAGGGTGCCGTACCAGCTGTCCCGGGGGATGGTCGTGCTGATGTCGAAGGCGTGGTTCGCCAGGCCCGGCAGGATGTCGGCCTCCTGCAGGTCGTGCAGGCCGTAGGCCAGCACCCCGGCCGCCACCACGACCAGCATCGCCCCGGTCCAGGTGAAGAACTTGGCCAGGTTGATCTTCAGCGCGCCCCGGTAGAACAGCCAGCCGAGGAAGATCGCGGTGAGCAGCCCCAGGCAGGCGCCGACCAGTGGCCGGACGCCGTCGCTGGTGGCCTCCACCGCTGCCCAGATGAACAGCGCGGTCTCCAGGCCCTCCCGGCCGACGGCCAGGAAGGCGGTGAACACCAGTGCACCGGTGCCCATCGCGACCGCCGCGTCCAGCTTGCCGTGCAGCTCCGTCTTGAGGTGACGGGCCGTCCGGCGCATCCAGAACACCATCCAGGTGACCAGCCCGACCGCGATGATCGACAGCGTGCCGCCGAGCGTCTCGGCCGCCTGGAAGGTGAGCTGGCTGGAGCCGTAGGTGAGCAGGGCGCCGAACGCCATGCTCAGGCCGACGGCCACCCCGATGCCGGTCCAGACCGGGGCGAGCGCCTTCCGGCGGTCGGTCTTGACCAGGTAGGCGATCAGGATGCAGACCACCAGGCTGGCTTCGAGACCCTCGCGCAGGCCGATCAGGTAGTTGCCGAACACGGGGGTGTCCTCCGGTGCTTGTGGGGGTGAGGAGTGGGGCAGGTCAGCCGAAGAGCGACTGACCCCACCACTCACCGGGCTTGCGGACCCCCGGCGGGCAGGCGAAGTGCGCCGAACCGACATGCTGGATGTACTCGTTGAGGGCGTCCGTGGCAGCCAGCTTGCGCTGCACCGGGACGAAGGCCTTGCGGGTGTCGCGCTGGTACGCCAGGAAGAACAGCCCGGCCTCCAGTCGGCCGAGACCGTCCGAGCCGTCGGTGAACGAGAAGCCCCGGCGGAGCAGCTTGGCTCCGCTGTTGCTGTCCGGGTGCGCCAGCCGGACGTGCGAGTCCTTCGGCATCGCCTCCAGGTCGGGGGCGTCGTGCTCCTTCTGCTTGCCGAACGGGGCACCCTCGCGCTTGGTCCGGCCGAAGATGTCCTCCTGCTCGGAGAGCGGGGTGCGGTCCCAGGTCTCGATGTGCATCCGGATCCGCCGGGACACCAGGTACGAGCCGCCGGTCATCCACTCCGGGCCGTCGCCGGGCGCGGCCCAGACGTGCTCGGCCAGGGTCGGGGTGTCCTTGCCCGAGACGTTGTGAGTGCCGTCCTTGAAACCCATCAGGTTGCGCGGGGTCTGTGCCTCGGGCGTGGTGGAGGAGGTCTTGCCGAAGCCGAGCTGGGACCAGCGCACGGTGACCACGCCCATCCCGATCCGGGCCAGGTTGCGGATCGCGTGCACCGCCACCTGCGGGTCGTCGGCGCAGGCCTGCACACAGATGTCGCCGCCGCTGCGGGCCGGGTCCAGGTTGTCGTGCGGGAACGGCGGCAGGTCGATCAGGCCCTCGGGCCGCTTGGCCTTGAGGCCGAACCGGTCCTTGCCGTCCTTCTCGAACAGCGTCGGGCCGAAACCGATGGTCAGGGTCAGCCGGGAGGCGGGCAGGCCCAGCGCCTCGCCGGTGTCGTCCGGCGGAGCCTCGGCCAGGCCGGTCGCCCCGGCGCCGACCTCGCGGCCGCCGGTCATCACCGCGGCCGCCTTGGTCCACTCCTTGAGCACCCGGATCAGGGCGTCCCGGCTGGTGGTGGAGACGTCGAAGGCCGCGAAGTGCAGCCGGTCCTGGACCGGGGTGGCGATGCCGGCCTGGTGCTCGCCGTAGAACTCGATGTCGGGGACCGCCTTGAGGGCGGCCTCGGCCTGCTCGTCCGAGCCCTGGGTGGCCGCGGCCACCGTGCCGACCGCGGCGGCGCCCAGCGCCACCCCGGCCCCGGCCCAGCCGATGACGGCGCGTCGGCTGACCGAGCCCTTGGGCTGCTGGTCCTGCTGGCCCTGCTCCACGGCGGGTTCCTGCGTCTGCTCGCTCATGACTCTCCCTCAGGCCTTACTTGACCACGACGGCGGCGGCGAGCTTGGACAGCGGCTCGGCGAGCGCGTTGACGGCGTCCGAGAAGGCCTTCCGCTCCGGCTCGGCGACCTTGTCGTACGAGGTGTAGCTGTCGCCCTGCTTGTACTTGGCGAGCATCGCCTGCAGCGCGGCGAACTCCTGGTCCAGGGTCTTGGCCAGCTCCGGGTCCTTCTCGGCGGCGACCGGCTTGATCAGCTCGTACGCCTTCAGCGCGCCCTCGACGTTGCCCGCGAAGTCGGACAGGTCGGTGTGGCTGTAGCGGTCCTCCTCGCCGGTGACCTTGCCGGTGGCGACCTCGTCCAGCAGCTCCTTGGCACCGTTGGCCATGCTGGTGGCGGTGATGTCGGCGGTGCCGACCACCTTCTGCCACTCCTTCAGGTCGCTGACCAGCTGGTCGGCAAGCTTCTTGTCGGCATCGGTGATCGCGCCGGCCTCCCAGAGCGACTTCTCCAGCTTGTGCCAGCCGGTCCACTCCTGGCCGGGCTCCAGGCCGTCCTCGCGGACGTCGGTCTTCGGGTCGATGTCACCGAAGCTCTCGGCCACCGGCTCGGTCCGCTCCCAGCCGACCCGGGACGGGGCGAAGGCCGCCTTGGCGCCCTCCAGGTCCCCGGCCTTGATCGCGTCGGCGAACTTCTGCACCAGCGGGATGGTGGCGTCGGCCTGCTCCTGCACGTACTTGCGGTAGTCGGCGACCGCCTTGTCCAGGCGCGGGTCACCCTTGGCCGGGGCGCCGGCACCGGTCACGGTGATCTTCTGCCGGATGCCGTCGCCGGTCATGCCCGGCTTGCAGGCGACCTCGTACTCGCCGGCCTTGATCTCGGAGGTGATGGCGGCCTTGGTGCCGGGCCCGATGTTCTCCCGCTCGGCCACGATCTTGTCGCCCGCGGCGTAGACGTAGACCTCGGTGACCTTGGAACCCTTGTTCTGCACCGCGAAGTTGACCGCACCGGCCGGGAAGCTGGTCTTCGACAGCTCGCAGGAGCTGTCCGAGGCGTTCACCTGGATCGCACCGTCCGAGGAGACGTCCTTCTTCTGCTCGGTGCAGGCGGTCAGCGCGGCTCCGGCCACTGCGAGAGAGAGCAGCGCGGCGAGGTGCGGGCGACGGACGGGCATCAGGACTCCACGGACGGGGACGGCTTGAGGGACGGGCGGAGGCTACTTAGGACACCCTCACCCAGGAGTAAGCTAAGCCATGCCTAAGCACTTGCCCACACCGGGGGTGGTCACAGATCGGCAAAGACCCCCGGGCGGCTTTTCTGACGGACTGTCGGACGGAGGGTCTAGGGTGGTCCGTGCAGCTGGTTCGCCCTGTCCGCCAGGCAGGGTGTCGCAAGAGGGAATCCGGTGTGAGTCCGGAACTGCCCCGCAGCGGTGAGTGGGAACGAAAGCCGTCAACTAGCACTGGACGCAAGCGCGTTCGGGAAGCGACGGCCGGTAGGAGCCGGTACCCGGCGAGCCCGCGAGTCCGAAGACCTGCCACTGCCCACGCGCCCGCGACCGGCGGAGCGTGGCCTCACACCGGGACCTCGTGGGCGGGTCGGCGGCGGCACGGGCAGCTCCTTGACGGATCGCCCGGTCCTTCGTGTACCCGCGCCTCCTGGCCCGCGCGAACTCGCGAAGGAGAGTTCCGTGACCGGCATCACCCCCACCACCGTCGCCACCCTGCACGGCTACCCCCGGCAGGGCCCCGACCGTGAGTTGAAGAAGGCCGTCGAGCGCCACTGGTCCGGCCGCAGCAGCGCCGCCGAGCTGCTCGCCACCGCCGCCGAACTGCGCCGGAAGACCTTCACCGCCCTCGCCGGGGCCAGCCTCGGCGAACTGCCCAGCAATCACTTCTCGCTGTATGACCACGTGCTGGACGCGGCCTGGATGCTCGGCGCGATCCCGCCCCGGCACGCGGCGCTCGCCCCGGCCGACAGCACCGACGCCGACGCTGACGCCGAGCAGCGGCTCGCGGTCTACTTCGCGATGGCCCGGGGCACCGCCGAGGCGGCGCCGCTGGAGATGACCAAGTGGTTCGACACCAACTACCACTACCTGGTGCCCGAGCTCGGCCCCGACAGTGTGTTCCGGGCCGACCCGGCCAAGCCGCTGGCCGAGTTCGCCGAGGCCAGGGCGGCCGGGCTGACCACCCGTCCGGTACTGCTCGGGCCGGTCACCTTCCTGCTGCTGGCCAAGCCCGCCGAGGGCGTGGCCGCCGACTTCCAGCCGCTCACCCTGCTGGACCGGCTGCTGCCGGTGTACGCCGAACTGCTCGCCACCCTGCGGGCGGCCGGCGCCGACTGGGTCCAGCTGGACGAGCCCGCGCTGGTCCAGGACCGCACCCCGGCCGAGCTGAACGCCGCCGCCCGCGCCTACCGCGACCTGGGCGCCCTGACCGACCGTCCGAAGCTGCTGGTGGCGTCCTACTTCGACGCCCTCGGCGAGGCGCTGCCGGTGCTCGCCAAGGCCCCGGTGGAGGGCCTGGCGCTGGACTTCACCGGCCCCGCCGCCGCCAACCTGCCCGCGCTGGCCGCACTCGGCGGCCTGCCGGGCAAGCGGCTGATCGCGGGCGTGATCGACGGCCGCAACGTCTGGGCCGCCGACCTGGAGCAGGCCTTGGCCACCCTGGTCCCGCTGCTCGGACTGGCCGGGCGGGTCGACGTGGCACCGTCCTGCTCGCTGCTGCACGTGCCGCTGGACGCGGGCCTGGAGCGGGAGTTGGACCCACAGGTGCAGCGCTGGCTGGCCTTCGCCCGGCAGAAGGTGACCGAGACGGTCACGCTGGCCCGGGCCCTCACCGAGGGCCGGGACGCGGTCGCCCCGCAGCTGGCCGCCAACCGGGCCGCCCGCGCCTCCCGGAGCGCCTCCGCGCTCACCCACGACCCTGCGGTCCGGGCCCGCTGCGCCACCGTCACCCCCGGGGACGCCCGGCGGGCCGCCCCGTACCCCGAGCGTGCCGCCGCCCAGCAGGCCAGGCTCGGCCTGCCCCCACTGCCGACCACCACGATCGGCTCCTTCCCGCAGACCGACGCGCTCCGGGCCGCCCGCGCCGAGCTGCGCTCGGGCCGGCTCGACCGGGCCGCGTACGAGGAGCGGATCGCCGCCGAGGTGGGCGAGGTGATCGCCTTCCAGGAGCTGGCCGGTCTGGACGTGCTGGTGCACGGCGAGCCCGAACGCAACGACATGGTGCAGTACTTCGCCGAGCAGCTGACCGGCTTCCTGACCACCCGGCACGGCTGGGTGCAGTCCTACGGCAGCCGGTACGTCCGGCCGCCGGTGATCGCGGGCGACGTGGCCAGGCCCGCCCCGATGACGGTCGAGTGGTTCCGTACCGCGCAGGCCCTGACGGAGCGTCCGGTCAAGGGCATGCTGACCGGCCCGGTCACCATGCTGGCCTGGTCGTTCGTCCGGGACGACCAGCCGCTCGCGGACACCGCCCGGCAGGTCGCGCTGGCCCTGCGGGACGAGGTGGCCGACCTGGAGGCGGCCGGCGCGGCGGTGATCCAGGTGGATGAGCCCGCGCTGCGCGAGACGCTGCCGCTGCGCCGGGCCGCCCATGCCGGCTACCTGGCCTGGGCCACCGAGGCGTTCCGGCTCAGCACCTCCGGGGTACTGCCCTCGACCCAGGTGCACACCCACATGTGCTACGCCGAGTTCGGCGACATCCTGACCGCGATCGAGGAACTGGACGCCAACGTGATCTCGCTGGAGGCGGCCCGCTCCCGGATGGCCGTCACCGGCGAACTCGGCGACTACCCGAGGGAGGTCGGCCCCGGCGTGTACGACATCCACTCCCCCCGGGTGCCGACCGCCGACGCGATGGCCGAGCTGCTGCGGACCGCCCTCAAGTCGGTGCCCGCCGAACGCCTCTGGGTCAACCCCGACTGCGGCCTGAAGACCCGCAGCTGGGCCGAGGTCAGGCCCGCGCTGGCCGCCCTGGTGGCGGCGGCCGTGGACGTCCGGCGCTCGCTGTGACCGCCGCCGCCGAGCAGTGACGAAGCGGGGTGGCCGGACCTGACGGACCGGTCACCCCCTCTGCCGGGCGGGCGTCGGGTCTGTCATCCTTCCTCAGTGCATACCGGCCAGCCCCTGTTCCGCGCGTTCCGCGCCGTCGCCTTCGCGGCGGTGTGTGCGGCCGCGTCGCTCGGGGTGCACCGGTTGGCCGGCGGGGCTCCGGTCCAGCCCGGGATGCTCGGGCTCGCGGTCGGCCTGACGGCCGGCGGCGGCTACCTGCTGGCCGGGCAGCGCCGGGGCCTCGGGGCGCTGCTGGGGGCGTGCTTCGCCACCCAGTACGGGCTGCACCACCTGTTCGGGCTGGGTGCGGTGCCGGAGCGTCAGCCGATGCACCATCACGGCATGGCGCACGGCATGGCTCATGAGATGGCGCACGAGATGCCGGCCGCCTCGGCCGAGCAGCTGCCGATGTCGATGTCGATCGAGCCGCAGATGCTCCTGGTGCACGCCGTGCTCGCGCTGGTCTGCGCCTGGTGGCTGGCCCAGGGCGAACACGCCCTGGCCGGGCTGCTGCTCGGCGCGGCCGTCGCCGTCGGCGGCTGGCTGGTCAGACTGGTCACCGCCGCACCCACCGTCCCCGCCCTCCCCCGGCCGCGCGGCCTGACGTTCCGGTACAGCCCGGCGCCCGCGCTGCTGTTGCTGCTCTCCGCCGCCGTCTCGCGGCGCGGGCCACCCACTCTCTCCTGCTCCTGAAACCGGGCCCATCGGGCGCCCGGTGGTCGGCCGTGCCCGTTTTCCGGGTGCCGCCGGTCCGTTCCGCCGTGCCTTCTTCCGCACCTGCGGCCGGACCTTCCCCTCACCGTGACGCACCGTCGAGTGCGCACGTCCTCCTGAGCCGGAGAGAGCTGCTTCATGCTGTCCGAAACCGAACGACCGCCCGCCGAGGCGACCCCCGCCAAGCCCTCCGCCTGGGCCGGGCTCCGTCCGCTGCTGCTCCGCCTGCACTTCTGCGCGGGCATCCTGATCGCCCCCTTCCTGCTGGTCGCCGCCGTCAGCGGCCTGCTGTACGCGGGCTCGTACCAGATAGAACGCTTCGTCTACTCCGACCAGCTGACGGTCTCCCAGGTCGACACCGCCGCCCTGCCGCTGTCCCGGCAGATCGACGCCGCCACGGCCGCCCACCCCGAGGGCAAGCTCGCCCTGGTCCGCACCTCCGACGACCCGGAGGCCACCACCCAGGTCCTGCTGAACGTGCCGACCCTCGACGAGGGCCTCAAGCTCGCGGTCTTCGTCGACCCGTACACCGCCGAGGTGCGCGGCGCGCTGGCCAGCTACGGCAGCTCAGGCGCACTCCCCTTCCGGGCCTGGCTCTCCAAGCTGCACGCCAACCTCCAGCTCGGTGAGCCCGGCCGGATCTACAGCGAACTGGCCGCCAGCTGGCTCTGGGTGGTGGTGCTCGGCGGGCTCGCACTCTGGTTCGGCCGTCGTCGCAAGCGGTACGCCCGGCCCGAGGCGGGTCTGACGGGCCGTCGGCGCTCGCTCTCCTGGCACGGCGCGCTCGGCCTCTGGGCCGCCGTCGGCCTGCTCGGCCTGTCCGCCACCGGCCTCACCTGGTCCACCTACGCCGGTGACCACATCGACCAGCTCCGCACCTCACTGAGCTGGACCACCCCCGCCCTGGCCACCGCCACCGGCGGCGGTGACCACTCCGCCCMCGAGGGCCACGCCGACCCCMCCGGCGCCCCCGCCGCCCCGGTCGGCGTCGACCAGGTGATGGCCGCCGCGGCCGCCGCCGGCATCGACGGACCGGTCGAACTCGTCCCGCCGAAGGCCGCGGGCAAGGCCTACGCGGTCAAGGAGATCGACAAGCAGTGGCCGGTCCGCCTGGACCAGGTCGCGATCGACCCCACCGACGCCACCGTCTCCTCCGAACTGCGCTTCGCCGACTACCCCCTCGGCGCCAAGCTCACCCGCTTCGGCATCGACCTGCACATGGGCCTCACCTTCGGCCTGGCCAACGAACTCGCCCTGATCGCCCTGGCCGCCGGCCTGATCGCGATGACCCTGCTCGGCTACCGCATGTGGTGGCACCGCCGCCCCGGCCCCCGCACCTTCGGCCGCCCCTACCCCGCCGGCGCCTGGCGCCAGTCCCCCAAGGCCGCCGCCTCCCTGGCCCTGGCTGCCCTCGCCGTGGGCTGGTTCCTCCCGCTGCTGGGCATCTCGCTGGCAGCGTTCCTGACGGTCGACCTGCTGATGGGCCTGCGCAAGAAGGCCTGACCTGAGAAAAACGCCTCGGGGCCTGCCGACGGTCGCGCGTGCGGCAGGCCCCGAGGGGGTGGTGACGGTGGGTCAGGCGGCCGGGACCGCCGTGGCCGGCGGGGTGGCCGGGGCCGGGCGGGGGGCCAGCAGGCGCTCCGCGAAGTGGCCGAAGACCAGGGCGAAGGCGGTCCACAGGACGGCCTGGATGCCCAGGGAGGCCAGCCGGAACTGCCACAGCAGGGCGGCCGGGAAGGTCTCCTTGACCGCGTCCTCGTTGCCCGGCAGCAGGACGAAGGCCAGGGTGACGGCGACCGCGAAGGCGAGGCCGGCCAGCACCGAGGCGTTCCAGTTGCCCAGGCGCGGGGCGAGGCGGCGGCCGAGGATGACGGCCGCGACCGCGAGCAGCACGCTGAGCAGGATCATCAGGAAGAACAGCGTGGTGCGCTTGCCGATGGTGTCCGGGTTGCCCACCGCGGGTGGCGTGGCCGGGTACTTGAGGAACGGCACCAGGTAGACGGTGGTGAACGCGGCCGCCGAGACCAGGGCTGCGGTCGCCCTGGGCGAGAAGCGGCCGATCCGGCCGAGCGCGAAGCAGTACACCAGGGCGGCGATGCCACCGAGCGCGACGCCGTAGACCATGGTGGCGGTCGCCAGCCCGAAGGTGGACTGCACCGACCGGCTGACCAGTTCCTCCTCCTCGGCGGCCGGGGCCGCCGGGGCGGCGGCGGTGTCCCCGCCGTGGACGTGCTGCGGCGCCGAAGCGGCGCTCTCCAGGGCGATCGAGTCGTCGACCGACGGCTCACCCACCAGGAAGGCGAACGCGAAAACCAGCACCCCGGCGATCAGGCCCGCGAGCATGCCACGGACCAGCAGGTTTCTGACAGTTGACGAAGGCATGTGCGTGTTCTCCGTCAGTGGCAGGGGAAGCCGAGCAGGTGGCGCCCGTCGTGCACCCACTCGTGCACGGAGGCGCCGGAGAACACGGAGGTGGCGCCCTGTTCGGCGCCGACGAAGTAGAGCAGCACCAGCATCAGGGTGCCGAGGAAGACCGCCCAGGGCAGCAGTGCCCGGATCGGCAGGGTCTCGGCGACCTCGGTGGCAGGGGAGACGATGGCCTGAGCCATGGCAGGACCTCCTTGGGGAACGCGCGTCCCAGTCGTTGGAGCTCGGACGACGACCCTCGGGTCTGACTCACCGGCAGTTCCCGCACCTGGGTGGGGTCCTGCTCGGCATACAGTGGCGCGACCGTGCCGGGTTCTCACCGGCTTCCGTCCTGCCGTCGTCATGTCGCTGCGAACCGTACCGCCATTCGGGGGAGGCAGCCAAGGGAGCGCGTACCGGAGTGCGCTCCGCCCCAGTGCGCCGGGCGGTGGCCGATCGGGTATCGGTGACCGGCAGTTGAGCAGAGGGAGAGAGCGGGATGACGGTACGGGTGATGTTCATCTCACCGGCGATCGGGGCCGCGCTGCGCGGGGCCCGGTTCGAGGACGGGGAGCCGCTGGACGCCGTCGGGCGGAGCCGGGCCGAGGCGGCGGCCGGGAGTGTCCGGGCCGACGGGGCGGTGCTGGTCTCCCCCACCGCGCGCTGCCGGGAGACCGCCGAGGCGCTCGGGCTGACGGGCGCAACAGGCCCGGCGGGCTGGTCGATGGGACGCTGGCGGGGCCGGACCCTGGACGAGGTGGCCGGCGCCGAACCGGAGGCCCTCGGTCAGTGGCTCGCCGACCCGGACGCCGCGCCGCACGGCGGCGAGTCACTGACCGCGCTCTGCGCCCGGACGGCCGACTGGCTGACCGCACTCCCGGACGGCCAGGTACTGGCGGTGGCCGAACCCGAGCTGATCCGGGCGGCCGTGGTGCACGCGCTCGCCGTACCGGCCCAGGCGTTCTGGCGGATCGACGTACCGCCGCTCACCGCCACCGAACTGACCGGCCGCTCCGGCCGGTGGAACCTGCGCTGCGGCCACCCCCTGGGGTGACCGCGGCGCAGGCCGTGGTTCAGCTCTTACTGTCCTCGGCCAGCGTGTACGCGACCAGTGCGTTGGCGTGGCCGTGCCCGAGACCGTGCTCGGCCTTGAGCCAGCCCACCAGCTCCAGGTGCTTGGTCAGCGGCGAGGATCGGATCAGCTCCTGCCACTCGGCGATCGGCCGGCCGTACTTCTGCTCGATCGACGGGAAGTAGCTGGCGGGGCCCTTCACAGGTTCGGTCATGGCCCCACTCTGCCATCGCGCTCCGACAGTACGATCTTTGACAGGCCGCCAGCCGGTCCTACGAGGTCAGCCGAGCAGCTTGTTCATCTGCTCGATCTCGGCGCTCTGGCCGCTGATCACCGCACCCGCCAGCTCCTTCGCCGGGGCGTAACCCCCCTTGCTCTGCTCGGCCTTGGCCATCTCGACGGCCCCGGTGTGGTGAGCCACCATCAGCTTCAGGAAGGCGGTGTCGAAGGCCGCCCCGGTGGCGTCCTTCAGCGAGGCCATCTCGGCCTCGGTCATCATCCCCGCCGCCCCGGCACCGCCGTGACCGGCGTGCGCACCGGCCGCGCCGAGCGGTGGAACCTGCTCGCCCCAGCCGGTCAGCCAGCCGGACATGGTGGCGATCTCCGGGTCCTGGGCGGCCCGGATCGCGGCGGCGAGCTGCCTGACCTCGGGCGAGGCGGCCCGGCCGGCCGCCAACTCGGCCATCTCCAGGGCCTGTCGGTGGTGCGGGATCATGCCCTGGGCGAAGGCCACGTCGGCGGCGTTGTACGCCTTGGCACCGGCAGCGGCCGCGGCAGCCGTCGTGGCCGCCGGGGCGGCGTTGTGCGCGTCGTGGCCACCGCCGCTGCCGCAGGCGGTGAGCAGCAGGGCACTCGCGAGCAGCGCTGCTGCGGCGAGCGGGAGGCGACGGTTCGGCTTGATGTTCATGGTGTGGATCTCCTGCGTACGAAGGTGAGTTGGGCGGTCCGGTACGGATCCGCCTATCTGCGCAGGAGTTGCAGCTCGGCAAGGCTGGGCGGGGCCCGGCCGCCGTCCGGTTCGCCGGTGGTCGCGCCGACCGGAGCGGGGGCGGCCACACCGGACGCGTACGGTGCCGCCGGTCCTGGCGGGCCCGGGGCGAAGGGGGTTGCCACCGCGCCGGAGAGGCACATCGGCCCGGCGTGGCTGTCGTGGCCGTTGTTGCCGCCGCCGTCGCCCTCGTCGTGCGGGTCGTGCGCGTGGTGCTCCGCGCTCATCGCGGACGGGGTCGAGCCGGCCGGCACCGCGCCGAGGCCGTGCATGGCCAGCACCCCGAGCAGCGTGGCCAGGACGAGCAGCACCCGCAGGTGGGCTCGGTGGCGGCGGCGTTCGGGGTGCATGGCGGCGAAATCCTTGGCTGAGGGCGGGTCAGTGGTGGTGGGCGTGGACCACGGCGTGGCCCCGGCCCTTGGAGATCAGCCAGCGGTTCACCGGGACGGTCAGCACGAAGGCGACCACCAGCGAGAAGGCCAGCGAACCCCAGAACAGCAGGCTGTCCAGACCGGCGTCCATCGCGCCGGGGACCCCGACCATGACGCTGTTGTCCACCAGCTCCATCACCACGATCGACACGGTGTCAGCTGCCAGTGCGACCTTCAACGCGCCACGCAGGTCCAGGCCCGCCCGCAGGACGCCGCGCATGGTGAGCGCGTAGCCGAAGACGAAGGCCAGCAGAACGGACAGCACGACGGTCGTCCCGGTGTGCAGACCGAGGGCGGTCCCGATCACCAGGCCGAGGATCTCGCCGATGGCGCAGCCGGTGAGGCAGTGCAGGGTCGCCTGCGCGGCGTTCCGCCAGCTGCCCGCCCGGGTCTGGTGCTCGTGCTGTCCGTGCTCGTGGTTCATCGGATCTCCCCGTGCTCGTCGTCCCTTCGGACACCGGAACCATATACCCCCAGGGGGTATTCCTCAATGCTGGTGCCCGTCGGCGAAGTGGCCCGACTTGCTCGGCGACGGAGCAACAGACGGGGCGACCGGCGGAGCAACCGACGGAGCTGCTGAAGGGACCACAGCCGGGGGCGTCGCGGCCGGTGTGGCCGGGGCCGGGTGCTCTTCGACCTCCGCGCCGTGACTGTGGCTGTGACCGTCGGCGGGCACGGCCATCCCGGCCGCCAGCCGGTTCAGCCCGCCGTACGCGAGCACCGCCGCCACCAGCACCACCAGGCCGGGCAGCCCGAGGGCCCGCCGGACCGGGCGGTCGGCCTCCTTGACGGTGTAGGCCAGGAAGGAGAGCAGCAGGCCGGACGGGATCAGCGCCGCCGCCCGGGCCGGGAAGTCCTCGAAGTGCTGGAGGCCACCGCTCAGCATCCCGATGCCGAACGAGAGCGCGAGCGAACTGCCGAGCACCAGCAGCAGCCGCCCCACCGACGTACGGCCGGGGCGCCGGAGCTCGGCGGCCAGCGCGGCGACCAGGAAGAGCGCTGCCCCGGCCAGGCCGATCACGGTGTACCGGGCCGGGTCGAGCGGGTGGTGCACCACGGCACCGCTGATCAGTCCGGTCCCGACGAAGTAGCCGACATAGCCGAGATAGCGGCTGAGCAGCGCCGGCTGTCTCGGTCGGGCCCGGTGCGAACGGCGCTGCGACACGGAAGGGTTGACGGGCGGCGACAGGGCGGGGACGGAGCTGGGCATGGGACCGGCCTTCGGGGCGGGTGGCGGGGCCAGACCCACGGCGGCGAACGGCACGCGGGCATGGCGGAGCGGGGCGTGAGCCGCG
>NZ_JBFUMY010000063.1:0-55295 GCF_054049135.1 Kitasatospora sp. P5_F3 | reverse complement strand
AAGCCCACGCCCACCTGTCCCGGACCAACAACCCCACCCCCCTCATCCAAACCGCCACAGCTATCCTCGACCTCGCCGGCGGCCCACTCCGCGAGGGCTACCGCCGAACCTGGCACGGCGTCATCGAATCCGTCACCACCAACCGCTGAAATATCTTTCAGAAAGTTTCTGCAAGGTATTCCAGTGCGGCGTGAACGCCACTACCGTCCTGAAGGCCACCCCAAGCCTCAGGAGTTCGTCGTGCCCCAGACCGCAGTTGACGCCCTGTCGGACGCCCCGATCCCCGCACCCCGCTCCCGGCCGGCCTCCGGGTGGTGGCGCGATGCGGTGATCTACCAGGTGTACCCGCGCAGCTTCGCCGACTCGAACGGGGACGGCATGGGTGACCTGCCGGGCGTCCGCAGCCGGCTGCCGTACCTGAAGGCGCTCGGCGTGGACGCGGTCTGGCTCTCGCCCTTCTACGCGTCGCCGCAGGCCGACGCCGGGTACGACGTGGCGGACTACCGCGCGGTGGACCCGATGTTCGGCACCCTGTCGGATGCGGACGGGATGATCCGGGACGCGCACGAGCAGGGCCTGCGGGTCATCGTCGATCTGGTCCCCAACCACTCCTCCGACCAGCACGACTGGTTCCAGCGCGCGCTGCGCGAGGGCCCGGCCTCGCCGCTGCGCGACCGCTACCACTTCCGCCCCGGCAAGGGCGCGAAGGGCGAACTGCCGCCCAACGACTGGGAGTCCATCTTCGGCGGCCCGGCCTGGACCAGGACCACGAATCCGGACGGCACCGAAGGCGACTGGTACCTGCACCTGTTCGCCCCCGAGCAGCCCGACTTCAACTGGGACCACGCCGCCGTCCAGGACGAGTTCCGCTCCATCATCCGGTTCTGGTTCGACCGGGGCATCGACGGCATCCGGATCGACGTCGCGCACGGCATGGTCAAGGCCCCCGGGCTGCCCGACCACGGACAGCGGGGCTGGCTGCGCCTGCTCGACGGGGAGCGGCTGCCGTTCTTCGACCAGGACGGCGTGCACGAGATCTACCGGGACTGGCGCCGGGTGGTGGACGAGTACGGCGGCGAGCGGATCTTCGTCGCCGAGGCGTGGACCCCGAGCGTCGCGAGCACCGCCAGGTACGTCCGTCCGGACGAGCTGCACCAGGCCTTCAACTTCCACTACCTGTCCACCGGCTGGGAGGCCGACGCGCTGCGCGAGGTGATCGACACCTCGCTGGACGCGATGCGCGCGGTCGGCGCCCCGCCCACCTGGGTGCTGTCCAACCACGACGTCACCCGGCACGTCACCCGCTTCGCCAACCCGCCCGGCCTGGGCACCCAGATCCGCACCCCCGGCGACCGCGAACTCGGCCTGCGCCGGGCCCGCGCCGCCACCCTGCTGATGCTCGCCCTGCCCGGCTCCGCCTACCTCTACCAGGGCGAGGAGCTCGGCCTGCCCGAGGTCACCGACCTGCCCGACGCCGTCCGGCAGGACCCGTCCTTCCTCCGCCAGGCCGGCCAGGACGGCTTCCGCGACGGCTGCCGTGTCCCGCTCCCCTGGTCGGGCACCGAGGCGCCGTACGGCTTCGGCCCGGCGGCCGGCGGCCCGAGCTGGCTGCCGCAGCCCGCCGAGTGGGCGGCGCTCAGTGTCGAGGCGCAGACCGGGGACCCGACCTCGACGCTGGAGCTCTACCGCAGCGCACTGGCCGTCCGCAGTCAGCACCCCGCACTCGGTGCCGGGGCCGAGGTCAGCTGGCTGGACGCACCGCAGGGGCTGATCGCCTTCCGCCGCGACAGCGACGCGGGCTCGTTCGTCTGCACGGCCAACGTCACCGGCTCGCCGATCGGGCTGCCGGCGCCCGGCCGGGTGCTGCTCGCCTCGTCCGGCGCCGGGGGCGCGGTGATCGAGGCCGACACCACCGTCTGGTGGGACGTCAGCTGACCCGGGTCTCCCGGACGGGCGATCAGAAATTGCCGGTGCTCCGTGCTCTTCGGAGCATGGGGGCATGGATCACGTGATGCGAGCCGAGTACGGTCCCGACGGCAAGTCGGGCGGGGTGAAGAGCTGGCACATCACGGTGGGGGAGACCATCACCGCGATGTGCGGGCACGAGCTGGAGGCGGGCGGGGAGACCCGGGAGCCGACCCGGTGGGCCGAGCAGCCGGACTTCAACTGCCACACCTGCGGGGCGCTGTTCCTGCGCGAGGCGCCCTACCTGCCGAGCGAACACCTCTACCGCGAGCAGCCGTAGCCCGCAGGCATGGAGCCGACGGAGCTGGTCGAGGAGCTGTGCGCCCGGATCGATCGGATCGACCCGCTGCTGCACGCCTTCACCCCGGAGCCGGGCCGCTACCTGCGGCTGGCCGCCGAGGCCCGGGAGCTGGAGCGGCGGTACGGCGGCGGGGAGCACCCGCCGCTGTACGGCGTGCCGGTCGGGATCAAGGACGTGATCCAGGTGGACGGGCTGCCCACGCACGCCGGGTCGGCCCTGCCGCCGGGCGTACTGGCCGGTCCCGAGGCCACCGTGGTGCGGCGGCTGCGGGCCGCCGGCGCGCTGATCGCGGGCAAGACGGTGACCGCCGAGTTCGCCCTCAACGCCCCCGGCCCGMCCCGGAATCCGCACAACCCGGCCCACACCCCCGGCGGTTCGAGCAGCGGCTCGGCCGCCGCCGTCGCGGCCGGGCTGGTGCCGCTGGCGATCGGCACCCAGACGGTCGGCTCGGTGATCCGCCCGGCGGCGTACTGCGGAGTGGTCGGCTTCCGCCCCACCTACGGCCGGATCCCGACGGACGGCCTGATCGCGAACGCGCCCAGCCTGGACACGCTCGGCATCTTCGCGCCGGACCTGGCGGGGGTCGAGCCGGCGGCAGCGGTGCTCTGCGACGGCTGGCAGCCGGTCGCGGGGCCCGGGCGGCCGCCGGTGCTCGGAGTGCCGGTCGACTACCTGGCGGCGGTCTCCCCGGCCGGCCGGGAGGCCTTCGAGCGGCTCGGCCTGACGGCCCGCCAGGTGACGCTGCCGTGGAGTCCGGCCGAGCCGGCCGAGGACCTGCGGGTGATCAGCCGGTACGAACTCGCCCAGGTGCACCGCGAGTTGTTCCCCCGCTTCGCCAACCTCTACCGCCCCGAGACCGCGTCGGCGATCCGGCACGGCCAGGAGATCACCCCCACCCTCTACGCCGCCGCCCTGCGCGCCCGCAGCCGCTACCGCCGCCGCCTCACCGAACTCACCACGGCGGAGGGCATCGACCTCTGGGTCACCCCGGCCGCCACCGGTCCGGCCCCGCTCGGCCTGGAGAGCACCGGCGACGCCGTGATGTCCCTCCCCTGGAGCCACGCCGGCTGGCCCGCCCTCACCCTCCCCGTCGGGACCGTGGACGGCCTGCCCGTCGGCCTCCAACTGATCGCCCCGGCGGACCGGGACGAACAGCTCCTGTCCTTTGGCAGGGTGCTCAGTGGCACTACCCAGGGGCTCGGGGAACTGCGACGCCGACCTCGTACAAGGTGATCCGTACGTAAGTGGTCAGGCACTTTCGCAGTTCCCCGAGCCCCTGGTCTCACACGGCTGGGCACCTGCCTATGCTGGGCAGCCGGAGGTGCGCAGTGACCGGAGCAGTGACGGACGGGCGGGTCCAGCGGGGCAACGAGACCCGGCGGGCGGTGCTCGGCCGAGCCGTCGAGGTTGCCTCGGTCGAGGGTCTCGGCAGTCTGTCGATCGGCCGGCTCGCCACCGACCTCGGGCTGAGCAAGAGCGGCGTGTTCGCCGCCTTCGGCTCGAAGGAGGAGCTGCAGCTCGCGACCGTCCGGGCCGCCCGCCGGATCTTCTACGACGCGGTGATCGTCCCCGCCGAGCACGCCGCCCCCGGGCTGCCCCGGCTCCGGCTGCTCTGCGAGAGCTGGCTCGCGTACACCCAGGACAGGATCTTTCCGGGCGGCTGCTTCTTCCAGTCCGTCTCGGCCGAGTTCAACACCAGGCCGGGGCCGATCCGGGATGCGCTGGCCGTAGCCGCCCGGGACTGGGAGGGCCTGCTGGTGGACCTGATCCGGACCGGCCGCGCCAACGGCGAGCTGGTCCCGGACGTGGACCCGGAGCAGCTGGCCTTCACCCTGGTCGGGCTGATGGAGACGTCCAACGCGCACGCCCTGCTGCTGGACGACCCCACCCGCTACGGCCGCGCCGCCACCGCGATCGCCCACACGCTCCGCTCCGTCAGCGTCTGAAGACCGGGCTCAGCTCAGCACGGTCGGCATCAGCAGCGAGAACGTCCCCTCCCGGTCCGGGTAGCGGATCGCCAACGGGGCCACGGCGCTCCCGAGTTCCAGCGTCAGCTGGTCCCGGCGACCCGCAGCGATCGCCTCCAGCAGGAACTCCCGGTTCACCCCGACCCGGAGTGCCTCGTCCGCCGCAGCACCGTCGTCGCCCGCCACCCCGAGCGTGCCGTCGGCGCCCACGGTGAGGACCGAGACCTGGTGCTGCACGCCGTCCTGACTCCGCGTCATGCTCCGGCTGGTCCCGGCGGCCAGTTCGGCCTGCAGTTCGGCGGCGTCGACCGCGAGCCGGCGGGTCGGCTCCAGGCGCAGCATCGGGCGGTAGTCGGGGAAGTCCTGGTCGACCCGCCGACCGGTCACCTCCCGGTCGGTCCCGCTCACGGTGAGGGTCAGCCGGTCGCCGTCGACCGTCAGACGGGCGTCGTCGGCGCCGTCCAGCAGAGCGCGGACCTCGTCCACGAAGGCCGTCGCCGCGATCGCGCTGACCGGAGGCCCGTCCAGGGTGGCCGCCGGGGCGAGCGAGACGGCCATCCGGTAGCGGTCGGTGGCGACCAGGCGGAGGCCGTCCGCCGCGAGTTCCAGCAGGACGCCGCAGAGCGCGGGCTGCTCGGGGTCGCTGCCCACGGCGAACCGTACGGCGTCCAGGGCGGCGGCCAACTCGTGGGCGGGGGTGGTCAGTCGGGTGGTGTTCATCGGGTTCTCCCTCTGGTCGAGCAGTGCGCGGACCGTGGAGAGTTCGCGACGCGCGTCGGCCAGGCCGTCCTCGAGGCGGCGCAGGTGCGTGTCCAGGGTCTGCCGGGCCACGGCGGGGTCGGCCGACAGCACCCGGGAGATGTCCGGCAGCGGCATGCCGACCCGGCGCAGCCGGGCGATCAGCCGGGCGTCCCTGACCTGCTCCTCGGCGTACCAGCGGTACCCGCTCTGCGGGTCCACCCAGGCCGGGCCGAACACGCCCGCGCCGTCGTAGAACCGCAGCGCGCTCACGCTGAGCCCGCTGTGCCGGGCCATCTCTCCGATGCTGCGCATCACGTTCTCCACGCCGAGGACTCTGGGGGCTCGACCAGGTCGAGGGTCAACCCGGCCACCGTAGTCGGGGCCGGCATCAGGGGCCGGCGTCCGCAGAGAAACTGCACGAACGGTCGTGCTAATATCTCCTCCTGTATCGGCTGCGCACCCAGGCCGCAGCCCCGCCGGGGGAGTGTCCATGGATCTGTCCGCCACCCTGCTCCGTACCGCGCTCGACACCACCGCGCTGGTCTCGCCCCGGGCAGCCGGCCGGGGCGCCTTCGCACTGTTCCACCGCCCGGTCCGCCGCAGCCGGGTCAGGCCGGACGAGCGGGAGCAGCACGACCGGGCCGTGACGGAGCAACTGACCGTCGGCGGCCGGTCGGTGACGAGCTACCGGTGGGGGAGCGGTGAGCGTCCCGTCCTGCTGGTGCACGGTTGGCGGTCCAGGGCCTCCCGGTTCGCGCCGATGATCCCCCGACTGCAGGCGCTCGGCCTGAGCCCGGTCGCCTTCGACGCCCCTGGGCACGGGGACTCCGGCGGCCGGACCACCACGATCCTCGACTACCGCGAGGTGATCGGCCGGCTGCACGACCGGTACGGCCCGTTCGAGGCGGTGGTGGCCCACTCGCTCGGGGCGGTGGGGGTCTTCCTGGCGCTGCGCGAGGGGGTCAAGGCGGGCCGGGTGGTGACGGTCGCGGGGGCGGCGGAGTACGGCTTCCTGGTCAAGGCGTTCCGGGCCCGGCTCGGGCTCGGCCGCTGGGCCGAGGGCGAGCTGGAACGCCGGGTCGCCGAGGTGCTGGCCGTGGGCCGGGACCGGGCCGACTTCGACCCGGTGCACCGTCCGGAGGATTTCGACTTCCCGATGCTGGCGGTGCACGACCGGGACGACCGGGTGGTGCTGCCCGGCCAGGCCGACCTGTTCCGGGCCGCGTACGGCGAGCGGCTGCAGCTGCTCACCACCCGGGGGCTGGGGCACAGCCGGATCCTCGCCGAGCCCACCGTGCTGGACCACGTGCTGGGCTTCCTTGCGGCGGAATGAGTGAGGGGCGGCTCCCCSGMCCGGGGGCCGCCCCTCACCGATGAACCGTCAGCCGCCGCTCTTGCGACGGAAGTTGCGCTTGCCGCCCGCAGCCGAGTGCGTGCCGTGGACCTTCGACTCGCTGCCCGGGCCGCCACCGGCGCCGTCCGTCCGGACGCCCTGCTTGCGCTCCAGGGCGGCCAGGAACTTCGCCTTCACGTCGTCGGGCGCGGCGGGAGTCTGCTCCGTGCTCTGCGGTTCGACGGATTCGGGTGTGCCGCTGCTCATGGGTTGACCTCCAGAAGACCAGTGTTGCCAGCCTCACCATGTCATGCCGGGACCGATCGGTCCCACCATTCCCCCTCAGTGCGGCTGGTCCCGGTAGTGCGGTCCGCCGATCAGGAACAGCAGCGCGGCGGTCGGGAAGCCGAGGGACGCGATCACCAGGACGAAGAACTCCAGCACCATCACAGCGAGCTCCGGGGAGAGAGGGCGGAAGCAGATAAATCTGACGGTATGTCCAGTTTCACCCGACTGCCACTCCCCTCACCCCGCCGAGGGATCATCGCCCGAACCCTGTCCGCCCGTCCGCTCCGCCGCCACACTGGCGGGATGCAGGTAGAGCTGGCGAGCGAACCGCAGAAGCCGGGGCAGCAGAGCGAGGACTTCGCCGCGACCTCCCCGGAGGCCCTGGTGCTGCTGGACGGTTCGAGTGCACCGGACGGCCTCGAGTCGGGCTGCCGGCACGGCACCCCCTGGTACGTCCGGCGGCTCGGCGTGCACCTGCTCGCCCGGCTGACCGACCGGCCCGACCGTTCGATCGCCGAGTGCCTGGCCGACTCCATCGTCGAGACCGCCGCCCTGCACGGCGGCCGCTGCGACCTGGCCCACCCCAACACCCCCGCCGCGATGGTGGTCGCCGCCCGGCTGCACGGCAGCTCGCTGGAGTACCTGGTGCTCGGTGACTCGATGCTGGTCCTGCAACTCAAGGACGGGCCGCTCCGGGTGATCGGCGACAACCAGCGCTTCCCGGCCGGCGAACTGCTCCGCCGTCAGATCTGGTCCACCGTCCCGGGCTCCGCCGAACGCCGCGACCTGCACATGCGGTACGCCCTGGCGGTCCGGGCCGCCCGCAACTCCGGCAACGGGCCGTGGATCGCCGCCGCCTCGCCCCGGGCCGCCGCCCACGCCGAGACCGGCTTCGTCCGCCTCGCGGGCCTGCACGCGGTGGCCGCCCTCAGCGACGGAGCCGCCCGCTACACCGAACGCTTCGGCCTCGGCAGCTGGTCCGACGCCCTCCACCTGCTCGCCGAACGCGGCCCCGCCGAACTCATCGCCCAGGTCCGCTCCACCGAACGCACCGACACCCACTGCGAACGCTGGCCCCGCGGCAAGGCCCACGACGACGCCTCGGCCCTGTACGCACGGATCTGATCCTTCCGGGCGTCAGCCACCAGGGGCTCGGGGAACTGCGACGCCGACCTCGTGAAAGGTGATCCGTGCGTAAAGGGCCAGGCACTTTCGCAGTTCAGTCCGTCGGCTGACCAAAAGCGCCGGACTGGAAGTCCCGCATGGCCTGCTCCAGCTCCCGGTGACTGTTCATCACGAACGGTCCGTAGTGGGCCACCGGCTCACGGATCGGCTGCCCGCCCAGGATGATCACGTCCAGGTTGGGGTGCCGGGAGTCCTGCTTGGCGTCGGCCGAGATGGTGAGGGTGTCGCCCTCGCCGAAGACCGCGGCCTGGCCGCTCCGGAGCGGCCGCCGCTCCGCGCCGACCGTCCCGTCGCCGTTGAGGACGTACGCCAGCGCGTTGAAGTCCTTGCGCCAGGGGATGGTGATCTCGGCGCCCGGCGTCACGGTGGCGTGCAGCAGGGTGATCGGGGTGTGGGTGACACCGGGGCCCTCGCTGCCGTCCAGCTCGCCGGCGATCAGCCGGAGGATCGAGCCGCCGTCGGGCGAGGTGAGCAGCTTGACGTGCCCGCCGTGGATGTCCTGGTACCTGGGCTGCGTCATCTTGTCGGCGGCCGGGAGGTTGACCCAGAGCTGGATGCCGTGGAACAGGCCACCCGTCAGGACCAGCGACTCGGGCGGGGTCTCGATGTGCAGGATGCCGGAGCCGGCCGTCATCCACTGGGTGTCGCCGCCGCCGAGGTGTCCGCCGCCGCCGTGCGAGTCCTTGTGGATGAACTCGCCGTCGATCAGGTAGGTCACCGTCTCGAACCCGCGGTGCGGGTGCCAGGGGGTGCCCTTGGGCTCACCTGCGGCGTAGTCCACCTCGCCCATCTGATCCATCATGATGAACGGGTCGAGGTACTTGGTGTTGATCTTCGCGAAGGCCCGGCGGACCGGGAAGCCCTCACCCTCGAAGCCCTCGGGAGCGGTGACCACCGCGAGGACCGGTCGCGACACGTTGGTCGCGGGGTCCGGGGTGGCTACGCGCGGAAGGGTCAACGGGTTCTCGACGGTCACGGCGGGCATGTCGGCCTCCTTCTGGGGTCTCTGGCCTACATCCGCAAAGGTAGTTCAACTCTCAACAAGAAGCAAGTTGAAAGTTGAACCACATGATGACGGCCCGGTCGGGACTGGTGGAGCGGGCGAATCTCAGCCGTACATCCGGCGCATGGTGAAGTCGACCATCTGCTCCACGGCCTTGGCGTCGAACACCATCCGGTGCTCGCCCTCCATGTCCAGCGCGAAGCCGTAGCCGGTCGGCAGCAGGTCGAGCACCTCGGCGCCGGTGACGCTGAAGTGCTTGGAGTCCTTGCCCGCGTACCGGCGCAGCTCCTTGAGCGAGCTGAACATCGGGATCACCGGCGTGGGCGTGTTGTGCAGGGCCAGGAAGCCCGGGCGGTCGCCGCGCGGGCAGTGCACCTTCGAGGTGATGAAGATCGCCTGGAAGTCCTCGACCGGCATCGACCCGGTGGTGAACGCGCGTACCGCGTCCGCGAGGGATGGCGGCGAAGGTTCGGGGTAGAGAGACTGCTGGGGGGCGGCCTGTGGCGGCTGCTCGCCGTACTGGCCGGGGCCCGGCATGCCGTTCATCCCCTGCTGCTGGGCGTGCTGCTGCTGCGCCTGCTGCTGGTAGGGATCGCCCTGATACCCGGTCTGCTCGTAGCCGTACACAGGGTCAAGGCTATCGGGGGACGTGACCGTGTTCATAGCCCTTTCGCGTCGAGGGGCTTGAACAAGTTACTTACGGGTAGCATCATGGTGCCTACTGGTGGGTAAGTGGGGCGCTCGAAGGCGGCGGACCCCGGAAGCGACGAACCGGAGAAACGGTCATGGGTCACTACAAGTCCAACCTGCGTGACGTGGAGTTCAACCTCTTCGAGGTGTTCGGCCGTGACCAGGTGTACGGCACCGGTCCGTTCGCGGACATGGACGTCGAGACCGCGAAGAACATCCTCGGCGAGATCGCACGCCTCGCCGAGAACGACCTCGCCGCGTCCTTCGTCGACGCCGACCGCAACCCGCCGGTCTTCGACCCGGAGACCAACACGGCGCCGGTCCCGGCGACCTTCAAGAAGAGCTACCAGGCCTACATGGACGCCGAGTGGTGGCGCCTGGGCATCCCGGAGGCGATCGGCGGCCAGGCCACCCCGTCCTCGCTGATCTGGGCCTACGCGGAGCAGATCCTCGGCTCCAACCCGGCGATCTGGATGTACTCCTCCGGTCCGGCGTTCGCCGGCGTCGTCTACGACGAGGGCACCGAGGAGCAGCAGAAGGTCGCCCAGCTCATGGTCGACCGCCAGTGGGGCGCCACCATGGTGCTGACCGAGCCGGACGCCGGTTCGGACGTCGGCGCCGGCCGCACCAAGGCGATCAAGCAGGAGGACGGCTCCTGGCACATCGAGGGTGTGAAGCGCTTCATCACCTCGGGCGAGCACGACATGTCCGAGAACATCATCCACCTGGTGCTGGCCCGCCCCGAGGGCGGCAAGCCGGGCACCAAGGGCCTCGGTCTGTACATCGTGCCGAAGTTCGACTTCGACTGGGAGACCGGCGAGCTCGGCGAGCGCAACGGTGCCTACGCGACCAACGTCGAGCACAAGATGGGCCTCAAGGCGTCCAACACCTGTGAGATGACCTTCGGCGCCAAGCACCCGGCCAAGGGCTGGCTGGTCGGCGAGAGCGTCGACGGCATCCGTCAGATGTTCAAGATCATCGAGTTCGCCCGGATGATGGTCGGCACGAAGGCCATCGCCACCCTCTCCACCGGCTACCTGAACGCGCTGGAGTACGCCAAGGAGCGCGTGCAGGGCGCCGACATCTCCAACTTCCTGGACAAGGCCGCCCCGCGCGTCACCATCACCCACCACCCGGACGTCCGCCGCTCGCTGATGACCCAGAAGGCGTACGCCGAGGGCATGCGCGCCCTGGTGCTCTACACCGCCTCGGTCCAGGACGACCTGGTGGCCGCCCGCCTGCGCGGTGAGCACGACGACGCCGCCGAGCGCCTGAACGACCTGCTGCTGCCGATCGTCAAGGGCTACGGCTCGGAGAAGTCCTACGAGCAGCTCGCCCAGTCCCTGCAGACCTTCGGTGGCTCCGGCTTCCTGCAGGAGTACCCGATCGAGCAGTACATCCGGGACGCCAAGATCGACACCCTGTACGAGGGCACCACCGCGATCCAGGGCCTGGACTTCTTCTTCCGGAAGATCGTCAAGGACGGTGGCCAGGCGCTCACCGTGGTCTCCGAGCAGATCAAGAAGTTCCTCGCGGCCGGCGAGGGCGGCGACGCCCTGGCCACCGAGCGCGAGCTGCTCGGCAAGGCGGCCGGTGACCTGGAGGCGATCGTCGGCAAGCTGCTGGCGGACCTCTCCTCGGTCGAGCAGGACGTCAAGAACATGTACAAGGTGGGCCTCAACACCACCCGCCTGCTGATGGTCTCCGGCGACGTCGTGGTCGGCTGGCTGCTGCTCCGCCAGGCCGCCGTCGCGCTGGCCAAGCTGGAGGCGGGCGCCACCGGCAAGGACGTCGCGTCCCCCCCCCCCCCCCCCCCCCCCCCCCCCCCCCCCCCCCCCCCCCCCCCCCCCCCCCCCCCCCCCCCCCCCCCCCCCCCCCCGCGGTGTGTGCTCAGCCGCTGCGGAGCGCCTTCAGCGGGTCGGTACGGGCTGCCCGCAGGGACGGGTAGAGCCCGGCGAGCAGCCCGACCAGGCTGCCGATCAGTGGGGCGGGCAGGGTGGTGGCCGGCTGCATCACCGCCGTCCAGTCCCGCGCGGCGGCCACCGCCAGCACGGTCAGCACGCCCACGCTGGTGCCGACCAGGCCGCCCAGGGTGCCGAGCACGGTCGACTCGGTGAGGAACTGGGCCGCGATGTGCCTGGTCCGGGCGCCCAGCGCGCGACGCAGGCCGATCTCCTCGGTCCGCTCCAGCACGGCCACCAGGGTGGTGTTGGCGATGCCCACCGCGCCGACCAGCAGACAGATGGCGGCCAGTGCCAGGAAGAGCCCGGTCAGGTCGGAGGTCACCTTGTCCCGCAGGCTGTGCGGGTCGGGCGGCGGGGTGACGGTGAAGGCGGACGGAGCGTCCGGACGGAGCGCCACCGCGACCTGCTCGGCCACCACGGAGGCCGCACCCACCCGGGTGGCGATCAGCCCCTGCGCGCTGCGGTCGGGCTCGGCGCCGGGGTTGCCGAACCGCTCCAGCGCCGTACTGGCCGGGACGATCAGGCCCAGCAGGGTGGCCGGCAGGCGCTGGACGTCCGAGTAGATCCCGATCACGGTGTACGGCAGCCCGTTGAGGAACACGGCCGGTTGGGCGTCCAGCCGGCTCACTCCCAGCCGTTTGGCGGCGGCCTGGCTGAGCATCACCACCGGCTGCGCGGTGTGCTGCGCGAACGCGTCCATGGTCACGCCGCTCAGCAGGGTCGGCGCCATCGCCGCGACGGCGCCCGGGGTGGCGGCGTAGACGCTGAGACCCGTCCCGGCGTTCTCCGCCCCGGTGGGCCGGTTGGAGATCGACGGGCTGCCCGGGACCGTCCACCACACGCCGGCCGCGCTGACCCCGTCGATCCGGCCGAGCCGGGCGTCGGCGTCGCCGGGGAAGCTCATCGGCGGGTTGAGGCCCGGCGGGCCGCCCTCGGTCCGGGGGCGGTCGGCGATGTTCACCGTGGTGGCCCTGGTCAGGTCGAACTGCTCGCTGATCTGCCCGGAGGCGGTCGCGGTCAGACCGAGCACCGCGACGAAGGCACCGATGCCCAGCACCGTGCCCAGCATGGTCAGCGCGGAACGGCCCGGCCGTTGCAGGATGCCCGACAGCGCTTCGGCACACAGGTCCCGGACACTCAGGCGCGAGCTCGGTTCCGGCAGGACGCTACGGGCCATCAGACCGCCACCTCCGTGGACTCGGACAGCACGCCGTCCCGGATCGCCACCTGCCGCCCGGCCCGGGCGGCGACCGCCGGGTCGTGGGTGATCACCACCAAGGTGTAGCCCTGGCCGTGCAGGTCGTCGAACCGGTCGAGTACGGCCGCCGCGTTGGCGGAGTCCAGATTGCCCGTCGGCTCGTCGCAGAGCAGCAGGCTCGGCCGGTTGACCAGGGCCCGCGCGATCGCCACCCGCTGTCGCTCCCCGCCGGACATCGTGGTCGGCATCGCGTCCAGCCGGTGCGCC
This sequence comes from Kitasatospora sp. P5_F3, assembly GCF_054049135.1. NCBI lineage: Bacteria > Bacillati > Actinomycetota > Actinomycetes > Kitasatosporales > Streptomycetaceae > Kitasatospora > Kitasatospora sp. P5_F3. The sequence continues at coordinate 42,393 of NZ_JBFUMY010000063.1, read as the reverse complement.
AGCCCGACCAGGCGCAGCGCCTCCCTGGCCGCCTCGGCCCGCCGGGCCCGGGGCACGTGGTGGTAGACCTGCGCCAGCGCGACGTTCTCCTCGGCGGTGCGGTGCGGCAGCAGGTGGAACGACTGGAAGACGAAGCCGATCCGCCGCCCGCGCAGCGTGGAGCGGTCGCGGTCGCCGAGTACGCCGGTGTCGATGCCGTCCAGCTCGTACCGGCCCTGGCTGGGAGTGTCGAGCAGGCCGAGCAGGTGCAGCAGGGTGGACTTCCCGGAGCCGGACGGGCCGGTGACGGAGACGTACTCGCCCTGACGGACGGTCAGGTCGGCGGGGTGCAGCGCGATGACCGGCGGCTGCCCGCCGAAGCTGCGTCCCACGCCGGTGAGTCGGATGACGGCGGCCTCGCTCACGTGCCGACCACCACCTGGTCACCGACCTTCAGCGGGGCGTCACCGGCGGGGGCAACGCCGACCAGGCCGTCCGCCGTGACACCGGTGGTCACCGGGACGGTGGTCCGGAGGCCGCCGCCGCCCACGGTGGTGACCGAGGTCCGCCCCGCCGCGTCGGTGAAGACGGCGGCGACCGGGACGGCGGTGACGGGAAGGCTGGAGCTGTCCTTGAGGATGGTGACCCGGACGTTCTTGCCGTTCAGGGCGCCGGGCAGCGGGGTGGCGGGCGTGATCGTGACGGGGATGTACGCCGCTCCTGCCGCGCCGCCGTTCGGCGCGGCCTGGGCTGCACCGCCCGCGGGGTTCTGGCCTGGGGCGGCCGCCCCGCCGAGCGAGATCACCTTCCCGGCCGGCGGGACGGTGGTCGAGGCGCCCAGCTCGGCGACCTTCCCGGTGAGCTTGCCGCCGCTCTCCTCGTCGAGGATCTCGACCGTCATCCCCGCCTTGACCGCCGCCGCCTGACTCGAGCTCAGCTGCCCGGTGATGGTCAGCCCGCCGCTGGTGAGGGAGAGGAGGGTGCCCGACACCGGCGAGCCGACCGAGGCGTTCACCGCGGTGACCGAGGCCGGCAGAGCGGGGAGGAAGACGATGTGGGCGGCCGGCACCATCGGGCCGTTCACCGCGACGGCTCGGGCCAGGGCGGCCTTGTCGGCGGACAACTGGCGTCTGGCCGCCGAGAGTTGTTGGTCGGGACTGAGGCCACTGGGAGGCTGCCCCGGCACGGAGCCGGGCGGCTGCCCGGCCTTCTGCTGCGCGATGAGCGCGTCCACGGCCTGCTGACTGCTGTCCGCCGCCTTCTGCGCCGCGTCCACCGCCTGCTGGGTGGCGGGGCCGGTGACCGGTGCCGAGTAGCCGAGCCGGCGGTAGAACTCGGTCACCGCCTGCTTGGTTCCGGGCCCGAAGGTTCCCTTGTCGTCCGACCTGATCGAGTACCCCGACTCGGCCAGTGCCTCCTGGAGTTCGGTGACATCCGGGCCACTCGACCCGGGCTTCAGGTCGCGGTACGCGGGCACCGGGCCCTTGAACACGTACACCGGCTGGCCCGACACCTCGGCCAACAGCTGCCCACTGGAGACCGCGTCGCCGGTCTTCACGTTCAGCTTGGACAGGTAGAGCTGGGTGACCTCGGCCGAAGCCGCGGTCGGGACCACGTTGTACTGCGTCGGCGGGTACACCGCAGCCCGGGCCGTCACCGAGGGGTTCAGTACCCGGCTGACCACGGAGGCCGTGATCAGACTCCGCGGCGGCGGGGCGGTCTGCGCGGCGCGCTCCGCCGGGGACTTCACCAGGGTGGTGGCCGCCAGGCCGCCGGTGGACACCACGGCGGACACGATCGCGACGGTGAGGACCACCCGCTGCCTGCGGGCGGCCCGGGACCGTCCGGCCGGGGAGCCGTCGGACGGGTCGGTGCCGTCCGGTACCGGCCGGGGGTTCTTCCTGCGAATCACGAACACCGTCGTCCCCCTGTGGAGCTCCGCTTCGACCGTTCGGGTCGTTCGCGCTGTGCGGCCGCTGCCCGAGGCGAGCCGGCCGCTCCGGGCGAATTGTGCTGTACCGATTGTCGGTTGGCGGTAAGGAGTTGTCGTGTCACCCGACCGGTGCGGCGGAGGCGGCGAGTTCTGCGGCCTTCCTGACCATGTCGTCGGTCCGCTGCTTGTAGGCCGCCAGCTCGGCCGAGTTGGCCTCGATGTACCGGGCGGCGTAGGCGGTCTGCACCGCGACGGCGATGCCGACCGTGTTGTTGCCGACCTTGCACGCCACGTCGGCGGCAGCCGTCGCGATCTCCTGCGGGCTCGGCTGGCTGGTCTGCCGCTGCCAGGCCGGGTCGCCGATCGCGGCCACCGGCTCCTTGTAGTCGAAGCCCTTGTCCTTCATGCATGTCGACCACTTGGCGAAGGCCTCGACCAGCCGGGGATCGGTGGTGGGGATCTTCGGGCCGCCGTCCGGGAGGTCGCCGGTACTGGGGTTCGGCGTCGCGCCGCCGAGGGCGTCCCGGCTCTTCTGCTGGCAGCCGCCGGCCGGGACCGGCTTTCCCGCCAACGTGTTGACGGGCTGTCCGGTGGCAGGGTCGGCGCCGGTGAGGGCGATCTGGTCCTGGTCGGAGCCGGTCGTGGTGGTGACACCGCCGTCCGCCCCGGACGGCGTCACCGAGCTGGTGGTGGCGTAACCCTTGCTCTCGGCTGCCGTCACATCGAAGAATCCGTACACCAGACTGCGGGTGCTCCGGGTGGCGGCCAGCTCGTCCAGTCCGAGCAGCACGGTGGGCCGGCCCGTCAGGCCGTACTCGCGCATGCACTGGGCGGTGACCAGGTCCTGGGCCCGGACGATCTGTTTCACCTGGGCCGGGGTGACCAGGTAGCTGTCGGTCGGCAGGGTGACCTGGCCGGGTTCGGTGACGGTCGGGACGGGACCCAGCGCGGGTGGCTCGGCCCCACCGGCCGGTCGGATCAGCGACCGGTGATGTTGATCCAGGACACGTTGATCCTGGGGTTGAAGTTCCACTGCTTCCAGCTCGGCGTGTAGGCCTGGTAGCCGGTGCCGTTCTGGGTGAAGTTGAAGTACCCGCTGTTGTTCCCGGAGTTCACCTGGTACACGTCGTAGATGCCCACGCCCGTCGAACCGTTGTCGGCGAAGCACACCTTCGGCGGGTAGTTCCAGAGCGTGAAGAAGTCCGAGCGAGCATCGCAGCTGGCGGAGTCCACGCGGTAGATGGCGGCGGCCGGACCCGCGGTGGCCACCGTGAGGGCGAGCGTGGCGCTACCGGCCAGCGCTATGGCGGCAAGACGCTTACGAAGTGCCATGATTGGGACAACTCCTTGGATCGTGCCACTGACGTGGCTGATGACTGTGCGGTGGTGCGACGGAGTTCATGCGCGGTGGCCCTGTCCTGGACGACGGGGCCACCGTTGCGCCGGTCCATGACTGGATCGCGCCGGGTCGATCCTGGTCGACAGCGGGTCGTGCGGACAGGAACTTCGGCCGGAAGTTCACCGCGGCCGGGCCAGCGGTTCCGTCTGCCCTGCTCGGCCCCGGATCGGTCTGTCCGCATTGGCACCCATATCGTGGTGTGACATGTGCCACATCACACTTGCGTGGTGGGCGCGTTACCTATGGTGATGGTGAAGCGGATTCATCTGTGCCCGGGGGGGATCGATGTACGAGCGAGGAGAACGGTTCGGTCGGCTGCTGCGCGGGCAGCGGGAGGCCGCCGCACTCAGTCAGGAGGAACTCGCGGACAGATCCGGGCTCAGCGCACGGGCGATCGGGAACCTCGAACGGGGTCGGAGCCGGCCCCGGGCCGAGTCGATCCGGCGGATCGTGGCTGCACTCGGGCTGGAAGGTGCGCCGGCCGCCGCCATGGCCACTGCGGCCGGCCCGCTGGAGAGTACGGCCGGACAGGGGGACCGGAGGCTCGGGCAGGAAGGGGTGCCCCGCGAAGTGGTGTCGGTGCCAGGGGGAAGGCCGACCGCTGCGGAGCCGGAGGGCCGACTGTCGGACGCCGAGGCGCTGTTGCTCCTGGAAGTGCTGGGCGGAGTGGACCCGAGCGACTGGGAACCCGAGGTCAGGACGGCCCTGTTGCGGGCCTGCGCGGGCTCGTCGGCGGCGCTGCATCTGGCCGGGGCGGTGCTGGCCACCGAACCGGAGCTGCCCATGAGGGAACTGGCCCGACGCCTGGACGACCTCTACGCGGTCTCCTGACGTTCGGCCAGAACGGGCACGGCACCGGTGGTTCACCGTTGTGTCACCGTTGTTGAGTTCACAACGTCATGTCCGTGTACGGGCATATGCTCGGGGTCGAAGACCGGTCCCCCATCCGGCTTCCGCCCTCCCTCAACTCAGGAGCAGCATGTCGACCGCCGCCCGCCCGGCCTCCTTCGACCGAACGCACACCGACGACCTGATCACCTTCCTCGGCACCTCGCCGTCACCGTTCCATGCGGTGGCCAGCGCCGCCGAGCGGCTGGAGAAGGTCGGCTTCCGTCGAGTGGCCGAGACCGAGGCCTGGGACGCGGCCGCCGGTGGCCGGTACGTCATCCGCGGCGGCGCGCTGATCGCCTGGTACGTCCCCGAGGGTGCAGGCCCGGAGACCCCGTTCCGAGTGGTCGGCACCCACACCGACTCGCCCAACCTGCGGGTCAAGCCGGTGCCGGACACCGGCTCGGCCGGCTGGCGGCAGATCGCGGTCGAGGTCTACGGCGGCGTCCCGCTGAACACCTGGCTGGACCGCGACCTGGGCCTGTCCGGCCGACTGGCGCTGCGCGACGGCAGTGTGACGCTGGTTCAGATCGACGAGCCGCTGCTGCGGGTGCCGCAGCTGGCGATCCACCTGGACCGCCAGGTGAACGAGGGCCTGAAGCTGGACAAGCAGCGCCACCTGACGCCGATCTGGGGAATCGGTGCGGTGAACGAGGGCTCGCTGATCGAGTACGTGGCCGAGCGGGCCGGCGTGGCCGCCGACGCCATCGCCGGCTGGGACTTGATGACGCACGACGTCCAACCCCCGTCCTACCTGGGCCGTGACCGCGAGCTGCTGGCCGGGCCCCGGCTGGACAACCTGCTCTCGGTGCACGCCGGTACCGCCGCGCTGGCCGCCGTCGCGGGCGGCGCGCTGCCGTACATCCCGGTGCTGGCCGCGTTCGACCACGAGGAGACCGGCAGCGAGTCCGACACGGGCGCCCAGGGCCCGCTGCTCGGCAACGTGCTGGACCGCAGCGTCTACGCCCGCGGCGGCACCCCCGAGGACCGCGCCCGCGCGCTGGCCGGGACGATCTGCCTCTCCTCCGACATGGGGCACGCGGTGCACCCCAACTACAGCGAGCGGCACGAGCCCGGGCACCACCCGATGCCGAACGGCGGCCCGATCCTCAAGGTCAACGTCAACAACCGCTACGCCACCGACGCGGTCGGCCGCGCGGTGTTCGCCGCCGCCTGCGAGAAGGCCGGCGTGCCGTGGCAGACCTTCGTCTCCAACAACTCGATGCCCTGCGGCACCACGATCGGCCCGATCACCGCGGCCCGGCTCGGCATCACCACGGTGGACTGCGGGATCGCGGCGCTCTCCATGCACTCGGCCCGCGAGCTGTGCGGCGCGGACGACCCGCACCTGCTGGCGGCGGCGCTCAAGGCGTTCCTGGAGGGCTGACGACGCCGAAGGGGGCACCCACCGGATGGTGGGTGCCCCCTTCGTGACGTTCGGTCAGGCGAGGCCCGGTCAGACGATCGAGGCGGCGATGATCGCGGCCACCGAGAGGTTGCAGCTGGCGGTGACCCAGACCGCCGGGTGCGGTTCCGGGTCGACCAGGATGGCGCCGAGCTTGCCCGGGGTGACGACGTCCAGCAGCCAGAACGCCGCCGCCATCAGCACCAGCCCGAGCAGCCCGAAGGTGGCCGTCGCGGCCAGGCCCTTACCGAAGTCGTCGTACGTGGACATGATCGCGGTGAAGACGATCCCGCCGATCCCGAGCAGCGCGGAGCTGAGCACCACGGCGGCATTGCGGTTGCGCTCCACCCAGATCTGGTGACCGAGCTTGCCGGGCGTCAGGACGTCGACCAGGCCGACGCCGAGCAGCAGCAGGACCACACCCACGGCGCCGAATGCGGCAGCCGCGCCAAGCCCGTTGACGATGTCGTGCACGGTGAGCCCCCTGGGAGGAACGAGTCGGTGTCCCGGCCCGGGACCGGCCAAAAGATATCCCATCGGATCGGTTTCCGGACCTCCCCAGTAGCATCGTCCGCCATGACCTCCACTCCGGTACCCGAGCGCAGACGCTCGGGCTTCGTCGCCCTGGGCATGGTCGGCACCCTGGCCCTCGCGCTGACCAGCTGCTCGTCCGGTGACAGCACCCCGCGCCGCTGTGTCGACCCGGGGACACTCAAGGTGCTGGACAACCACTCCTGTTCCGACGGCAAGACCGCGGCCGGCCGCTGGTACTACTGCGGCTCCGGCGCCGGCATCGCCGCCGGTGGCACCTTCGCCAAGGGCGACACCAAGCGCGGCGGCTTCGGCTGCCCCAGCGGCTCCTCCGGCTCCGGCGGGGGCTGAGGAACCGATGCGCCGTCACACCATCGCCCCCCGCCCCGACTGGCAGCCCACCGTGGAGAGCCAGGGGCTGATCTACGCGGTCTGCCAGGACCCGTGCAACCAGGGCGGCCCGCACGCCTACTGGGACGAGAGCGCGTACTACGAGTTCTCGCTGCCCGAGGTCGAGGCGCTGGAGGAGGTGGTCGAGGAACTGCACGAGCTCTGCCTGACGGCGGTCGAGCACGTGGTGCGGACGGAGCGGTACGCCGACTACGGGCTGACCGACCCCCGGCTGACCGCCGTGATCGCCGAGTCCTGGCGCCGACGCGACGAACAGCCCTCGCTGTACGGGCGGTTCGACCTGGCGTACGACGGGGTCGGTCCGGCCAAGCTGTTCGAGTACAACGCGGACACCCCGACCTCGCTGATCGAGGCGGCAGGTCCGCAGTGGTTCTGGATGGAGCAGCTTTTCCCCGGCGCCGACCAGTGGAACTCGCTGCACGAGCGGCTGGTCGCCTCCTGGCAGCGGCAGAAGCACCTGCTGCCGCCGGGCCCGGTGCACTTCGCGCACTCGCGCGGCGACTCCGAGGGCGAGGACTGGATGACCACCCTCTACCTCCAGGAGACCGCCGAACAGGCCGGGTTGGAGACCGTCGGCATCGCCGTGGAGGACATCGGCCTGGACGGGCTGAGCGGCCGCTTCGTCGACCTGGAGCAGCGCTTCATCCGCTCGGTCTTCAAGCTCTACCCGTGGGAGTGGCTGACCGAGGAGGAGTTCGCCCCGGCGCTGCTCGGCGGGATCGACCTGGGCGGCTCCACCGGCCACACGCTGTGGATCGAACCGGCCTGGAAGATGCTGCTCTCCAACAAGGCCCTGCTCGCCGTGCTCTGGGAGCTCAACCCCGGCCACCCCAACCTGCTGCCCGCCTACCTGGACGGCCCGCGCGAGCTGGTGCAGACCGGGTACGCGATGAAGCCGCTGCTCGGCCGCGAGGGCGCGGGCGTCCGGATCGTCGAGCCGGACGGCAGCCAGACCCGGCTGGCCGAGTGGGCGGGCGATCCGGACCGGTACGGCGCCGAGGGCTTCTGCTACCAGCAGCTCTGCCCGCTGCCGGACTTCGACGGCAACCGCCCGGTGCTCGGCACCTGGGTGGTGGACGGCGAGGCCGCCGGCCTCGGCATCCGCGAGACCGACGACAGCCCGATCACCCACCAGGGCGCGCGCTTCCTGCCGCACCTGATCCGCTGACCGCCCGAGGGGGCGTCAGTCCTCCACCAGATGATCGACGCAGACCGAGACGGCGAGCAGCAGCCCGGCGTCCGCCGCGTCGGCCACCTTCACCCCGTAGGTGTCCCTGAGCCGGAACCACTTGCGGGAGATCTCGGCGACGGTCTCCCCGTGCGCCTCGATCCGGTACTCCTTGTCGATCAGATTCCCGTGGATCTTCAGCTCACCCCCGTCGGCCAGCTCCACGTGGTACTTGTCCCGGAACGGAGTGAACAGCTTCTTCCGGACGGTGGCCACCACGTCCCCGCTGCTGTTCTCGATCTTCATCGCGTCCCGGACGGTCAGCGCCTTCTCCTTGATCACCGCGACCACCCGCCCCTGCGGGTCCTTCAGCTCGAAGGTGTCCCGCAGCCGCAGCACCTTGGCATCGACCAGGAACGCCCTGTCCCCGTCCGCGTCCTCGATCCAGTAGTCGTCCCCGATCGTGAACAGCCGCTCCCTGACCACGTACTTCATCCCGCACCGCCTGACGTCGTGTCGGATCCCGCTGGGAGAAATACTGCCGCAGGGTCATGCGGTTGGATGGGAGCATGGCTACTCGTGCACGTGTCCGCGCCCCCGAACTGGTGGGGAAGGGCGGCTGGCTGAACACCGGCGGCAAGGATCTGTCGCTGGCTGACTTCCGCGGCAAGATTCTCGTCCTCGACTTCTGGACCTTCTGCTGCATCAACTGTCTCCACGTCCTGGACGAGCTGCGGGAGCTGGAGGAGAAACACCGCGACACGGTGGTGATCGTCGGCGTCCACTCGCCCAAGTTCGTGCACGAGGCCGACCACCAGGCCGTGGTGGATGCGGTGGACCGGTACGAGGTGCACCACCCGGTGCTGGACGACCCGGAGTTGGTGACCTGGAAGCAGTACGCCGTGCGGGCCTGGCCGACGCTGGTGGTGGTCGACCCGGAGGGGTACGTGGTCGCGCAGCACGCCGGGGAGGGGCATGCGCACGCGATCGCCAGGCTGGTCGAGGAGCTGGAGGCGGAGCACACCGCCAAGGGCACGCTGCGGCGCGGCGACGGCCCGTACGTGGCGCCGGAGCCGGTGGCGGGGGACCTGAAGTTCCCGGGCAAGGCGGTCCGGCTGCCGGACGGGCACTACCTGGTCGCGGATTCGGGGCACCACTCGTTGGTGGAGCTGGCCGAGGACGGCGAGACGGTGGTGCGGCGGATCGGCGACGGCGAGCGCGGGTTCGTGGACGGTACGGCGCCCCGGTTCAGCGAGCCGCAGGGCTTGGCGCTGGCGCCCGAGGGGCTCGGCTACGACGTGGTGGTGGCCGACACGGTGAACCACGCGCTGCGCGCGGTCCGGCTGGCGGACGGTTCGGTCAGCACGCTGGCCGGGACCGGGAAGCAGTGGTGGCAGGGGTCGCCGACCGAGGGGCCGGCCGCCGAGGTGGACCTCTCCTCGCCGTGGGACGTGGCGTTCTTCGACGGCCGGGTCTGGATCGCGATGGCGGGGGTGCACCAGCTCTGGGCGTACGACCCGGTGGCGGAGACGGTCGCGGTCGCGGCCGGGACCACCAACGAGGGCCTGGTGGACGGGCCGGTCGCGGAGGCGTGGTTCGCCCAGCCGTCCGGGCTCGCGGTCTCGGCGGACGGCGAGCGGCTCTGGGTCGCCGACTCGGAGACCTCGGCGGTGCGCTGGGTTTCACGTGAAACACAGTCCGTGCACACAGCGGTCGGTACCGGCCTGTTCGACTTCGGCCACCGGGACGGCGCGGCCGACCAGGCGCTGCTCCAGCACCCGCTCGGGGTGACCGTGCTGCCCGACGGGTCGGTGGCGATCGCCGACACGTACAACCACGCGCTGCGCCGCTTCGACCCGGCCACGGGCGAGGTCAGCACGCTGGCCACCGATCTGCGCGAGCCCTCCGGTGCCGTGCTGGTGGGCGAGGACATCGTGGTGGTGGAGTCGGCCCGGCACCGGCTGACCAGGCTCCGGCTCCCCGAGGAGGCCGTCCGGGTGGACGCGGTCGCGCACCGTACCCAGCGCGCCGCGACCGAGGTGGCGCCGGGCGCGCTCCGCCTCGAAGTGGTCTTCCAGGCCCCCGGCGGGCAGAAGCTGGACGAGCGCTACGGCCCGTCCACCCGCCTGCTGGTCAGCTCCACCCCGCCCGAGCTGCTGCTCTCCGGCGCGGGCGCCGACTCCGACCTCACCCGTGAGCTGGTCCTCTCGGACCAGCTCACCGAGGGCGTCCTGCACGTCTCGGCGATGGCCGCCTCCTGCGACGACGACCCGGAGATCGAGTACCCCGCCTGCCACGTCCACCAGCAGGACTGGGGCGTTCCGGTCCGGATCACCCCGGCGGGGGTCAGCCGGCTGCCGCTGGTGCTCGCCGGCATGGAGTAGGACCGGGGGAAGGTCAGCCCGCCGCGAGGCGGGCGCTCAGCCGCTCCCTGGCCGTGGGCCACTCGTCGGCGAGCATCGAGAAGTACACGCTGTCCCGCCAGCTGCCGTCCCGGCGCTGGCGGGACCGGCGGAAGGTGCCCTCGTACTGGGCGCCGAGGCGCTTGATCGCGTTCTGCGAGCGCTCGTTGAGGTGGTCGGTCTTCCAGCAGACCCGGCCCATGCCGAGCTCCTCGAAGGCATGCCGGAGCAGCAGCAGCTTGGACTCGGTGTTGACCTCGGTCCGCCAGACCTGGCGGCCGTACCAGGTGCCGCCGATCTCCAGGCTCTCGTCGCCGGCGGAGGCGTCGAAGTAGCAGGTGACGCCGACCGCCTTGCCGGTGCCCAGGTGGATGACCGCGAAGGGGTCGCAGCTCGGGTCGTCGATCCGGTCGGTGAGGTTGGTGACCATCTCGTCGGGCGTGCCGGGGATCGGGACCGGGACCCAGCGGAACACCTCCTCGTCGCCCCCGGCCGCCTCGAAGAGGTCGGCGGCGTGGGCGGGGGTGAGCGGCTCCAGCCGGACGTGACGGCCGGTCAGGACAACGGGGGAGGGCAGCTTCGCGGTCATGCGGACAACGCTAGCCTTCCATTGAACTAGGTGCAACACATATATGTACTAGTGCAAAAGTTGCCAGGTTGCTGCCACCGCGCCTGCAGCTTGCTGACCCCGGAACCCCTGGGGCGGCCCGGCCGCGCCCGGCATCGTTTTCGGAGTCGTACTGACTCCAAGAAAGCGAGCCCGCTCCGATGGCTGTCCTGGCCGAAACTCCCCTGGTGGCAGACCCGCCGCCGGCACCGACCCGGTTGTCGGGTCAGCACAAGCTGATCCTCGCCCTGCTGTTGGGCACTCAGTTCATGCTCACGGTCGACTTCTCGATCCTCAACGTGGCGCTGCCCGACCTCGGCGCCGATCTGGCCTTCTCGAAGGCGAACCTGCAGTGGGTGGCCACCGCGTTCGCGCTGCCGGCCGCCGGTTTCACGCTGCTGTTCGGCCGGTTCGGTGACCTGTTCGGCCGCCGTCGGCTGTTCCTCGGCGGGATGGGCCTGCTGGCCGCCGCCTCGCTGCTCGGTGGTCTGACGGACAGTCAGCAGCTGATCATCGTGGCCCGGGTGCTGCAGGGCCTGGCCACCGCGATGGCCACCCCGGCGGCGCTCTCGCTGCTCACCACCGCCTTCCCGGAGGGCGCGCTCCGCGACAAGGCGCTCGGCCTCAACGGTGCGCTGCTGTCCGGTGGTTTCACCGTCGGTGCGCTGCTCGGCGGTGTCCTGACCGACGTGCTGACCTGGCGCTGGGCCTTCCTGCTCAACGTGCCGATCGCGCTGCTGGTGCTGTTCGTGGCGCCCGCCGTGATCAAGGAGAGCCGGACCCCGGAGCAGGTGAAGCTGGACATCCCCGGCGCCGTCACGGTCACCGGCGGCCTGCTCGCGCTGACCTACGGCTTCACCGCCGCCGGCAGCTCCGGCTGGGGCGACCCGGTCGCGCTCGGCTCGCTGCTCCTCGCCGCGCTGCTGCTGACCGCCTTCTACCTGATCGAGCGCAAGGCGGTCGCCCCGCTGGCCTCGGTCCGGATCCTCAACCGTCCCTCGGTCAAGTGGGGCAACATCGGCGGCTTCCTGGCCTTCGGCATGGAGACCGCGGTGGTCTTCATGATGACGCTGTACCTCCAGGAGGTGCTGCACTACTCGGCGATGGCCACCGGCCTGGCCTTCGCGGTGCCGGGTGTGGCCGCGGTGCTGGCCGGTCTCGGCGCGCCGAAGCTGATCGGCCGGTTCGGCAGCCGCAACGTGCTGGTCGGCGGCCTGCTGGTACAGGCGGTGGCCAATCTGCCGCTGCTCTTCCTCGGTGCGGAGAAGGGCTGGTTCGCCCTGGTCCTGGCGGTGCTCGGGGTCGGCTTCTACGGCAACGTGACCGCGATCGTCGCCTTCAACGTGACCGCCACCTCCGGCCTGCCGAACGAGGAGCAGGGCCTGGCCACCGGCCTGACCACGCTCACCCAGCAGATCGGTTTCACCCTCGGCATCCCGCTGCTCAGCTCGATGGTGGCGCTCGGCGCCTCCGGTCACCAGGACACCGGCTCCGCCGCGGCCCTGCTGGACGGCATCCAGCTCGGGGTCGGCGTGGACGTCGCGCTGACCGCGGTGGGCGTGGCCCTGATCGCCTACTTCCTGCGCCGCGCGGCCCGGCAGCCCTCGGCCTGAGTCCGTCCGAATCCCACACCCGAGGAGAACCATGAGCACCGCAACGGCCGAACAGCCGGTCACCGCCGTCGATGCGGCCGAGCCGGCCCCCGGATTCGGCGCCCGCCCGTCCCGCGAGTTCGTCGAGTCGTTCCTGCCCTGGCTGACCCGGGGTGCCGAGGAGCTGGACCGGGCCTTCGGCGAGCCCGCCGTCCAGGCCGAACTACTGGACGCCATCCGCTCGTTGGCCGTCCTGCGGGAGGCCGGCGACGAGGACGCGTTCTTCGCGCAGCAGTACCTGCTGTCCCGGATCTACGCCCTGCACCTCCAACTCCCCAGCGGTGCCTCGGCGGAGGGCTCGGTCGTGCTGCACGCCGTGACCCGGCGGCTGGAGCTCGACACGATGGCCGCCGAGGACGCCCGCCTGGACGAGGAGGTGCTGGCCGGCGCCCCCGAGGACGCCGAGAGCTACGTGCCGTGGCTGAAGGAAGTCACCCGCGCGCACCGGGCGTTCAAGCACCCGTACTACCACGAGTTCGTCCGGAACGAGGCGAACCCCTCGGACCTGCGCCGGTACATCGTGCAGGAGTCGGCGGTCGACTCCCGGTTCGACGACCTGCTGGCCCTGATGCAGCTCGGGACCAGCGGTGGCGCCAAGTTGGAGATCGCCACCAACTTCTGGGACGAGATGGGCAACGGCGACCCGCTGCAGGTGCACACCCTGCTGTTCGGCAAGATCATCGACTCGTTCGGGATCAGCGACGCCGAGCTGGAGGGCGGCCTCACCGCCGAGGCGCTGCTCAGCGGCAACCTGGCGGTGCTGTGCTGCCGTTACCGCAGCCTGTTCCCCGAGGCGGTCGGCTTCCTGGCGATGACCGAGTGGCTGGTGCCCGACCGGTTCTCCCAGGTGCTGCACGCCTGGCGCCGGCTGGACCTGCCGCCGGCCGCGATCGTCTACCACGACCTGCACATCGGGGTGGACGCCCACCACGCCAGCGGCTGGTTCGCCAACGTGGTCAAGCCCGCGGCGGCCGACCCGTCCACCCGCCGGGCGATGACCCGGGGCGCCCTGTGGCGGCTCAACTCCTCGGCCAGGTACCTGGATCACAGCCTGGCCTGGTCCCGGTGACCAGCTCGCACCGGCGGTTCCAGGTCATCGCCGCACTGCTCGCGGTGTGGGTGCTGTGGGGCTCGACGTTCCTCGGCATCCGGGTGATGGTCGGTGCCGCGCCCCCGCTGTTCGCGGCCGGGGTCCGGTTCACCGCCGCCGGGGCGATCCTGCTGACGGCGGTGGCCTGGGTCGCCCGTCGGCGGAACAAGTACGGCGCCCAGAGCACGTACGGCGCGCAGAACCAGCACGGCGTCCGGGAGCGGTTGCGCGGCCGGGCCGGGCGGTTCGCCCTGCTCGGGGTGCTGCACTTCCTGTGCGCCAACGGCCTGGTCAGCGTGGCCGAGCAGCGGCTCCCCTCGGCGGCGGCGGGTGTCTGCTTCGCCACCGTGCCGCTCTGGACGCTGGTGCTGCGCGCGGCCACCGGCGGGCGGCCGACCACGGCCGATCTCGCCGTGGTGGCCTGCGGGTTGGGCGGGGTGGCGCTGCTGCTCGGCTTCCAGCCCGGGCCCTTGCTGCCCTCGCTCCAGGTGTTGGGCGCCGCGGCGGTCTGGGCGCTGGCCGGCCATCTGGCCGCCCGGCCGGACCGCTCGGCCGGGCCAGCCGCGGGCCCCGCGCTCAGCTCGGCGGTCCAGATGGTCTCGGGCGGACTCGCCCTGCTGGCCGCCTCGGCGGTCGGCGGCGAGTGGGCCCGGATCCGGCCGGAGGCGCTCACCTCGGTGTCGTTCTGGCTGGCCGGGGCGCACCTGGTGCTGCTCGGCTCGCTGGTCGGCTTCTGGGCCTACATCTGGCTGGTGACCAAGGTCGACCAGCGGCTGGCCGGCACCTACGCGTACGTCAACCCAGTCGTCGCGGTGCTGCTCGGATGGCTGCTGCTGGACGAACACCTGCCGACCGGCGCCCTGTTGGGCACCGCACTGGTCACCGCCGCGGTCGCCTGGACGGTCCTCTCCCAGGGCACCCGCCGCACCCGCCCCCCGGCGGACACCCCTCCTCCCATCCCGCTCACTCAGACAACGAAGGCGAACACATGAGCACCATCGTGGCCGACACGGTCCGGGACAACCTGATCCACACCCTCGGCGTGATCAAGAAGCGCGAGGTCGGCGCCGAGCTGGCCGCCGACGACAACTTCATGCGGGCCCTGAACATGGACTCGCTGGACGCCGTCGAGCTGACGGTCCGTCTGAGCAGTGACCACGGCGTCGAGTTCGGCGCCGAGCCGGACGATCTGGACGCCCTGGAGAGCCTCGGCGCACTGATCGACCTGGTGGTCCGCCGGGGCACCAGGTGACCGGCAGTCTGCTCCGGGCGTTGGCCGGGCACGCCGAGGCGGCGCCCGACCGGGCCGCCCTGGTCACCTCGGGGCGGCAGCTCGGCTACCGCGAGCTCTACCGGGAGGCGGCCGCGGTCGCCGCCGGACTGCGCCGGCGCGGTATCGGCCGGGGCGCCCTGGTCGGGGTGCACGGCGAGAAGTCGGCCGCCGCGGTGACCGCCCTGCTGGGCGTGCTGCTGGCCGGTGCGGCGTACGTACCGCTCGACCCGGCCGCCCCGGCCGCCCGGCGGCGCAGCCTGGTCGGCGACGCCGGACTGGCGGCGGTGCTCGGGCCGAGGGGCAGGATGCCCCGGCTGACCGCCGAGCTCGGACCGGTCCGGCTGCTGGCCGTCGAGGACCTGGTGGAGCAGCACGCCGACGAGCCGTTCCGGCCGGCCGAGGTCGGTCCTGAGGACCTGGCGTACGTGCTCTACACCTCGGGCTCGACCGGGCTTCCGAAGGGCGTCTGCATCCCGCACCGGGCGCTGGACGCGTTCTTCGCGGGCGTCGGGCCGCTGCTGGAGATCGGCCCCGAGTCGGTCTGCCTGAACACCTCGGCGCTGCACTTCGACGTCTCGGTGGTCGATCTGCTGCTGCCGCTGCTGCACGGCGCCACCGTGCACCTGGGCCCGGCGCTGCCGCTGCCCGCGCTGCTGCTGGACCTGATCGAACGGGAGCGGGTCACCCACCTGGCGGCGGTCGGCTCCACGCTGACCCTGCTGGCCCAGCAGGGCAACGGTCTGACCGGCCGTCGGCTGGGCTCGCTGCGCCGGATCATGACCGGGGCCGAGGTGCTCAACCCGGCCACCGTGCAGTCCTGGCTGGCCGCGGCCGAGCAGGTCCGGGTGGTGAACGGCTACGGCCCGACCGAGGCGACCTGCCTGGTGGTGGCCCAGCCGATCGCCGAGCGCGAGCCCGACCGGACCGCGCACTACCCGATCGGTACGCCGCTGCCCGGCGTCACGGTCGCCTTCCGGGCCCCGGACGGCACCGTCACCGAGCACGGGCCCGGCGAACTCCTGATCGCCGGTGACCAGTTGATGACCGGCTACCTGAACCGACCGGAGGAGCAGGCGGCCGCCTTCCTGGAGGTGGCCGGGGTCCGGCACTACCGGACCGGTGATCTGGGTCGGCGCGGACCGGACGGTGTGATCGCCTTCGCCGGGCGGGCCGACGACGAGGTGAAGATCCGGGGCTACCGGATCAACCTGAACGAGGTGCGCGGATCGGTGGAGTCCCACCCGGCGGTGGCCCAGGCCTTCGTGGCCGCCGCCCCGGACGAGCGGGACGGCCTGGCGCTGGCCTGCGTGGTCCGGCTGCGGGCCGGGGCCGCTGTGGACCAGGCGGCACTGGCCGCGCACGTGGCCGGGGCACTGCCACGCTACATGGTGCCGCGCGAGTTCGTTCTGGTGCCCGAGTTCCCCGCGCTGTCGACCGGCAAGCCGGACACCGTCCGGCTGCGTGAACTCGTGGGGGCCCGATGACCGTCCTGCAGGGTGTCAGAACGGGCTGGTTCACCCCGGCCCAGGAGGAGTTGCGGGCCGGCCTGGCCGCCCACCTGGCCGCCGAGGTCGAACCGCACATCCCGGACTGGGAGGCGGCCGGCCGGTTCCCGGTCCGCGAGGTACTGGCCGGGCTCGGCGCGGGCGGCTGGCTCGGGCTGCGCTTCCCGCGTGAGCACGGCGGCGCGGGCGGCAGTGCCTGGGAGCACGTGGTGTTCGCCGAGTGTCTGGGCGGCCTGTCCTCGGACAGTGTCGGGATGACGCTCACCGTGCACAACGACATGGTGGCCCCGATGATCGCCGAGGGCGGCACCCCGGCTGCGGTGGACCGTTTCCTCCGGCCGGCGCTCACCGGGGAGTGCGTGCTGGCGCACGCGGTCTCCGAGCCGGGCGCGGGCTCCGACGTGGCCGCGGTGACCTCCACCGCCACGCCGGTGGAGGGCGGTTACCTGCTCACCGGCAGCAAGCGCTGGGTGGTCGGCGGCCTGTACGCGGACGCGTTCGCGGTGCTGGCCCGGCTGCCCGAGGCGCGCGGACCGTTCGGCCACGTGCTGCTGATGGTGCCGCTCGGCGAGGGCGTCACGGTGACGCCCGGTGCCCCGACGCTCGGACTGCGGGCGGCCGGGGTGGCGGGCACGGTCGACTTCGACCGGGTCTTCGTACCGACGGAGTACCGGATCGGCGGCCACGGGCTCGGACTGGTCACCCAGCTACGGCAGTTCGAGCAGGAGCGGATCATCTCCGCCTGCCGCGCGCTGGCCATCGCCGACCGGCTGCTGGAGCGCACCAGGGAGCGACTGGACCAGCGGATCAGCTTCGGCGCCCCGATCGGCAGCCGACAGGACGTCAGCTTCCGGCTCTCCCGGCTGCGCGCCGAGGTGGAGAGCGCGAGGCAGCTGGCGTACACCGCGATCGACCGCTGGGAGGGCGGCGCCGACTACCGCTCGGCCTCCGCGGCGGTGAAGCTCCGGTCCAGCCGGCTGGCCCGCACGGTGGCCCGTGAGTGTCTCCATCTGCACGGTTCCGCCGGGCAGTTGACCGAGAGCCCGGCCAACCGGGCGTTCCGGGACGCCCGGCTGTTCTCCATCTCGACCGGATCGGACGAAATGATGATGACCACCCTGGCACGGCTGGCGGGCTGGGATGACTGACACCGCCGGCCCTGCCGCCACCACCGCCGTCTCGCCGCAGCCCGACCTGGCCCCGCTGGTCACCCGCAGGGAGCCGGCCGCCAACCCGGACCAGGACTACGCGGACCGGGTGGCCGCCTTCGTGGCGGCGCACCCGGAGCTGCTGGCCACCGACCGCTGGGAGGATCCGGCCGTCCCGCCGGTCCGGGAGCTGATCGGTGCGCTCGGCGCGGCCGGTCTGCTCCGGGCCGCCTGGCCGGCCACCACCCCCGAGCCGGACGGCCGTAGCCCGCGCTGCCTGGCGCTCGGCCGGGCGATCCAGCTGCACACCGCCTTCGCCCAGGTCGCCAACGGTGCCCCCGGCGCCGCCGTACTGACCCAACTGGAGGTCGGCACAAGGCTGTTGACCGGTCATCCGGAGCTGCTGGACGGGCTGCTGGACGGCACCGTGACGGTCTCGCTGGCCGCCACCGAGCCGGACGGTGGCAGCGACCTCTCCACCCTGACCACCCGGGTCGGCCGGGACGGGGAGCGGCTCACCGTCACCGGGGAGAAGTGGTTCATCAGCAACGCCCCGTTCGCCGACCTGCTGCTGGTGCTGGCCGACGACCCGGAGCGGCACACCGGACCGCGTACCGGCCCGGCCCTGCTGCTGGTGGACACCCGGCAGGCCACCGCAGACGAGGTCGAGGTGACCGCCTTGGCGGGCTCCGGCCACACCGGGCTCACCGGCTCGATCAGCCTGCGCTCCGCCCCGGTGCTGGCCGTGCTGGCCCCGGCCGGGCAGGGCCTGCTGACCCTGATGCGGCACTGGATCCACGAGCGGGTGATGCTCACCGTCCGGATGACCGCACTGGCCCAGGCGGTGCTGGACGACGCGGTCAGCGGAGCGCGGCACCGGCAGACCTTCGGCAGCCCGCTGCTGACCAACCAGCACGTCCGGTTCCTGCTCGCCGAGCTCTCCGCCGAGGTGGCCGAGGTCCGCTCGGCCGCGCTCCAGGGCGTCCGGCTGCTGGTCGAGGGCGGCTGCACGGCGGCGTACGCCGCGATGTGCAAGTACCGGGCCTCGGTGCTGCTGCGCCGGGTCGCCGACGAGGCGATCCAGCTGGCCGGCGCCGACGGCTACTGCACCGGCCACCCGGCCGAACGGGCGCTGCGCGACGGCTTCGGGCTGGCGCTGGCCGGTGGCACCGACGAACTGATGCTCATGCAGATCGAGAGAGGATGACGATGACTCAGGAAATCCTGGAGCAGCCCGTCGAGGTCCCGGCCTGGGACGCGGGCCGCTACGACAGCCAGTTCGGCTATGTCTCCCGGCTGGCCGGCGGGGTGCTCGACCTGCTCGCCCCGCAGCCCGGCGAGACGGTGCTCGATCTCGGCTGCGGCACCGGCGAGCTGGCCGAGCAGATCCGCGGCCGGGGCGCCCGGGTGCTGCTGGTGGACAGTGACCCGGCGATGGTGGTGGCCGCCAGCCAGCGGCTCCGGCAGCCCGCCGTGCTGGCCGACGGCCACGACTTCAAGGTGGTCGAGCCGGTCGACGCGGTGTTCTCGAACGCCGCCCTGCACTGGATGACCCGCCCCGAGCAGGTGATCCGCTCGGTCCGCAGCGCACTCCGCCCCGGCGGCCGGTTCGTCGCCGAGATGGGCGGCGCCCGCAACGTCGCCGGGATCGTCGAGGCGCTGCGCACCGCGCTGGCCGAGCGCGGCCAGGACGCGGGCATGCGCTCGCCCTGGTACTTCCCCGAGCCCGGTGAGTACGCCGAACTGCTGGAGAACAACGGCTTCCGGGTCAGCCGGATCGAGCACTTCCCGCGCGAGACCGAGCTGCACGACTGCCCGGAGGGGGTGGTGGACTGGCTGCGGATGTTCGGCTCCGCCCTGGTCGCCCACCTGCCCGAGGCCGAGCACGACGACGTCTTCCGCCGGGCCGGCGAGCTGGCCGGGCCCACCCTGCGCCGGGACGGCCGCTGGTACGCCGACTACTGGCGGCTGCGGTTCGTCGCGGTCAGCACCGGGGCCGTCACCGGGGAGCAGGCCCGATGACCGTCACCGCCGAGCGGGCCACCGCGGGGCTGGACTCCCCGGCCTTCCGGCTCGACCCCTACCCCGCGTACGCCCGGCTGCGCGAGCAGGGCCCGCTGGTCTGGTCCGAGCCGGACCGCACCTACTACGTGACCACCCATCAGGCGGTCGGCGCGGTGCTGAAGGACAAGAACGCCTCGGTGGAGAGCCCGTTCCGGGCCTCCCGGGTGCTGTTCGGCCGGACCGTGATGGACGTGGACGGCCGCGAGCACGCCCGGCTGCGCTCGCTGACCAACCGCTCCTTCGCCGCCCCCGCGGTACCCGGCTACCTGGAGGACCTGGTCCCCAACTCGGTGCACCGGGTGATCGACGGCCTGGGCGGCAGCGGCCGGGCCGACTTCGTGGCCGGCTTCGCCAACGAGGTCCCGATCCGGGTGATGTCGCAGATCATCGGGGTCAGGACCGAGGACGTGGCCGAGTTCCAGTCCTGCACCGACGCGGTGATCGGCTACTTCGACGCCGCCACCCCCGACACCCGGCGGGCGGCCGTGACCGCCTGGGCGGGCATGCGGGAGCTGCTGCACCGCCGGGTGGACGAGCTCCGCCCGGCCCCGGACGGCAGCGTGATCGGCCAGCTGCTGACCGCCGCCGCCGAGGGCGCAGAGGTGGCCGACGACGAGATCGTCCGGCAGATCGGCCTGCTCATCCCGGCCGCCATCGACACCAGCAACCGGCTGCTCGCGAACGCCCTGCACGTGCTCTGCGCCCACCCCGAACTTCTCGAACGTGCCTACGCGGAGCCGGAGTTGCTGGAGGGCATCGTCGAGGAGACGCTGCGCTTCGAGCCGCCGATCCACAGCACCGTACGGATCTGGACCGGCGGCGAACTGCTCGGCACCGAGGTGCCGCGCGGCTCGCTGCTGACCGTCCTGCTCGGCTCGGCCAACCGGGACCCCGAGGTCTTCCCCGACCCGGACGTCTTCGACTCGGAGCGGCCGGCCGCCCGCCACCTGTCGTTCGGCGCGGGCCGGCACCAGTGCATGGGCCGCCGGATGGCGCTCGCCGAAGTGATCACCGCCCTGCGGATCCTGCTGGAGCGCTGCCCCGGCCTGCGGTTCGCCGAGCCGCACCCCGACCCGATCGAGGGCTTCTCGTTCCGGTCCCCCACCAAGCTCGTCCTCGCCTACGGGAGCACCAGATGAACGCCGGTCAGATCAGCCACCGCTCCGGGGTCACCGGCCTGGAGTGGGAGGCCGTGGAGAGCGTCTACTACGACTGCCACGTGGTGAGCCTGGCCCAGCTGCTGCCCAGCCGCCTGTTCGCCGCCTTCCTGCTGGTGGCCGGCGCGCCCCGGATCCAGGCCGACTGGGGCGGCCTGACCTGCCGCAACCTGCTGGACAGCGAGGCGGCCCGGGACGTGGTGCTGCTCCAGGAGTTCGGGGTGGAGAAGTACCACCTGCCGGTGGAGGGCGACCTGGCCGCCACCATCGAGGCCACCGTGCGCGAGCACGGCCACTGCATCGCCCGGGTGGACAGCTACTACCACGAGCACTTCCAGGAGTACTACCTGCAGGAGCACCGCACCAACGGCCACAAGGTCACGGTGATCGACTTCGACCCGGAGACGTGGACCGGCATCGACAACGTCGGCACCCGTACGCTGGCGCTCACCTTCGACCGGCAGCTGTTCGTCGAGTCGGTCCGCTCCAACCTGTTCCACGTCTACGAGAAGCACGACACGCTCTACCGGCTGAACGTCGGCGAGCGGGCGCTCGGCCTGCTGGAGTCCGGTGCGGTGCGCGAGCGCGAGGCGCGCGCGGTGGACGAGTTCCTGGCCGACCGGGCCCGGCTGGCCGGGGAGATCGAGTCGTACCGGCAGGCGTTCACCGACGCGCTGGCGGCGGGCGGCGTCCGGCGCTACGCCCAGTTCGCCAACTCGTACACCTCCGCGCTGATGACCGAGCGGGCCTACCTGGCGCTGATCGAGGCGTACGCCCGCTGCACCGAGCCCTGGGAGCGGCTGCCGGACGGCGGTGCGGGCCTGATGGCCGCGCTCAACGAGGCGGTCCGGGCCTGGCGGATGCTCAAGATGCTGTGCCGGACGGCCCAGTTGGGCAACGAGGTGAAGGACACCGCGCTGCTCGGCGCACTCGGCCGGGTGGTGACCGCCGAGCTGGCCACCGTCGACGCGGCTGCCGTGCCGGTGCCCGCATGAAGCTGTTCCTGCTCCCCCCGGCCGGTGCTTCGGCCGGGGTGTTCAAGGACTGGCCGGAGCGGCTGAGCGGTCTCGGCGTCCAGCCGGTGGCGGTCGAACTGCCGGGCCGGGGCGGCCGGTTGGGTGAACCGCTGCTGGATTCGGTGCCCGCGCTGGTGGACCTGTTGGTGGCCGAGCACACCCCGGCCCCGGGGGAGCGTTGGGCGGTGGTCGGGCACAGCATGGGCGCACTGCTCGGGGCCGCCTGGGCGGCCCGGGCGCACGCGCTCGGCCGGGCACCCGAGCTGCTGCTGGTGAGCGCCTCGGCGCCGCCCTGGCTGCACTCGACCGCCGCCGAACTGGTCGGCACCGACCAGGAGTTGTGGCAACGGGTGGCCGACCTGGGCGGGCTTCCCCCGGTGCTCAGGGCGCACCCGGCGGCCCGGCTGCTGTTCGGCCGGGTGCTCCAGGCCGACGTCACGGCGGCGGCCCGCTACCGCCCGGCCGGCCCTGAGCCGGTCGGCTGCCCGGTGCTCGCGGTGCGCGGCGCGGACGATCCGCTGGTGACGGCCGAGCTGCTGTCCGGCTGGGCCGCTCTCACCGACCGCGGATTCGAGGAACTCACCCTGCCCGGAGGGCACTTCTACCGGGACGGACTGGCCGACCTGCTCCCGGTGCTGGCTGGTCGGCTGACGGCAATCGGTCCGGCTGTCAGCAAGCTGTCAGCGCCGCGCAGCTTGCTGACGGACGGTCCGCCAGGTGGACGCTCCGGGCACGGAGATGATGGTGCACCTACCAAGTACGCCGAAAGGGTCGCCCGTTGATGGAGAGCACTACGCCGTACCGGGTGCTGGTCGGGACCGAGGACGCACTGGCCGCCGGGGTCGCCCCGATCGGTGCGGTCCGGCTGCTGGCCCACCTGCCGCCCGGCTGGCGGACCGTCCATCGCGCGCCGGCCACCGGGCTGCTGGAGCTGACCGGGTACGCCCCCAGCCTGACCGCGCTCCGGGCCGAGGTCACCCGGGCACTGGCCGACCCGGCGCTGCGGACCTGGCGGTTGGCCGAGGGGTGACACCAAGATGTCGTGCGCTGGCAGCTTGCTGGCGATCACGACCCGTCCTGTCCGCCCGCCGGGGCGGCAGACTTGACGAAGTCGGGCAGCGGGCCCGGCATGATCGGCAAGCCACGGACGGGGGAGCGAAATGGACAACGGCTGGGAGTGACGCTGAGCGCGGCCATCCGGTTCCGCTCTCAGATCCAGCCCGCCTCCTTGGCGAGCATGGCGGCGTGGAACCGGTTGGCCGCGTTCAGCCGGAGCATCAGATCGGCCACGTAGCGGCGGAAGGTCCGCAGCGAGACCCCCATCTGCCGGGCGCCGATCTCGTCCTTGTCCACCGCGCACAGAATCCGCAGCACCTCCCGGTCGGCCGCGCTGAGCGGACCGGCGGCGGTCGGCCCCTCCAGGTCGTACGCCGAGGACCAGATCTCCTCGAACAGCCGCACCATGCTGGAGACCAGCCCGGGCTGACGGATCACCAGCGCGCCGCGCCCGCTCCGCCGCGGGTCCACCGGCACCACCGCGACCTCCTCGTCGTACGCGACCAGCCGCTCCACCGCGCGGTCGCTGACCCGGATCCGGGCCCCGAGCCCGGCCAGTTCGCGCAGGTAGGCGTGGGTCACCGGGTGCTCGGCGGCCTCCTGGCTCACCACGGTCCGCAGGCCGACGCCCCGGCGCAGGCAGCGCAGGTCGAGCGGCCGGGCC
This sequence comes from Kitasatospora sp. P5_F3, assembly GCF_054049135.1. NCBI lineage: Bacteria > Bacillati > Actinomycetota > Actinomycetes > Kitasatosporales > Streptomycetaceae > Kitasatospora > Kitasatospora sp. P5_F3. Next base: position 19,045 of record NZ_JBFUMY010000063.1, on the reverse strand, counting down.
ACCGCGATCATCTCGGGGGAGTACGAGGGCTGCAGCGCCAGTACCTCGTGCCGGGCGAAGAAGGCCAGGTCGTCCAGGCGGGACCGGACCTCGGCCACCCCCTCCAGCCGTTCGATCTCCACCGGCGGCTCGTCCCGGTGCCCGTCCCGGAAGGCGGCGCAGAGCTCCGGCAGCGCGGTCCGGACGGCGGCGACCCGGCGCAGGTCGTCGTTGAGCTGGGTGAACCGACGCTCGATCAGCCGCTCCACCGAGCCGGCCGGGTCCACCACGGTCCACGGGCCGTCGTCGGGACCGGGGTGCACCAACCCGTGCCCGGCCAGCACGGTGAGCGCCCGCTCGGACGCTCCGGCCGGCAGGCCGCTCTCGCCGGGCAGGTCGGTGCAGCGCGGGTGGTCGAGCAGGTGCAGGTAGACCCGGAGGGCGTCCGGGCCGATGCCCAGGCAGGCCAGGTCGAGCGTGCTGTTCATCTTCGTTCCGCTCCGTCCGCTCGGACATGCATGGCGGTCCTCCTCCGGTCCTTGATGGACCGTCATTAATATACCCACGGGAAGGTATTTTTTGGAGGCCGGGTGAGCGGCGACCCCGAGGCCCGGAGCCGCCGCCCTTCAGTTCCCCAGCACCCGCCAGCCGGCCCGGGCCGCCTGCTCCGCCAGACCGGCGTCGGTGCCGACCGCGACCGGGTGGCCCACCGCGAGCAGCATCGGCAGGTCGGTGGCGTCGTCGCCGTAGGCGTAGCAGTCCGCCGTCCGCAGGCCGAGGGCGGCGATGGTCCGGCGGACCGCGGCCGCCTTGGCCTCGCCGATCATCGGCTCGGCCACCTCACCGGTCAGCCGGCCGGTCCGGTCCAGCTCGGGTTCGGTGCACAGGATCAGCTCCGCCCCCAGCTCCTCGGCCAGCGGGGCCAGCAGTTCCCGGCAGGAGCCGGAGACCAGCGCGATCCGGTGACCGGCCGTCAGATGCCCGCGCAGGGCGGCCACCGAGCCGGGCAGGAAGGCGTCAGGACCGGTCCGGAAGCTCCGGTACCAGTCCAAACCGGCCGCCCGCAGCCGGTCCGCGGGCACCCCGGCGAACAGCCGGAAGTACGCCCGGTTCCGCTCGGCCCTGGTGAGCGGCCCGGTGAGCAGCGTGACCAGCTCGTCCGGGCGGTCCGGCGCCCAGTGCTGCCAGAAGGCGACCATGCTCTTGGCGGCGATCAGCGTCTCGTCCACGTCGAAGAAGGCGACCGCCTGGCCGGTCGCCGGCCGACGGCCCCGGCCGCGCCGATCGCAGCGGGCGTCCGCCCGACGTTCCGTCAGCACGAGGCCACGGTCCGGGCGTCGAACAGCGCGGAGGCGACCTGGCGGCCGTCCTGGGTGGCCAGGGTGAGGATCCGGCCGTCCTCGACCCGGGCCGAGACGGTCACCTCCCGGCCGTGCTCGCCGAAGGAGTGGAAGACCAGCCGCCCGTCGGTCGGTGACCAGCCGGGCACGGTCCTGCCGGCGGCCTGGCGGAGCGCCTCCAGCAGTACGGTGCCGGGCACGTGGTCGCACGGGTGGTCGAACAGCACCGGGTGGGTGGGGTCGGCCAGCAGCCGCCAACTCCCCTGCGGCAGCGCCGGATCGTCGGCAAGTACGACGTCGCGGCGGTCCGGCGGCAGCGGACGGCCGACCGGCGCGGCCCCGGCCCGGCAGCCGGCCCGCTCGCGCAGCAGCGCGTACGGCGCGGGCGGCAGCACCTCCCAGCGGACCCCCATCCGGGCGCAGCGCACCCCGTCCACCAGCAGGGTGGCCTCCAGTGCGAACCGGAACCGCCGCCCGGTGATCCGGCGCACGCAGGTGGCGTCCAGCAGCACCGGCAGCCCGGCCCGGCCGCCGCCCGGGAGCCGGTCGCCGAAGAGCTCGAAGTCCAGGTCCTGCATCACGAAGGGATGACCGGCCGGGACGTCCAGGAAGCGGTGCGCCAGGTGGATCGCGGCCTGCCGTACGGTCTCCACCAGCAGCAGCGGATCGCTGGTCAGCGCCTCCGGGCGGTGGTCGAGCAGGTGGTTCCTGGACCAGCGGGCGGCGACCGCGTACCGGTCCCCGGTCAGCCGCCGTGCGTCGGTGATCAGCACCTCACGGTCGGCGCTCTTGTGCACGCTGGCCCGCGGCACGGGCCGGTCGAAGGTGAGCGGCCGGCGGGCGGAGTCGGCCCCCGCGGCCGCTCCGATCGTGGCCGGTACGGATGGTGCGCAGGTGGTGGTGGCAGGCGACATGGACGAACCCTCCCCTTGGGAATTCCATGAGCTACAAGGCCTGTCCGGGCGGTCGGGCGCCGTTGCGCGACCGGGAGCGGGCAGGTGGGTATTCCGAGCGGAATGTTCCGGCTGCGGGCCGGGCGGTGCGGCACGGGTCGTGGCTGGTCCGCTGTACGGACGGCTCGTCGTGCGGGTGTGGGCCGGCTGGACTGCGGGTCCCCGGCCGAGTGGGGCGGTCAGTGTGCCGATGGCGATGACCTGGCCCGACTCCTCGTACGCCTGAGTGACTTGGTGATCACGTTCGGCGCTGGGCAAAAATATACCTGCCGGGATGTATATTGCAATGCCCCACCCGGGGATACCCTCGGCGACAGAGCACAACGCACCACCGGAAGGCCCACAGCGTGGAAGACGCACCGAAGCTCGCAGGCTGGGAGAGCACCCCGCCCAGCGCCCGCCGCAGTCCCGACCTCCGGCAGGACCGCGCCCAGCGGACCCGGGAGCTGGTCCTGAACTGCGCCGCAGAGCTGTTCGCAGCTCGCGGCTTCCACGGCACCTCGGTCCAGGACGTGGCGGCCGCGGCCAAGATGACCAAGGGAGCCGTCTACTTCCACTTCCCCGGCAAGGACGTCCTCGCGGTCGCGGTGGTGGAGGCCCACTACACCCGCTGGCCCGCCCTGCTGGAGCGCGCCAGGGCCCAGCAGGCCGGCCCGTTCGGCACCGTGCTGGCGATGGTGGACGGCGCCGCCGAGGCGTTCGCCGAGGACGTGGTGGTGCAGGCCGGAGCCCGGCTCCAGCTGGAGTCCATCCTGATCGGACTGCCGCTGCCGACCCCGTACATCGGCTGGATCGAACTGCTCGCCGACCTGCTCGGCCAGGCCCTCGAACAGGGCGAACTGCGCCCCGACGTGGACCCGGGCGCCGCCGCCCGCACCATCGTCTCGACCTTCTTCGGCATGCGCCCCGCGCACTGCGCGGGGCCCTTCGTGCTTGCCTACCCGATCAGATGAACGAGTTGATCTGGATCGTCTCGGTCCGGCCGGGGCCGACGCCGATCGCCGAGATCGGTGCGCCGGACATCTCCTCCAGCGCCTTCACGTAGGCCTGCGCGTTCTTCGGCAGGTCGGCGAAGGTCTGCGCCTTCGAGATGTCCTCGGTCCAGCCGGGGAGGTTCTCGTAGATCGGCTTGGCGTGGTGGAAGTCCGACTGGCTGTACGGGAGCTCCTCGACCCGCTTGCCGTCGATCTCGTACGCCACGCAGACCGGGATCTCCTCCCAGCCGGTCAGCACGTCCAGCTTGGTGAGGAAGAAGTCGGTCAGGCCGTTCACCCGGGTCGCGTACCGCGCGATCACCGCGTCGAACCAGCCGCAGCGCCGGTCACGGCCGGTGGTGACACCGCGCTCGCCACCGATCCGCCGCAGCGCCTCGCCGTCGGCGTCCAGCAGCTCGGTCGGGAACGGGCCCGAGCCGACCCGCGTGGTGTACGCCTTCAGGATGCCGATGACCCGGTCGATCTTCGTCGGGCCGATGCCGGCACCGGTGCAGGCACCACCGGCGGTCGGGTTCGACGAGGTGACGAAGGGGTACGTGCCGTGGTCGACGTCCAGCAGGGTGCCCTGGCCGCCCTCCAGCAGGACGACCTTGTTGGCCTTCAGCGCCTCGTCCAGGACCAGGGTGGTGTCGGCCAGGAAGGGGCGGAGCTTGTCGGCGTAGCCGAGGTACTCCTGGACCACCAGGTCGGCCGGGATGGCGCGGCGGTTGTAGAGCTTGACCAGCAGCTGGTTCTTGTCGTGCAGCGCCGCTTCGACCTTCTGGATCAGGATCGACTCGTCGAAGAGGTCCTGGACCCGGATGCCGACGCGGTTGATCTTGTCCGCGTAGGTCGGGCCGATACCGCGACCGGTGGTGCCGATCCGGCGCTTGCCGAGGAAGCGCTCGGTGACCTTGTCCAGGGTGCGGTGGTACGGCGTGATCAGGTGGGCGTTGCCCGAGATCAGCAGCTTCGAGGTGTCGATGCCGCGGTCGTTCAGGCCTGCCAGCTCGGAGAGCAGCACGCCCGGGTCGATCACCACACCGTTGCCGATCACCGGCGTCACGTTCGGGCTGAGAATGCCGGAAGGCAGCAGGTGCAGGGCGTACTTCTGATCGCCGATGACTACCGTGTGACCGGCGTTGTTGCCGCCCTGGTAGCGAACGACGTAGTCGACGGAGCCGCCGAGGAGGTCCGTCGCCTTCCCCTTGCCTTCGTCTCCCCACTGGGCACCAACGAGCACGAGTGCCGGCACAGGCGTACACCCCTTCCGGTTGGGGCATCCTGCGTAGGCCGCAGTCTGCCCCGAGATAGACGAAGCCCCTGGCGCAATAGCGCAAGGGGCTCTTGCACCGAGAGATTACCTGAGGAAGGACCGGTCGTGTCGTCGCTGTCCACGCCCGAAGACCGCGCCGTCGATCCGGACGCCCCTGGTCAGCTGCTGGTCCTGGTCGACCCGACGGCCCGGCAGGCCGACGGCGAGTCGGTCCGGATCGCCCGGGACGTGCTCAGCGGGGGCGCGGACGTGAAGGTCGCGCTGCCGGAGAGTCCGTCCGAACTGGACCGGGTGCTGGCCCATCGAGGCCGCCGCCGCCCGGTTGTGATCGGTTCTGATCTGGCGCTGCAACGAGTGCTGCAGGCCCTGCACCGGCAGCGTGAGCTGGGCACCGACCCGGTCGGCCTGGTCCCGGTCGGCCGGGCCGAGGCGGTGGCCACCGGCCGTTCGCTGGGTGTTCCCGCGCAGCCGGTGGCGGCCGCCAGGGCGGTCCTGCACGGCGCCGCCCGCAAGCTCGACCTGCTGGTGGACGACGGTGGCGGGGTGGCGTTCGGCGGGGTCAGCATCCACACCCACACCGCGGGCCGCCCGGCCGGACTGCGTTCGCTATGGGCGAAACTGGCTGCGGCCGAGCAGGGGACCTCACTCGGTTCCGACGAGCCCCGGCTCCGGGTCGAGGTGGACGGCCGGCTGCTGGTGGACCTGGACGAGCCGGTGCACCGGCTGCAGGCCGTCCTCTCGGCCGGTTCCGGCGAGATGGAGCTGCTGCTCCAGCTGGCCAGGGGCCCGCGGACGGTCCGGGCCACCCGTCTCTCGGTGACCGGCCGGGGGTTCGGCTACCAGGCGGACGGCTGCCGGGTCGGCCCGGTCCGGTCGCGGGTCTGGACCGTCCATCCGGGGGTGTGGCAGCTGCTGCTCCCGCTCGCGTGAGCAGCGTCACGTCCGGGGCCGCCGTCCGACGACCCGTCAGCCCGCCGACCGGGTCGCAGTCCGGGTGCGGCAAGGCCCGAGGCACATTCAACGAATTGTTGCCGAGAAAAGCGCCGGAGCGGTAAGGGGTTTTGTCTACGCGCGTTGCTATCGGATCGGCCAATTGCGCACCCGGCCGCTGTTCGGGAAGGCGTACGGAACTGCCCTAGACTCGAAGACGTGCCACGAGGAGACGGACGACTCAACCACGATCTTCTTCCCGGTGAGAAAGGCCCCCAGGACGCTTGCGGCGTCTTCGGTGTCTGGGCTCCCGGCGAGGAGGTCGCAAAGCTCACGTACTTCGGCCTCTATGCCCTGCAGCACCGCGGACAGGAATCCGCGGGCATCGCAGTCAGCAACGGCGCCCAGATTCTGGTCTTCAAGGACATGGGACTCGTCTCCCAGGTCTTCGACGAGGCCTCCCTGGGTTCCCTGCACGGGCATATCGCCGTCGGACATGCCCGCTACTCGACCACCGGGTCCTCGGTCTGGGAGAACGCCCAGCCGACCTTCCGGGCGACCGTTCACGGTTCGCTGGCCCTCGGCCACAACGGAAACCTGGTCAACACCGCCGAGCTCGCCGAGATGGTGGCCGCGCTGCCGGGCGAGGAGCACGTCTCGCGCTCCGGCCGCTCCGCCGCGACCAACGACACCGACCTGGTGACGGCGCTGCTCGCGGGCCACCCCGATCTCTCGATCGAGGAGACCGCCAAGCTGATCCTGCCCAAGGTCAAGGGCGCGTTCTCGCTGGTCTTCATGGACGAGCACACCCTCTACGCGGCCCGCGACCCGCAGGGCATCCGCCCGCTGGTGCTCGGCCGCCTGGAGCGCGGCTGGGTGGTGGCCTCCGAGACGGCCGCCCTGGACATCTGCGGTGCGTCCTTCATCCGTGAGGTCGAGCCCGGCGAGCTGATCGCCATCGACGAGAACGGCATGCGCACCTCGCGGTTCGCCGAGGCCAAGCCCAAGGGCTGCGTCTTCGAGTACGTCTACCTGGCCCGCCCCGACACCTCCATCGCCGGCCGCAACGTGCACCTCTCCCGGGTGGAGATGGGCCGTCGGCTGGCCAAGGAGGCCCCGGTCGAGGCCGACATGGTGATAGCGACCCCCGAGTCCGGCACCCCCGCCGCGATCGGCTACGCCGAGGCCAGCGGCATCCCGTACGGCTCCGGCCTGGTGAAGAACGCCTACGTGGGCCGCACCTTCATCCAGCCCAGCCAGACGATCCGCCAGCTCGGCATCCGGCTCAAGCTGAACCCGCTGCGCGAGGTCATCCAGGGCAAGCGCCTGGTGGTCGTGGACGACTCGATCGTCCGTGGCAACACCCAGCGCGCGCTGGTCCGGATGCTCCGCGAGGCCGGTGCCGCCGAGGTGCACATCCGGATCTCCTCGCCGCCGGTCAAGTGGCCGTGCTTCTTCGGCATCGACTTCGCCACCCGCGCGGAGCTGATCGCCAACGGCATGACGGTGGAGGAGATCGGCCGCACGCTCGGCGCGGACTCCCTCGCCTACATCTCGATCGACGCCATGATCGAGGCGACCACGATTCCCAAGGACAACCTCTGCCGGGCCTGCTTCGACGGCGTCTACCCGATGGAGCTGCCGGACCCGGCGCTGCTCGGCAAGCTGCTGCTCGAGGCCGAGATCGCCGGTGGCAAGCAGCAGCCCGCGGTCCGCACCAAGCCGACCGGCTCGGACCTGGACGGTGTCCAGTCCCTGCTCGGCGGGCACGGCGCGGGCGACGCGCTGCGGCGTCCGTAGGGAATGGTCAGACCACCCCCAGTCCCACCACCCCCGACCCGAGAGGGCCGTCAGCAGTGACCAGCAACCAGAGCAGCGGCGCCACCTATGCCGCCGCAGGTGTCGACATCGAGGCGGGCGACCGCGCCGTCGAGCTCATGAAGCAGTGGGTGAAGAAGGCCGACCGCCCCGAGGTGGTCGGCGGCCTCGGCGGCTTCGCCGGGCTCTTCGACGCCTCCGCCTTCAAGCGCTACGAGCGCCCGCTGCTGGCCTCCGCCACCGACGGGGTCGGGACGAAGGTCGCCATCGCGCAGGCGATGGACAAGCACGACACGATCGGCCACGACCTGGTCGGCATGGTCGTCGACGACCTGGTCGTGTGCGGCGCCGAGCCGCTCTTCATGACCGACTACATCTGCGTCGGCAAGGTCGTGCCGGAGCGGGTCGCGGCGATCGTCAAGGGCATCGCCGAGGGCTGCGTGCTGGCCGGCTGCGCGCTGGTCGGCGGCGAGACCGCCGAGCACCCGGGCCTGCTCGGCCCGGACGAGTACGACGTCGCGGGCGCCGGCACCGGTGTGGTCGAGGCCGACGCGCTGCTCGGCGCGGAGCGGGTCAGGGCGGGCGACGTGGTGATCGCGATGGCTGCCTCGGGTCTGCACTCGAACGGCTACTCGCTGGTCCGGCACGTGCTGCTGAACGAGGCGGGCTGGAAGCTGGACCGCAAGGTCGAGGAGTTCGGCCGCACCCTCGGCGAGGAGCTGCTCGAGCCGACCCGGATCTACTCGCTGGACTGCCTGGCGCTCACCCGGGCCACCGAGATCCACGCCTTCTCGCACGTCACCGGCGGCGGCCTGGCGGCCAACCTGGCCCGGGTCATCCCGGCCGGTCTGCACGCCCGCCTGGACCGTGGCACCTGGTCCCCGCTGCCGGTCTTCCAGACCGTCGCCAAGGTCGGCAGGATGGCGGCCCTGGAGATCGAGAAGACCTTGAACATGGGCGTCGGCATGGTCGCCGTGGTCCCGCCGGAGTCGGTCGACACGGTGCTCGCGATCCTGGAGGACCGCGACGTGGAGGCCTGGCTGCTGGGCGACATCGTGGACCGCACCGACGAGCACGGTGACGCCGCGACGCTCTACAACGCGTACGAGGGCTTCCAGATCGGCTGACCACCGCCCTGCGCCCACCTTGTCCTGAGGGCCCCTCCGGGGGCCCTCAGGCGTTTCCGGGCCCTTCACACCGCACGCGGTCGCGCGGGAACGCCGAAGACCGGCTCGGCACCCGTGGGTACCGAGCCGGTCAGGTCAGGCTCTTACGCGCGACGGCGGGACTGGCTACTGCCGGCGTCCGCTTCCGCGTCGTCATCCTCGTCGGCGTAGAGGTCCGCATACGCCGCGTAGGGATCGTCCTCTTCCTCTTCCTCGATCGGTTCCGGCTTGATCGAAGCAGTGGAGGGCGATACACCCAGCTCGCTGGACAGACGGTTGGCGTCAAAGCCGCCGCCGTTGTACTTCAGCTCGCGGGCGACCTTCGTCTGCTTGGCCTTGGCCCGGCCGCGCCCCATGGGTCGACCCCCTCAACGATGGGGCTCACGGCCCCGAGTCTGACACGTGTTCATGATCAGGAGCGGTCTGCCCGAAGTGGGAGAACCGTCCCTTGGAGCATTAACGGTACCTGTTTCCGCCGCCGAACGGTACGTCGCCGGTGTGACGTGGCGCGCACTGCCACCCCCCGAAACCAGGTCCTTCCAGGTCACGAGGGGATTTTCGGGCTTTCGCAGGCTGTTCAGAGCCTGCCCAGGCCTGTTGTTCCGAGACCGATTATCCCCCGACCGGGGGCTCGGCATCGCCCGTTCGGGCTACCAATCGAGAATCCGGTTCCACATCGTGATGCGGGGGAGGCGAACCTCCCCCGCAGCCCACGGTCAGCTCCGCCGGGCGCCCGGCAGCAGCACCGAGCGGAGCGCGCTGATCTCCCGCATCCGCTTCTCGGCCAGCCGGTCGGCGGCCACCGCCGGCGGCACGCCGTCGGCGGCGGCCCGGGTGAAGATCTCCAGCGTGGTGTCGAAGATCTTGGTGGCCTTGGTCTTGGCCCGGTCGAAGTTGTAGCCGCCCTTGTGCTGCGACTCGAACTCGTCGGCCACCTGGATCACGCCGCCGGAGTTCACCAGGTAGTCCGGCGCGTAGAGGATGCCGCGGCCGGCCAGGTCCTTCTCCACGCCCGGGTGGGCCAGCTGGTTGTTGGCCGCGCCGCAGACCACCGCGGTGCCGGCCGCGCCGAGCGCGCCGACCGTGTGGTCGTCCAGCGCTCCGCCGAGCGCGCAGGGGGCGTAGACGTCCAGCCGGGCCTGCAGCAGCGCGGCGGTGTCCGCCACCACCTCGACGTCCGGGTAGGCGGCCCTGACCCGGTTCACGGCGGCCTCGGACACGTCGGTGACCACCACGGTGGCGCCGTCCGCGACCAGGTGGCCGACCAGGTAGTGGCCGACCTTGCCGACGCCCGCGATGCCGACCCGGCGGCCGCGCAGGGTGGGCTGGCCCCAGCTGGCCTGGGCGGAGGCGCGCATGCCCTGGAAGACGCCGAAGGCGGTCAGCACCGAGGAGTCGCCGGCGCCGCCCTGCTCGGGCGAGCGGCCGGTCACGTAGTCGCACTCCCGGGCCACCACGTCCATGTCCTGCACGTAGGTGCCGACGTCGCAGGCGGTGACGTAGCGGCCGCGCAGCGACTGCACGAAGCGGCCGTAGGCGCGCAGCATCGCCTCGTTCTTGGCCGTGCTCGGGTCACCGATGATGACGGCCTTGCCGCCGCCGAGGTCGAGCCCGGCGAGCGCGTTCTTGTAGCTCATCCCGCGCGAGAGGTTGAGCGCGTCCTCCAGCGCCGCCTCCTCGGAGACGTACGGGAAGAACCGGGTACCGCCGAGGGCCGGGCCGAGGGCGGTGGAGTGGATGGCGATGATGGCCTTCAGGCCCGAGGCGCGGTCATGGCAGAGCACGACCTGCTCGTGGCCGTCGTTCGGCGCGCCGTCCTGCTCGGTACGGAAGATCCTGCTCAGCACGCCGGGTGCGGGGTGCGAAGCGGACAGAGTCTGTACGTCGGTCACTGTGGTGACTCCAGTATCTGTGGCCCACTGCTGTGGTGTGGGCGCCTGTAACGAAGCCTAGTCGTGGGGCTACGGCCGGTTCTGCCCCTTGGCACAACGATTCAGCCCCGTCCGGGGCACCCCGTCGGCTCCCCCGTGCGACGATGCCGGATGTGACCGCTGTGCGTACCTCGGTGCTCCCGCCCTACGCGGCCCATCTGCGCGTGTACGAGCCGCTGGCCGCCTATCCGGGCCCGGAGCGGGCCCGCTGGCAGGCCTACGCGGCCCGGTACGGCCCGGACGCGGTGGAGGCGGCCCAGGCGGTCGCCCCGGCGGTGCTGGCCGAGCAGCGGGGCGCGCTGGCCGAGCTGCTGGCCCGGACGCCGCGGGCACTGCCCGAGCGGGAGAGCGAGCGGGCCTTCGTCCGGGTGCTGGACGGGGTGACCTACGTCTGTCCGTGGGCGACCAGGCTGCGCAGCTGGCAGGCGATGGAGGAGCTGGCCGAGTCGCTGCCGGTGGCGCTGCTGGACACCGTGCTGCCACCGGTGGTCCGGGCGGCCGCGCAGGCCGACCGCGAGCGCTGGCGGGCGGCCCATCCGGACGACCGGCCGTGGATCCTGACCAACCGGTGGCAGGTGCCGGTGCGCTGGTTCCTGCCGTTCGGTACCGAGGACCGCTGCTTCCTGCCCGCCGGCCCGCCGGACCGGCCGGCCGCGCTGTTCTATCTGACGCCGATGTCGCAGGCCCGCCGCCGGGTGGCCCGGGTGTACCGGGCGTTGCGGGAGCGGGTGCCGAGCGGGGCGCTGGCCAGTGGGGTGGAGGAGCTGGGGCGGTGGCTGGAGGAGTTCCACCCGCGCTCGCTGGTGGAGCTGGACTACGGCGGCCTGGTGCACCTGCTGGGCGCCGGGCTGGCCGAGGAGGACTCGGTCGGTGAGATCGAGGCGGGGGTGGCCGCACTGCGGGCCGGGGACGGCCGGGAGGCGGCCCGGATGTACGAGACCGTGACCGAGCGCTGGCGGCGGGTGCACGCGCTTCGCTACGCGAGCTGACGCCGGGCGCACTGACGAGACGTCAGTCCCGGGCGGGGCAGGTGTCAGTGCGGCAGGCGATGATGGTTGGGACCTTTGGGCCTGGGGTCCGGGACGAAGGTCCCGGTTCGGGTCAATACCCCTCGAACGTGACACTACTCACCGTTGACGCTTACTTACGCCTATGTGTAAAAATGGGACAACCAGCCCAAGTTCACTCAGATGTGTCCACTTCTGAGTGGATCTGGGAGTAGTGCCTGTTTTGCGGGGAAACGAAGGGTCTGGTCCTCTCATAACCGCTTGTCACCGATTGGTGACTGTCCGCTATGGGACGGTCCATGGCCATCCGTCGCTCTTGAACCCGTGAGGGGTCAATTTTGGCGGTTTGGCCGATGGGGCTGGACGAATGGTGTAGTTGTAGACACCAGGACAAGCCGTTCGTCCTATTACCGACTCGGCCCGTCTATGCCATTTCGGGCATCGCGGGCCAAGGTGCAGAATTTGAAGGATAGAACCGCCCTGGTTCGGTTCTCCCGAGGAGGCCGCTCATGACCGCTCGTACCCCTGACGCCGAGCCCCTGCTGACGCCGGCAGAGGTCGCCACCATGTTCCGCGTTGACCCCAAGACGGTCACTCGCTGGGCCAAGGCGGGCAAGCTCACGTCCATCCGCACTCTCGGCGGTCACCGCCGGTACCGCGAGGCGGAGGTGCGCGCACTGCTGGCCGGTATTCCGGCGCAGCGCACCGAAGCCTGAGAAGGCCCCTCCGGGGCCTTTTCGCCAGCTCACTGCAAGGGGCCGCATCCCTGACTCCGCCGGGTCGGGGAAGCGGCCCCTTTCGGCTTGCCCGGAATGCAGTGTTCCTATTGGGGCCCGTGTGAGGTGGGGGAAAAGACGGGTAATGCGTGTGCAATTTTATATATTAAATCAGCGACCCTCGCAGGGGCATCCGACCTGTCCGGTCTCAGGAAAAGATAAGTGACGACCATCACAGCGGCGTTATCTTGTGGTCTAGACCTACCGTGACGTAGAAGCTGACGCCCGGTCAGCGGCAACGCGAAGAGGCCCGGAGCCTGATGGCTCCGAGCCTCTTGCGAACGGCGATCCTGACGGGACTTGAACCCGCGACCTCCACCTTGACAGGGTGGCGAGCTAACCAACTGCTCCACAGGACCAGAGTGTTACTGCGATCTGTCTTGTCCGTCTGCTTCTCGCTCGCGAACAAGACAGATCGTACTGCATCCTGGCCCCCCAGGTCGAACCGGCTCTACAGCCCGGCGGCGGCCGCCTCCATCGCCTTCAGGATCCGCTTCTCCGAGACGGGCGTCGGGGTGCCGAGGCCCTGCGCGAAGAAGCTCACCCGGAGCTCCTCGATCATCCAGCGGATCGCCCGCAGCTCGGCCGACGGCTCCCGGCCGGCCGGCACCTTGGCGAGCAGCTCGCCGTACGCGTCCTGCACCTGCTGGACCTTGTGCAGGTGCAGCAGGTCGCGCTGCGGGTGGTTGGGCAGCGCCTCCAGCCTGCGGTCGACCGCGAGCAGATAGCGCTTCAGGTCGGGCAGCCGCTGCCAGCCGGTGGCGGTGACGAAGCCGGGGTGCACCAGCGAGGCCAGGTGCAGCCGGACGTCGTTGACGGCGGTCAGCAGCACCGGGCTGGAGACGCTCTTCAGCCGGTTGGACGCCTTGTGGAAGGCGATCAGCGCGGTGGCGGTCTTCAGCGTGGTGTCGGCGGACAGCTCGTACAGGTCGGCCCTGACCTTGTCGTACAGCTTGGTGAAGGACGCCTCGTCCCAGGCCGGCCCGCCGTGCAGGGCCATCAGCCGGTCGGTGGCGGCCGCCACGATGTCCTCGAACAGGGCCGGGATCGACCCGTGCGGACTGTACGAGAGCGCCAGCTTGGCCTGGTTGCCGAGCCGCTGCTGGATGGCCTTGGCGGGGGAGGTGATGCTCAGCATCAGCAGCCGCCGGGTGCCCGCCCACATCTCCTGCTGCTGGGCCTCGGGGGTGTCGAAGAGCCGGATGGACACCGAGTCGCCCTCGTCCACCAGCGCCGGGTAGGCCCGCAGCGAGTGGCCGCGCGCGCGCTGCTCGAAGGTGCGCTGGAGCACCGGCAGACCGGCCGGCCAACTGGTCAGGCCGGTCTGTTCGATGCCCTGGCCGGAGGCGGCCGAGGAGAGCGTCTCCTTGAGCTTGGGCTTGAGCCCGAGCCGGAGCTCCTCCAGGTCCTTGGACTCGGCCAGCTTCTTCTTGCCGTCCACCACCCGGAAGGTGATCCGCAGGTGGTCGGGCACCCGCTCGTCGTCCCAGGCCTCCGGCGGGATGGTGATCGCCGACATCCGCTTGAGGATGTGCTCCAGGGTGGGCAGCAGCGGCTCCTGACGGTCCTTCACCAGCCGCAGTGCCTTGCCGGCGAAGTCCGGGGCCGGGACGAAGTTGCGGCGCAGCGCCTTGGGCAGCGAGCGGATGTACGCGGTGACCAGCTCGGCGCGCAGGCCGGGGATCTGCCAGTCGAAGCCCTCGGCGGTGACCTGGTTGAGCACCGGGAGCGGGATGTGCACGGTGACGCCGTCCGCGTCGCTGCCGGGCTCGAACTGGTAGGTCAGCTTGAACCGGAGCTTGCCCTGCTGCCAGTAGTCCGGGTAGTCCGCCTCGGTGACGCCGTCCGCCGAGTCGTTGATCAGCATCGACTTCTCGAAGTTCAGCAGGTCCGGCTGGTCGTGCCTGGCCTTCTTCCACCAGGCATCGAAGTGCCGGGTGGAGACGATGTCCTCGGGCAGCCTGGCGTCGTAGAAGTCGAACAGGGTCTGGTCGTCCACCAGGATGTCCCGGCGGCGCGCCCGGTTCTCCAACTCGGCGACCTCGCTGAGGAGTTGGCGGTTCTCGCCGAAGAACTGGTGATGGGTCTCCCAGTCGCCCTCGACCAGCGCGTTGCGGATGAACAGCTCGCGGCAGAGCTCCTGGTCGATCTTCCCGTAGTTGATCTTCCGCTGGGCGACGATCGGCATCCCGTAGAGGGTGACCTTCTCGAACGCCAGCACCGCGCCGGCCTTCTTCTCCCAGTGCGGCTCGCTGTAGCTCTTCTTGATCAGGTGCTCGGCCAGCGGCTCGACCCACTCGGGCTCGATCTTGGCGTTGATCCTGGCCCACAGCCGGGAGGTCTCCACCAGCTCGGCCGACATCACCCAGCGCGGCGGCTTCTTGAACAGCCCCGAGCCGGGGAAGACCGCGAAGCGCGCGCCCCGGGCGCCGGCGTACTCGCGCTTCTCCACGTCGAACAGGCCGAGGTGCGAGAGCAGGCCGGAGAGCAGCGCCTGGTGGATCCGGTCGGCGTCCGGTTCGGCGTCCTCGTGCGGCTCCTCGATCGTGACGCCGAGCTGCTTCGCGACCGTGCGCAGCTGGGTGTAGATGTCCTGCCACTCCCGTATCCGCAGGTAGTTCAGGAACTCGGACTTGCACATCCGGCGGAAGGCCGAGGAGGAGAGCTCCTTCTGCTGCTCCTTGACGTACCGCCACATCGCCAGGAAGGCCAGGAAGTCGGAGGTCTCCGAGTTGAACCTGCGGTGCCGCTCGTCGGCCGCCTGGCGCTTCTCGGCCGGGCGCTCGCGCGGGTCCTGGATGGAGAGCGCGGCGGCGATCACCATCACGTCCCGGACCACGCCGAGCCGGTCGGCCTCGATCACCATCCGGGCCATCCGCGGGTCCACCGGCAGCTGGGCCAGCTTGCGGCCGAGCGGGGTGAGGCGCTTGCGGTGGTCCTTCTCGGCCGGATCGAGTGCGCCCAGCTCGTGCAGCAGGTTGACGCCGTCCTTGATGTTCCGCGAGTCCGGCGGGTCGAGGAACGGGAAGGCCGCGATGTCGCCGAGGCCGGCCGCCGTCATCTGCAGGATGACCGAGGCCAGGTTGGTGCGCAGGATCTCCGGGTCGGTGAACTCGGGGCGGGCGAGGAAGTCCTCCTCCGAGAACAGCCGGATGCAGATGCCGTCCGAGGTACGGCCGCAGCGGCCCTTGCGCTGGTTGGCGCTGGCCTGGCTGACCGCCTCGATCGGCAGCCGCTGCACCTTGGTGCGATGGCTGTAGCGGGAGATCCGGGCGGTGCCCGGGTCGATCACGTACTTGATGCCGGGGACGGTCAGCGAGGTCTCGGCCACGTTGGTGGCCAGCACGATCCGGCGGCTGTTGGAGCGCTGGAAGACCCGGTGCTGCTCGGCCGAGGAGAGCCGGGCGTACAGCGGCAGCACCTCGGTGAACTTGAGGTTCAGCTTGTTGAGCGCGTCGGCCGTGTCGCGGATCTCCCGCTCGCCGGAGAGGAAGACCAGGATGTCGCCCGGCCCCTCGGCCTGCAGCTCCTGGGCCGCCTCGCAGATCGCCTGCACCTGGTCGCGGTCGCGGTCCAGGTCGGTGTCCTCCTCGCCCTCCTCCATGATCGGGCGGTAGCGCACCTCGACCGGATAGGTGCGGCCGGAGACCTCGATGATCGGCGCGTCGCCGAAGTGGTTGGCGAACCGCTCCGGGTCGATGGTCGCCGAGGTGATCACGACCTTGAGGTCGGGGCGGCGCGGCAGCAGCTGTTTGACGTACCCGAGGATGAAGTCGATGTTGAGGCTGCGCTCGTGCGCCTCGTCGATGATCAGGGTGTCGTACTGGCGGAGCTCCCGGTCGGTCTGGATCTCGGCCAGCAGGATGCCGTCCGTCATCAGCTTCACCAGGGTGTCCGGGCCGACCTGGTCGGTGAACCTGACCTTCCAGCCGACCGCCTCGCCGAGCGGCGTGTGCAGCTCCTCGGCCACCCGTTCGGCCACCGTCCTGGCCGCGATCCGGCGCGGCTGGGTGTGGGCGATCAGGCCCTTCACCCCGCGGCCCAGCTCCAGACAGATCTTCGGGATCTGGGTGGTCTTGCCGGAGCCGGTCTCACCCGCGACGATCACCACCTGGTGGTCCCGGATCGCCGCCAGGATGTCGTCCTTCTTCTGACTGACCGGAAGCTCGGCCGGGTACGTGATCACCGGCACCGCGTTCCGGCGCTGTTCGACCCGGAGCTCGGCGCGGCCGATATCCACCGCCAGCTCGGCCGCGATCTTGTCGCGGGCCTCCGGCTTGCGGACCCGGCGTGCCCCGTCCAGTCGACGGCCGATCCGCTGCTGGTCACGCAGTGTCAGCTCGGGCAGCCGAGCGGCCAGCTCCCCGACGGTGGGTACATCGGTGGGCTGGGCTTGGGGAGAACTCACTGCGGACATCCCTCTAGGTTCGCAAGGAGGGGCGGGCGGGCGCACCTCGGTTTTCGAGCACCTCCAGTGTCACAGACCGTTCGACCGGCCCCGTCGTAGGCTGCGGCAGGACTACCTGAGGGGTGGACATGCAGGACTTCGACAGGCACGAGCGCCGGATGTGGTCCGGCGACGGCGTGCCGGCCGCCTACCTCCGGGGCTTCGCCGGGCTCTGCGCGGGCGCGGTGCCGGCCCTGCTCGACCGGGTGGCGGCCGGCCCCGGCCTGCGACTGCTGGACGTCGGCACCGGCACCGGCTCGGTGGCCGCCGCCGCGCTGGCCCTGGGCGCGACGGTGACGGCGGTGGACGGTGAGCCGCAGATGGTGAAGGTGGCCGCCGAACGGCTGCCCGAGGTGCCGGTCTCGCACGCCCTGCTGCCCGGACTCCCGTTCGCCGACGGTGAGTTCGACGCGGTTACGGCCAACTTCGTGGTCAACCACGTGGCCGACCCGGTGGCCGCGCTGGCCGAGCTGCGCCGGGTGGTCCGCCCCGGCGGCCGGGGCGCCGTGACGCTCTGGCACGGCGGCGCCAACCGGGCGATGGACCTGTTCGGCGAGGTGCTGGACGCGGTCGCGGTGGAGCGCCCGCTCTTCCCGTCCGTCCCGGTCGCCTTCGACCGGACGCCGGAGGGGCTGGCCGGGCTGCTCACCGAGGCGGGCTGGCAGCAGGTCGAGGCCGCCGAGCTGAGCTGGACGTACCGGGTCGACCCGGAGGACTGGTGGGCCGGCCCGGCCGGCGGCGTGGCCAACATCGGCCTGGTGGTCACCACCCAGCCGCAGTCCGTGCTGGCCGCGCTCAAGCGGGCGTACGACCGCCTGGTGGCGGACCGGCTGGACGCGGACGGACGGCTCGTCCTCGAAGCGTGCGCCGTGCTGGCGAGCGGCGTGCGTGGACCGGCCGGAGTCCGGGTGGTGGGCGGACTCCCCGGGACTCAGGTGTTCGGATAGCCTTTTGACGGATTGTCATCTTGCAGGTACGAGGTTCCGGGGGAGCCACTTTGAACTTCATCAGCGAAGCATGGGACGACGCCAAGGACCTGGTCGGCGCGGGTGCGAGGGTGGTCAAGGACATCGTCATGGCCCCCGCCGAGATCGCCCGCTGGGCCCTGGGTGAGATGTTCGGCGGCGGCGAGGACGAGCTGCGTCAGATCGCCAAGGAACTCGCCGACCTCGGCAAGGAGTTCGACAAGCTCAGCACGGACGTCAACTCGGCGCTCGGCAAGCTCACCTGGCACGGCCCCGCCGCCGACGCGTTCACCAACCACGCCCAGGGTCGGGTCCGCGAGATGGCCGGGGTGGCGGACGAACTGGACGGGCTGAGCAAGGCGGTCGAACGCCTGGCCAGCTTCTGACGCCCACCGGCAGAAGACCATCACGAGGACAACGGGGACGGGGAACCATGGCCGGTGAGCAGTTCGGCGTGCAGTTGCAGGAACTCGGCAGGATCCAGCAGGACTGGCAGCAGGTCAGTCAGCGGATGGCCGAGATGCAGCAGAAGCTCGGCAAGATCCAGGAAACCCTGGCGAAGGCGGTCGCGGTCGACCTGGCCGCCAGCCCGCTGGCCGGCATCGTCGGCTTCGGCATCGCCTTCGACGTGCTCCGGGACGCCAAGGAAGTGGAGTCCAAGGCCCGGCACCTGATGGAGACCAAGGCGAAGCTGACCAAGGCGATCTCCGAGGACACCGAGAAGATCAAGGCGGTGATGAAGGAGTACGCCGAGGCCGACCGCAAGATCCAGGAGGAGATGAAGCAGCGCGAGAACGCCCAGCCGAAGGGTGACAGCGGCTCGACCCGGATCAACAGCAAGGACAAGGGCGGCGGCGGCAACACCGGCGGGGGCGGCAACACCGGTGGCGGCGGCAAGCACCAGGGTGACGGGGACCACGGGAAGTTCGGCGACCACACCACCGACGACCGTGGTGTGAAGTACATCAACGGCGACAGCTGGGAAGACTGGAACGGCAACAGTAAGAAGCACCCGAGGAACGGTGAGGGTCAGGGTGCCCTGGTCCGGCCGAAGATGGACGGGCTGGGGGAGGACCGCAAGGAGATCCTCGAGCGGGCGATGAAGCGCGTGGACATGAAGCTCGGCTACAGCCAGGGCGCGATCACCGCCGGCTACCGGGTGGACTGCTCGGGCTTCGTCAGCGCCGCCTGGGGCATCCCGCCGGGCTCCTACGGTGGTCCGAACACGGACGCGCTGATGACCGACAAGTACTCGTACAAGATCAGCAAGGGTGATCTGCAGCCGGGCGACGCGCTGATCAACGGCGACCACACCATCCTGTTCGGGGGATGGGCGAACGCCGAGCACACCAAGTACATCGCCATCGAGAACGCCGGCCAGGCCGGGACGGTCTCCCGGGTGTCGACGATGGACAACCGGTACGGCTTCTACCGCCGCAAGGATCTCTGAGCCGTCGGTCGGTCACCGCCACGTGGCGGTGAC